>NZ_MCTV01000057.1:0-72621 GCF_002874545.1 Shewanella sp. 10N.286.52.C2
AATAAATATTGAGTGAATTTTATCGTTCACGATAACCTAGTTGTTATTTTTTAATTTATATGCGGAATTTTATTCTGTAATTTGTTTTTGTAATAGTTTTATTTTGTGTTTTTTTTCTAATGTACATGCTATTTACTGGGTTGTTGTCGGTTTGTGCTGAGTGTCTAAATTTGTGATTGTGATGTAAAAATGCGTTACTTTCCTGTGGTTTATATTTTTTTATTGTTGTAGTATGAAACCACGATTCAGGGAAGAGTTAAGAAATTTATTATGGAAGATCCATTTTTTATAATATTTGCCTGCGCCTTCTTCCTTGATAATTCTATTATCAAAGGAACTATCACGTGAAAAAATCTCTCATCTGTGCATTAATCTGCGTACCATTATTTACTGGCTGTGCTTCAACATCTGATAACGCTGCAACGCTTGATCGAGATCAAGCTGTATCAGAGCTTACTGTCAAAATGGATAACTTAGGCTATAACCCAGTAACTATTCAACCTGGTGTTGATGAGTTTTTGAATATGGCGGCTGCGATATTAGAACGTCAGCGTAATGTTATTGGTGAATATAGAAAGCAAACTGAAAACTTCAGGGATGTACAAGCATTTTTATATGCTTATAAAGATGCCACTCCTGAAGAGCTTGAGCTTGCCATTGCAGAGTTTGATGCTGGCGCTAAAACTGAAGAAGAAAAAATTGCACCAAAAATTAATGCTTATAGCCAAGCTAATGAAAATGTTTACAACCAAAATGTTGAGTTAACAACGACTTTGACAGTAGAAATTGCTAAGTCTGTTTATATCTTATCTGAACATGGTACAGCAGTAGCGCAAGCAACGGCAATCAATGCAGCTGGTTCTCTATTTTCATCTATGATGTCTGATGAAGAAACAGAAGAGGATCCACAAGATCTTGGTACTGCATTATTAAAAGCCACGGATCAACTATCACTAGCACTAGAAGCTAATGAAATTATTGATTTAGAGAAAGAAACAATTGATGCAGTTAAACAGCTTCAACAAGAGCAGGAAGCTAAAAGCTAATGATTAAAAGCCTATTTGCCTTTTTTATGGCAATTGCTTTTAGCGCTTCTGTATATGCTTGGCCTGAGTGGGTAACGCATACTCCTAACAATGATGATTACATCATTGGCGTTGGGACTGGCAGCGATCGTATCGCTGCCAGAGATGCGGCTTTAAGCGAGATCGTAGCGCAATTAAGTGTTGATTACAGCGTTGAGCAAACTCAGGTTATAACGACTAAAAACAGCCATGCAGAAAGCCAATTTACGCAAACGAGTCAGATGAGTAGTTTGCCTTTTACACTTGAAGGTGTAGAGGAGTTAGAGGCTGCGCAAGTCGACACTGAAACAGCTTTACTGCTTGGAATAAAAAAATCGACACTCATCGCTAACTTAGAAAATGAGTTGGCTATTTTGTCCCGTCTGTCACCCCCTCCTGCAAAACCCAGCCAGAAGTTTATTTGGGCGCTTCGCTATGATGAAACCCTCGATGTTGCCAATAAGCGCTTAAGGGTACTGAGCTTACTCAATGCTAGTAATAGTGATTTTTATCAACAGCTTGATGGTTTTATGGCGCATAAGCGGCAGGCATTTGATTCTGTGTCCTGCCAAGTCATCGCCAGTCATGAATTAGCTACGGTTAAATCAGTATTAAGCAGCGCACTTCCTCAAGGTGGTAATACGCCTTTGTGGGTCAAAGCTAATCTGAAATGGAAATACGCTAATCGTGGTGCTAAGCGCTTAGCCCAAGCCAATTTGTTGCTGTCGATTACAGAAACCAAGTCACCTTTTAGAGTATTACATCAGCGCAATGTTGTTGCCGAAGGCGTCGGTGCTGATTCTGCGATAGCTAAGTCAATTGCGCTGCAACAGTTAGAAACACAACTACAAGACCCTATCAGTAATTGGATGTTCGATAATTAGGATTTGTTATGAAATTTGTAAAATATGCTTCTTTTTCTCTACTCGCTTTAGCTGTGCTGGCGGGTTGTCAAAGTACTCCTGCACAGCAGACTCGCACAGATAAAGTCAGTAATCGAGCATCTAATGCGGAAGTGGCAAAAAGTGCTTACGAATTTAAAGACAGTGACATTCGTGTTCCGTCTTATTTTGATACTCAGGGTTTAGACCGCTGTAGTTTCGATGTAAACAATGAAAATGATGGCTGCCCACTGAAAAAACCTATTGTCCGGATGTATTTTGACGTCGCTAGGGTTACTGGTGAAGGGGAAGGGGTTGAAGCATTAAGTGCCTTTGAAGATCAGCAACTGTTAATGATGCTAGAGAATCAGTTTGCTGGCATTAATCGTTTTAGAATTGTTACCCGAGACGATAAAACTGTCTCACAAGAACAACAAACAGTTCTTGATCAGCAAGGGGCTAAAGCATTAGCTGAAAAAGTCAGTAGCCAGCAAGTGCTTCACCCAGATTACATCGTTAAATTAGATTCACTACGAACGGTTAAAAATGAAGGCAGTATCACCAGTTGGATGGATTACACCTTAGAGCTAACCAGTTCGGTGCTTAATCCTTACACTCGTGAAAAATTATCTCACCCTAATTTAGGCAAAATTAGAGTTAAATCTGAAGATGTGCGCCAGCGGTCTGAACTCAAATACGTCACTGCCAGCAATCGTTATGTGAGTGGCTTCCGTTATTTTGATAGTGCTCATGTTAATGCCGTAGTCAATGATATGGCTTCTCGTGGCATTGATATTTTATTAACGCGTATGCTGACAGAAATGCCTGCAACTACTCAGGTAATGGGTATAAAAGGTAATCAACTAAGTCTAGACCGCGGTCAAAATGCAGGTGTATTACCCAATGAAACCATGATTGTATTTAGCTATGAAGCAGGGTTTGTTGAACCTATTGGTGTTGCTCATGTGACTCCTTCTGCCAATAGTTCTATTGGCGAGATCATTCGCTGGAAAGATAATGACCTTGCGGATTCAATCAAGAAAAAAGCTAAAGGTGGAATTTATCGCCCTAATCCTAACAGTAAGGTATTTGCTGTTTCTGTAGGGACGCCACAAGGCTTTTTGGAGAAACGCACATGAGAACAATAGGCTTAAGTTTATTAGCCTTATTGTCTACGCCACTGGCGGCAGAGGTGAAGGTTCTCCCTGATGGCATGATGGAAACAACTGCCTGCGCTTATGGTCGTGGTAACTTGGCTATTTCTAGTGCTAAAACCCAAGCTGCGGCAGAGCTGGCAGCATTTATTAAAGGTAATAAAAGTTTAGCTATTACCGACAATAATCAGTTTTTAGGAGCATCGTTAGATGATGACACTGTGCGCCTTTATGAGCAGCAACGTAGTGACATTATTGAGGGGTTAAGTATGGGGGCTATTCCATTAAACACCTCATCACCTAGCTTAAGTGGTAATGATACTTGTGTCAGCGTTAGCTTGTCTTTGCTGGATATTCCTGCTCCTAGCCATCAAAACTGGGAAGAAGGTACTCAAAATATCAGTGTTACCGTGTCGGGTGAAGGTTGGCCTAAAAATGGCAAAACCGCTCGTCATCATGCTGAAATGGATGCTTTACAACGAGCTGTTTCACAGGTGGTTGGCGTGTGGTTAACCCAGCAGCACAGTCAGTCATCATTGATGAACTTACAGGTGTTAAATGATACTGAAACCACCCAAATGCAAGAGCTTATTGGGCAACAGTTATCCAGCCATAGCGAAGGTTTAGTTAAAGAGTGGCAGATTTTAGATAGCCAAAATATCGATAATGATGGTTTGCAAGTGACATTGCATGCGGTAGTTGAAAAAAAACCGCTAGTGCAGCAAGCATCCAAGCTTTTATCAGTAATAGGCTCGCCGCGGGTGAAAGTGATTGCGCCAGAGCCTTTAAAAACCGAATTAACCTTATGGTTAGGTGAGCAAGGTGTGGAAGTAGCTAACGTGGCTAGTTTAGTGGTATTGGCCGCTGCTGAGTTAGCGAATACCACCAATACCAGTCGATTACACCTCAATGTGAGCGTTCAAGATTTGAGCGGTAATATCTATGGCCACTGGAAAAATAACCCTGCGCTATTAGCTTTGCCCAGTGGTCAGCGAGTTGAACAAGACTTAATGTCAGTTCATCTTGCCCATGAACAACAAGCCCAAGATTTACAACAAGCGTTGCAACAGGCGTTTACTCAAGTTGTTGCTCGAGGCGGACTAGTCCGCCAAATATGGTTACCCCAATCCCAAATCAAGCAACCGCAAAAACTTCAAGCATTGTTAAGTACCTTGGGCGGAGTGTCTGATGTGACCATATATGAAAAAGATAACAACATTGTTGCTAGCCTGAGATATAAAGGCGCGACAGGTGACCTCGCTGATGCCGTGCATCAAGTGTTAACTACCACTGGTAACAGATTATCCGCCATCAGTATTGAAAATGATTTTACTCTTAGATATTAAAAAGTAAGGAAACTATTTTGAAATTAAGAATATTAACTCTAGCGCTTTCGCTTTCTATGCCAGCAATGGCGAGCGATGACTTTGATTTAACCGATATGGTGCCGGCAAGACCTGGTGCTGAACAGGTTGATAGCGATGATGTGCTCGTGCAAGGTGATGCCATCGTCGCTGATGATGCCAGTTTGGCGGTTGCGGTTGCACATCAAGCGTTGATTGAAAATGATGAAGACGGTGTCAAAATGATCCAGGTTGGTAGTGGAACAGGGATTTTGTCTATTGGTAGCGTCAGTTACACCACCTATGACAACCTCAATGCCACATTACTATCTAAGCGAGGCGCCTATAACCAAGCTTACTTGATCGCAAAAAAGCAGCTAATCGAAAACATGACAGGGGTTGATCATCAATGTAGTAATCTCGTTCAGACCAGTATGGATGCGATTGATACTGGCGTTGATAGTGTTGCCAATACACAAACAAAAATGATGGAAGCCTGTAAGGAGTCGATCTCAGGTTCTCTTGCAGGCTTCGTGACATTTGATGTGTATGACGATGTTGCAGCAAGTAATGTGCGTGTGAGTTTAATTTCTACGCCTAAAACACGTGCTCAAGTGCGTCAAAAGCATGGTGCAGTAGCGGTCACCACAGATCCTAATAGCATTTTTAAACAAGTTGTTAGCGATATCAAAGGTGGGGTGTTACCTCCAGTCGGCGCTAAAATCCTCACCCATGCAGAAACCGGTGAAGTTGTTGTTATGGGGTATGGCTCTGCGATTATTCGACAAAATAAAAATAAGTCTGTAGCCAATAAGTTACGCTCTGCAGCCAAGTCACAATCGCAAACCCGAGCTCGCTCAGCATTATTGGCAACCATGCAAGGTGAGAAAGTGTATTGGGAAGGTAGCTTTGATGAAAAGCAAATGGAAGGTTCTTCACAATTTCAATATGACGACCCTTACATGCAAGATCCTCAGCAAGTAAAAGTGCTTGAAAATGATCGTGAAACCTTTGTTAACCAATTTAAACAATCTGATGATTACTCGACACTAGCAAAGGGAACACTGCCTGCGGGTGTCAGTGTAAAAAGCTTTAGTAGTGAAGATGGTTACTGGCAGTACAGTATTGCAGTGTATTCACCAAGCCTTGAAGCTACAGCGAAAAAAGCCAATAAAGAGATGCAAGTGGGTGGGCAAAGTTTAAATGCCAGCGATAACTCAGCTCGCAAAATTAAGGCTGTTGGCGGTGTAAATAATAACGCGGCAAACCCACAAGCAGCTTCAGGCAAGGTATCGAGCACCGAGGAGCTTTAATGCTATCTATTGTTTTAGCTGCCTCGATTTTCTCTGGCGACATTTCCGTAGATAGTAGTGGTGTCGTTAGAGAAACTAGCCCTTTTTTTATTAGTGAGGCAAATGGTAGTAGCGCTAAAGTGGTGGCTTTAAAAACACACTCAAAAGCTGCTTTACAAGCAGCTTGTCGGCGTGCGTTAACGTTACCGCTACGAGAGCAAGTGCGCGCTGATTTAATGGCGCGTACGTCGCAAGTACTGCCAAAACCATTGAGTTTTATAGATGCCAATATTACGGATTATCAACAAGAAAAAACACACGATGGTTTGAATTGTGAAGGTAAGGTTAGTTCTAGTGATGCTTCATATAATATAGCCGGGCTGGCACTCACTGGCGCTTGGTGGGCAGCAGAAGACGGTGATATTGAGTTATTACGTGCGATGCTAAAGGTGGCGTTACAGCATAGGCGAACACAAGCCGATGCGGTGGCATTAATTGCGAGCCAAACTGATTTAGCATCAGCTTTAGCCTATTTAGACGAACATTTACACCCTGAAAAATTAACCCTAAACCAAAGTAAAATAGCCGTCGGGAAAATATGGTTAGCCGCTGAAAAATTTGATGAAGTGGTGAACTTAATGGGGGCCTGTGATGAGCCAGTCTGTCTGCAATTGCTTGAAAATGCAGAGGACAAATTACAACAAATTGAAGCTAGTCAAGCCGATGATTTAAGTAGTTATTTTTAATCACTAAGAACAATAAAGCCATATTGTAAAACGTAAAGGATAAAAATTTAGCGAATGAATGCTCAAGATATTTTAAATAAAAACACCGTCAATACCGGTGGCCAGCCCAAGAAAAAAGGCTTTTTTGCTCGAGTCGCTTCAGGCTTTTTAGTGCTGATGGTGGTGCTAATGGGCTTGGGTAATTGGGCTGACACCAAGCAATTACTTACAGAGGGTTATCAAGCATTCATTACTCATTTTACTCACCAGATAGAGGATAAAAGAGTAGCAGCTTTGGATATTGGTAATTATCTTGAGTTTGTGCAGCAGAGTGTGGGTATTCCTCAGGTGATTAAAACCTCGAATTTAGATCCCAATATCGAATATCGTTATTATAAAGATCCTAAATATCTGCTGACGCTAATTAACAAAGAGCAGCGTATTGTGGGAATTGTGCTACATAGCTTACAACATGAAAATCCGTTACTTGCTGAGTTCACCCCAGCAGTACCTTTTACTGACCACTTACTTAAAGCCAATACCATTGCAGATATAACAGCTGATTCAAATTTATTTTTTTATGATTATCAAAATGTGAGTTACTACCTGCAATCTAAAGAATTAGGGGCACAGGGAATGTACTTAAATTTGTTGGCCGGTTTCACTGAATATGAACAAGTTCAAACAAATGCCACTTTAACCTTGAATGAGCTTGAACATGCAACGTTAGAAGACAATTCTGCAGAGGTAAGCCAATTAACACAAAAACTAGCGGCTTATACTGCTAATTTTTATGGCATTTCTGAGATTTCACCGCAATATATTGCAGATTCATTGCTGACAAAGTATGAATTCAATGCTTACTTTTAAGGACATAGTCATGCGTAAACTACTGCTACCAATGATACTTCTACCGTCTTTGGTACTCGCAACAGATGCCTCTTTTGATGAGTTTAAAAAAGGCTGGAAACAGCAGCAACAGGATTTTAGCCAACAAAGACAGCAAGAATATGACACATTTAGGCAGCAATACTTGGCAGAATATGATGCATTTCGTGGCCAACTGCTAGAGCAATGGGCTGCACCTGCGCAAAGCTCAATTGAGCAAGAAATTGTTTATAGTGACGATTTAAACAGCAGGATTATTGTTAACGAACAAGCCAATACGTTAACCATAGAGCAGCTTGTTGGGGATGATCCTTTAACGTCAGCAGCACTGGATAAAAGCAATACAGCGACGTTAGTAAAAATCGTCATCGACAATGACGATTCTTTTGAATTGTTACAGCAAACAACGCCAAAAATGATTCAGCAACCTCAAGTCGAAGCATCTGAAATTTTGCTAAAACAACAAATTATTGTGCAGCATGAGCAAGTCGTAAATAGCTTTGAGGCTGACGAAAGGCTTACTGAAACTGAGCTAAAGACTAAGAAGCAACAGCTTGATAAGCAACAGCAGTTACGAGTTAAAAACCTTGAAAAACAAGTAGAGCAAGTTAAAAAGAAGGATGTGAAGTATAAGAATATACAGTCGTATACGATTGCGTTACCTGACGACTATTTATATAAAAAGGCATCACCATATTTGGATTCGTTTAATACACAAGCCAGTGAGCAGCGACAAGAACTGGCTTTATTGTTAGCAATCTCCCATGCTGAGTCATCATTTAATCCAGAAGCAAAATCCCATATACCAGCCTTTGGCTTAATGCAGATTGTCCCGAGATCGGCAGGAATGGATGTGGCTAATAAGTTGCTTCAACAAGAAGCTGCTCCCACCGCAAACGAACTCTATCAGCCAGAAACAAATATTCTCTATGGAGCAGGCTATCTTTCGATATTATCTGAGCGCTACCTTAAGGGCATTATTGATCCTCAAAGTCGAAAATACTGCGTTATAGCGGCTTACAATACCGGTGCAGGTAATGTCGCTAAGGCATTTAATGGTGGTAGCAATCGCAATGTTAAACAAGCATTAGGGAAAATAAATACCATGTCTAGTGAGCAGGTTTATCACACTCTAATGCAAGATTTACCTTATTCTGAAACTAAGAATTACCTTAAAAAAGTTCGTAAATTAGAAGAGCAATACCAAGCAAAATTACCCACATGGAATGGAAACAGTAAATTATGATGAAGAAACATTTAATGATCGCTAGCACCCTTCTTTTAGTTGGTGCATGTAGTAGCACTCAAGAGCCTCAGTCGACACCGCTAGCTGAAAATGACAGTGTCCCGAGTTGGGTATTGATGCCGACACATGAAACAGGCTTAGCATCTTCAAGCTGTGTTCAGTGGAGCGGTAATATGGCTGCAAGTAGAGCACAAGCGATTGCCAACGCACGTGCAGATCTAGCTGCGCAAATAAACACTAAAGCAATGGTGATGGATAAGCTAGTTAACCAACAGCAACAAGAAGATGACACGACTACAAGTAGTTCAAGCTTTGCACAAGTAAGCAAACAGATTGCTGAACAAAGTCTTGTAGGCGCAATACCAAAAGAAGTCGCTTTTGCTCGTATTGATGATCAAAAACAATTGTGTGCATTAGTCATTATGGAAAATACTAAGCCTTTATTTGACAAGTTAATTAAAGAGTCTGGTAAAAAGCTAGATCCTAACGATGAAGCCGTACTTTATTCTGAATTTAAAACTCAAAAAGCGATGAAAGAGCTAGAAGCTGAACTTTCATCTGCAAAAAAGCTTTAATAAGTTTGCTATAAAGTCACTACTTATGATTCATCAGAAATGAGTTTCACCTTACTCGGTGAAACTCTGAGTATCAGTAACGGTACAGATATTGGCTATAGCTTTTAACTGGATCCTATTAAGTAATAGAAGGTCTTAGAATGTGATATAACATCTAAGACCGTATTCTATTGTAAATTGGCATCGTTATCTTGCCCTGATTCTTGCTAGTAAACTTGTTAGATTGGAAAGGCGAGAAATTCATAGCACATGAAGCTGCGGAAGATAATAAAAGGATGATGTCAACTCAACAGCTAATGAAGTTCTTTGAAACTTCAATCATGGGTATGGCCGTAAGGATAGCTGATGGAAATCAGAGCGTACTAGATTTCACGAGAATGCTAAAGTGTACATGTAAAGAAGCGAAAACTTTGTCATGGCTCTTATGTCATTGCGTGTTCGTTCACTGGCGCATCTTGGGTCAGTCGTGACTACTTTTAACAAGGTCTGCCAGAAAAAGCAAAAAGCCGCCGCTTGGCCCGGGTTTTCGTCCACTGCGGCATTACTCAATCACTTATGCCCTAAATTGTCTTTAGAATCGATCCATTTCTATTATCACTTTCAGGTTGTTTGATAGCGAGATATCTCATCTGAAATGATTCAACTTTAGCATTTAAAGCGCTAGCTGGTTAAGGTGCTCTTTAACCTGCTCAATCATGGCAATTGCGGCAAAAGATAATGGCTTGCCTTTACTCCAAAATAAATTCATCTTCCAGCTTAAATTGGTATCAATAAGTTCACGCTGCACCACGCCTTCCAGTTGATAACGCTCGGCAATAAACTTAGGTAATAACATTATCCCAGTGCCTGCAGCAACCAGCGCTATGCCAAACTCAGGTTGATTCACTAAGGTTGGGCTTTCTATGCTGATACCAGCCTGTTGATAAGCATTAATGACCATCTCATGCAGTGAAAACTCTGCTTCAAATAAGATATGCTCGCAGTTACCCAGTGCCTTGATGGATATTTGCGGCTGCTTTGCCAGCGGGTGCTGACTTGGCAGCACCACGACCATAGGCTCGGTATGAATTGCTATTCCTTCAAACTCTTGATTAAGCTCGATAATACCTGTTGCTAGCTCTATTTCGCCATTTTTTAATGCTAAGGTTTGTTGCACTCCACCGCGAACTAACAGCTGATTATTAATGTGTGGATAACGTTGCTGGTATTTGGCAATAATTGGCGCAAATAGCTCGGCGCTGCCCAGTGGCGCTAAGCCTAATTTTAACTGCCCTTTATGGAGCCCTTTCAGTAAGGCTATTTCATCAAACAGCGCTTGTTTGGTGCTGAGTAACTGCTGCGCATAGTCATACACCAGCTGGCCGTAGCTGGTAAGGGTTACGGCTGTGCCGCGTTTACCACGGGTGAGTAGCGTAAGCTCAAGTTCAGCTTCCAATTGGGTGATGGATTTTGACAGCGCAGGTTGGCTAATATGGATTTTTTCTGCAGCGCGATTAAAGCCACCACAGTTTACGATGTCGACAAAATATTGCAGCGTTTTAAGATCCATAATTACATAGCTTTTAGTTATTTAATTGGTAAATAATATTCATTATTTTTATTTTTATTGCAAGGGTAAAATAGCCACCTCGAAACGAATTTAATCTGATGTGTTATGACTTCCTCCCTGATGTTTGTAAAACGAACTTCCTATTTGCTGTTACAAGTGGCTTTTTTGTGTGGGTTAGCTTTTAGCGCTCAATACTTGGTTGAGCTGCTAGCGTTACCCATACCAAGTAGTGTGATTGGCCTGATTTGCTTGTACATTCTATTGGCATTTAAGTGGTTACCTGAGCGGTTTGTGGCCGTTGGTGCAATGTGGTTAATTGGTGAATTATTGCTGTTTTTTATTCCTCCGGTTATCGCCTCAATCCATTATGCTCCTATGTTTGAAGAGTTTGGGGGTAGTTTGATGTTCACCTTAGTGCTGGGCAGTATTTCAGTGTTAGTGATCACCGGCTTTGTTATTGATAGGGTATTTAGATTCGAGCGCCGTAGAAACCGAGCAAGGCGCAACAGAGCGACAAAAATGTTAGCAGATGCAGCGCTGGCAACGTCAGATACGGTGGGAGTTTAATATGCAGTTTCTTAGCTCATTGACCTTAATGACGTCGCCATGGATGACATCACAAACCTTAGCGCTGATATGTCTTTTAGCGACTTTAGTGGCTTATTTTAGTAGTAAGTTTTTGCACCGACATTACCATTACTGGTGGTTATCACCGATTATTTCAACTCCGGCAAGTTTAATGGTATTGGTAGTGATTTTTTCAGTGCCGTTACCTACTTATTTTGTTTATAACCATTATCTTAGCGCTTTGCTTGCGCCAGCAACTATTGCCTTTGCGCTGCCCATATACCGTGAGCGTAAGTTAATTGGCCGTTATCCATTAACAATTAGCATTGGGGTGATTACTGGTTTGCTGGTGGGATTATTATCTTCATGGCTGATTGAGCAGTTTGTTTATTTACCGCCTGAGCTATCACACAGTTTACTGGTGCGTTCAGTATCAACCCCATTTGCTATTGAGGCAACTACCGCATTTGGCGGTGCACCTGATTTAACTGCAACCTTAGTATTAATTACTGGGGTGCTAGGCATGTTACTTTGCGGCCCTGTATTTAAATTAGCCAAAATTAAAAGCCCATTGGCAAAAGGTGCAGCTTTAGGCGGCGCTGCCCATGGTGTGGGCGCGGCCAAGGCGGCTGAAATTGGCCAAGAGGAAGGGGTTGTGGCCAGCCTAACCATGATTTTTACCGGTATTGCTATGGTGATTGGCGCGCCGTTATTTGCTTATGTTTTAGTGTAAATAAATCAACTGCTTTATGTTTGCTTTTTAAGCAAGCTTACCGCATATTAATTAGTCAAAATGGTTTTGATTGTTATTCTCATTTGTTTAGGTAAATGCTGCGATGAGTTAATAGTAATCAAGTCAATACACCAGCGCCGCTAATTTGATATGGGTAAAATATGAAAAATAATAATATTCCACAAGAAGCTTTTGATTGGTACGATGAATATGCACATGGCGGTATGGACCGTCGTACTTTTATGAAAAAATTAACCGGTTTAGTGGCGCTGGGCTATTCCATGACAGTATTAACCAGTGCGCTATTACCTAATTATGCCTTAGCCGAGCAAGTGTCATTTAACGATAGTGACATTAAAGCCAGTTATCAGAACTTTGCGTCCCCCCAAGGCCATGGCGAAGGTCGAGGCTATTTAGTGTTACCCACCCAAGCTGTAGAAAACCCTGATAGTAAATTCCCTGTGGTATTGGTTATTCATGAAAATAGAGGTTTAAACCCTTACGTCAAAGATGTGGCCCGCAGGCTGGCTAAAGCAGGCTTTATTGCGTTTGCGCCTGATGCCTTGTTTCCGCTAGGTGGCTATCCTGGCAATGACGATGAAGGCAGATCCATGCAGCGCACCCTTGAGCGTGAAAAAATTCAATATGATTTTGTTGCCGCTGCTAAGTTTTTAAAATCACATCAGCAATCTAACGGTAAACTGGGGGCAGTAGGTTTTTGTTTTGGTGGCTATATGGTGAATTATTTAGCCGCGATAGAAAGCGATCTGATTGATGCCGGAGTTCCATTTTATGGTACGCCAGCGGCCAAAGCCTTACGGCCAAATATTAAGGCGCCACTGATGATCCAATTGGGTGAGCTTGATAAACGGGTTAATGCGTCATGGCCAGAATATGAAGCGGATTTAAAAGCGGCCAATGTCGATTACGTTATGCACATGTATCCCAATGCTAATCATGGTTTTCATAATGACTCTACCGGCCGTTATGATGAGAAAAATGCTGAACTTGCTTGGTCAAGAACCGTGGCATTTTTTGAAGCAAGACTAGCCAGAGTTGAGCGCTAAGCTGTGTGTGGGCATGTGTTAACTTGCCCACCTGCTCAGTGCTATTTTTCCAGAGTTCAGAGTCAGGTGAACTCTTTGCTGGGTTATCTTATCGGTTTGCATATTTTATTGGCAGTATATCCAAGCTATTCACACTCAGCTTGAATACATACTTGCCACAAATTGGCGTTATTTGACACTTTTTTAGATTAAACTAGCCTGGCTGATGGCGAAGGTGTTGTTATCTTCTATACTTTTATTATTCAGTGTTTTGGCTGCAAAGATAAAAAGTAGTTTTAGCGGTTTAAGTCGATTTTAATATCAGGGAAGAAGAGCAATTTTTAGATTCTAATAGCTTTAGTTATATTCCCCTCCCTGCGATGGCAATTCCGTTTATTTCTTAATCTCAGTACCAATAAATTCATGGTTTAAGTACAGCATTTAGCACCCTTTATCGACTGTTAACGCTAAGGTTTACTGCATGTGGTTTGGTTTATTATCGCTCAGAAATTGTATCTATGCTTCGATGATGCGTCGTGCAGCAGTTGTGTGTGTGCTATTTGTCTTAGTGACTTTGTTAATCGTAAGCGTATCTAGCTCGTTCGCTGCTGCTTTATCTGCCCCCTTATCAGAGCCTAAATCTGAGCCTTTAGTTGAACGCTCTGTAAAAACCTCAGCACAGCTCAAAATAACCCAAATATCAGAATCGTTATCACTAGCGTCAACAAAAGCAGTGGATATCGTATATTTGCAGTTACGTTGGCATCATCAATTTCAATTCGCCGGCTATTATGCTGCGTTAGAAAAGGGTTTTTATCAAGAAGAAGGTCTTGAGGTTCGTTTGCTTGAAGGCGATCCGCAACGCTTACCGGTAGCCGAAGTGTTATCGGGTAATGCTTTATATGCAGTAGGTAACAGTGAGGTGCTATACCATCGCCTTTTAGGTGAACCACTTATTGCTTTGGCTGCTATCTTTCAGCATTCACCATCTATCTTGTTGACGTTAAAAGAGTCAGGAATACGCTCTGCCCATGACCTTATTGGCAGAAGAGTGATGCTGGCGAATAAGGGTAAAGATGCAGGCTTTTTGACCATGTTAGTTAATGAAGGCATTTCCTTGTCACAGCTTGAGATCGTCCCCAGTAGCTTTCAGCTTGATGATTTAATCACGGGCAAGGTGGATGCTTTTAACTCTTATATTACCAATGAACCCTATGTACTTGCTCAAGCTAATGTCCCCTATGACATTATTGATCCAGTAAGCTACCGAGTTGATTTTTACAGTGATATTTTTTTCACTACTGAAGCTGAGTTAAATAATTATCCAAAACGTGTTGCGGCAATGAGGCGAGCGACCCTCAAAGGTTGGCGCTATGCCATGGACAACCCTGAAGAAATAGTCGATATATTAATGGCTAAGTATCAGGTTAATAAAACCCGTGAGCATTTGCTCTATGAAGCTAATGCAATGCAAAACTTGATTCTGCCTAATTTGATCCAAATTGGGCATATGAACTCTGATCGCTGGCAACATATGGCAAATACCTTTGCTAAGGCCAGTGTGGTCAATGATATTCGTCACCTTGATGGCTTTATTTATAATGATAGCCCTACATCAACTCCTAACTGGCTCTACCCGGTATTATCCATAGCGCTTTTTTTGGTGGTTTTAGCCAGTAGTATCACTCTCTATATGCACTTGTTTAATCGACGTTTGGCAGAGGCTAAAACGACTTTACAGCAAAGTGAGGAGCGCTTTAGGGCTCTTAGCGAAGCAACCTATGGCGGTATTGTTATCCATGATCAGGGCCGTATCCTTGAGTGTAATAATGGTTTATCCACTATTACTGGTTTCAGTTACTCAGAGCTCATTGGTATGGATGGTTTGAAATTAATCGCGAAAGAGTATCTTGAAACGGTAAAAATAAGAATGCATCAAGATGATAGAAATAGTTTTGAAGCTGAAGGCCTTCGCAAGGACGGAACACGATATCCGCTAAGCATTAAGGGAAAAAATATTACTTATAAAGGCTGTAATGCACGAGTTATTGAAGTTATTGATATTAGTAATAATAAAAAAATTGAAGATCAACTCAAACTCGCAGCCAGTGTTTTTACTCATGCCCGTGAGGGCATCATGATCACCGACATTAATGGGGTTATTATTGATGTTAACGCCACTTTTAGCGCGATTACCGGTTATGAGCGAGAAGAAGTCATTGGCAGAAACCCACGTTTTTTAAACTCAGGTAGGCACAACAGCGAGTTCTTCAACAGGATGTGGGCATCGTTATTACAACATAAGCAGTGGTCAGGCGAGCTGTGGAATAAGCGTAAAAATGGCGACATATTTGCCGAGCTAATCACCATTAGTGCGGTTACAGATTCCGAGGGGCAAACCCAAAACTATGTCGCACTGTTTTCAGATATCACCTCAATGAAGCGCCATCAACAACAACTAGAACACATTGCCCATTATGATCCGCTAACAGGGTTAGCCAATCGGGTAATGCTGGCGGAACGACTGGATCATGCAATGAGTCAGAGCATCAGACGCGGAAAATTTTTAGCCGTGGCTTACCTTGATTTAGATGGATTCAAAGCCGTTAATGACACCTATGGCCATAATGTCGGTGACGAGTTGCTAATTACTTTGTCGCAGTTAATGAGCGAAACTCTGCGAGATGGAGACATTCTGGCCCGTATTGGTGGTGATGAATTTATTGCTTTACTGGTGGATTTAGAAAGCATGCACGATTGTGAGTTGGTTCTAGAGCGGATGCTAGAGGTAGCAAGTTGTCCGATTAAAGCTGCTGGAGCCATTTTGCAGGTGTCTGCCAGTATTGGCGTTACCTTGTACCCTCAAGATGGTGTGAGTGCAGATCAACTGATACGCCATGCCGACCAGGCCATGTATATAGCTAAACAAAGTGGCAAAAACCGCTATCACCTGTTTGATGTCAATAAAGACAAATCCTTACAAAGCACCCTTGAGGTGATTGATGATATTCAGCGGGGGATTGAGCAAGATGAGTTTGTTTTATATTACCAGCCGAAAGTGAATATGAAATTAGGCACTGTGATCGGTTGTGAGGCGTTGATCCGTTGGCAGCACCCAGAGAAAGGCTTGCTATTACCTGGGGAGTTTCTTCCTTTTATTGATAATCATTCCATCAGTGTCACTTTGGGAGATTGGGTTATTGATACCGCGCTTTCACAGATGTATTCATGGACCCTTGCTGGCTTTGATATTGCTGTCAGCGTTAATATTGACGCCTTACAATTACAACAAAAAGATTTTACTGCCAAACTCTCAGCAGCATTAGCGCAGCGACCGTTGATTAAACCGAGTTCATTGGAGCTTGAGATACTAGAAACCAGCGCGCTGGGGGATATGGGGCAAGTGCTGGCGACAATGGAGCAATGCATTAATATTGGCGTCAGCTTTGCGCTTGATGACTTTGGCACAGGGTTTTCATCACTCACTTACCTTAAACGTTTACCTGCCAACCTACTGAAGATTGATCGGAGTTTTGTCAAAGGCATGCTGATTGATATTGATGACCGCGCCATTGTGATGGGGGTGATTAGTTTATCGCGGGCTTTTCATCGCCAAGTTATTGCTGAAGGTGTTGAAACCATCGAACATGGAACCCAGCTATTGTCTATGGGCTGCATGCTAGCGCAAGGTTATGGTATTGCACGGCCAATGCCTGCTGAGCAATTACCAATGTGGGCAGAGAGTTGGAAGCCTGATAGCGCTTGGCAGTAATCAAGAAAATACAGAATAGGAATGAGAAGGTTAAGTAAGCGAACGGTAAAGGTCAGTGGGGCACTCGAACCCCACTGTTATTTGTCTTTTGTTTACCTAGCCAATGGTTACCTAGCCAATGGTTACCTAGCTAATATTTACCTAGCCAACTAGGCCTGCATTGTCACAGCGCCGAGATAAAGCATATAGCCACTAAAGCTCACTAAACACAGCGCCCCCGCAGTGCGGCCAAAGGTATAACTTTTTTCAGTAGCAGGGATGTTTCTTTGTTTAAAATAAGTAACCATAAATGCCACAGCGACGATAGCGGTGAGTAACAGCATCATAGGGTAATCACGGGCGACCAATAATTCTGGTAATGGCTGCTTGTCACCTAACAGCGCAGGGAAGGCAATCACCCCAAGTATATTGAAAATATTTGAACCAATCACAGTTGCAAATACCATGTCATGCATACCGCGGCGCACTCCAGCAATGGCTGCTGCTAACTCTGGTAAACTGGTACCAAAGGCAATAACGGTTAGCCCAATGATTAACTCACTGATCCCGGCAGCTTTAGCCAGTTCTACAGCGCCCCAAACCATCAGTTGTGAGGCGGCTAACAGCACACTTAGCATTAATAGCGTTTCCACAGCAGAGCGGCTTTTAGATATTTCTAAAAACTCAACTTCTTCTGCGTCAGCTTCGCCTTTACCCACTAAAAAGGCTAGGTAACCACAATATGCCGCTAACGCTACTAGTAGTAATAAGCCATCTTGGAAGTCTAAATTGCCGTCTGACATTAACAGGGCGCAAAATAAGATTGCCGCGATTAAGATAGGTAAATCCCGACGAATGAAATGGACTTTAATGGATAACGGCACGAGTAAAGCACAAATGCCAAGCACTAATCCTATATTAACGATATTAGAGCCAATACCATTACCAATAGCGAGTTCGCCAGCACCATTTAGGGCTGCGATAGAGGACACGAGAAGTTCTGGAGCTGAGGTGCCAAAAGCCACCACAGTCATACCGATAAAGGACATAGAGACTTTGCAATGCTTAGCCAGAGTCGCAGAACTTGCGATCAACCGGTCGGCACTGACAGATAAAGCGATAAGACCTGCAACGAGTGCAAGTAAAGGTAAAAATAATGACAACATAATATAACGCACTGCAAGGGCTGGTTGTGTTAAGACACGAAAAACCCACGCCCAGCCCTAGCTATATGCGTGTGGTCATTCGAGTCTCGCCAGACGCTTAATGCTAAGCGTTGATTGCACCATGGTCTTCGACCAATTATGTTGACACAACCTCCTGTCGTGGTGACAGAACGGCTACTCCCTCAAATTTGGGCGCATTTTAATCTGTTATTCGATTCGTTTCAATAGCAAATTTGTGGCTAATCGCGTCAAAGCTACTGCCAAGTATTTAGCACTGATATCGCTCGGCTTACAAGCCTTAGTGCTAGGAGAGACTTGTCATGCTAAAAACCGGCTAAGATAAAGGCAACTAACTAAAAGGCCGCTTATTCTTCATTGTCATTAAGGTTATTAAAGAGCGCATCAGCAATGCGTGTAAATGTGGCCAAGTCTTCAACTGGCAGGTTTCGCAGCATTTTTTGATTCACATCGTTTTGGGTTTTTGCAATCAGTACAGCGAGTTTTTTACCGTCTGCAGTCAGTGATAATATCTGACTTCTTTTATCTTCTGGGTTTGCCGTTTTCGTTAGCCATTGGTTATCCATCATTTCTTTTATTAACCGAGCAATTTGTGCTTTATCTCTGGCTAAAAGGTTAACGATATCGTTTGCGGTGCAAGTGTGACTGTTGTTAATCAAGCTAAGGCATTTAACATGCATGGCATTTAAGCCAATTTCATTAGCCTTAAGAGAAGATCGCATGGCTAAACGGTATGAATGTGCGATGTTAAAAATCGCATCAGAAATGGATAAGTGACTCATTTTTGGTTGGTCCTGATAATTAGTTGACTTAGTCAACAATGTTAACTATGGTTGACCTTATCAACTTACTAGTTTTTTTTCAAGTCGAAGAGGATGTCTCTATGAAGCCTAGAAAGCCCAATTTGCGCTCTGTACAGGTTGCAGAAATTATTGAGCTGTCGTCTCATTTACGTCGAATTATCTTTAGCGGAACCAGTTTACAAGGTTTTCCGCAGGGGCTTGAAGGCGCGCACGTTAAAGTGTTTTTGCCATCGACGGGCGATGAAGCGCAAAAAATGCGTTCGTACACGATTCGTTTTTTTAACCCACACTCTAACCAGCTAGGGTTAGATTTTGTGATTAACCGTCACCAAGGTCCTGCCACCAGTTGGGCAAAAAAGGCAAAAGTGGGCGACCGTATTAGTATAGCGGGCCCAGGTTTGATGAAATTAACTGACTTTAATCACCATAGTTACTTGCTGGTGGGGGATATCACCTCTGTAAATGCCATAAATGGTTACGTGCCTAGATTTAATCCTGATGCCCAATTAAAGGCCATTATTAGCGTGCCTACCCGTGCTGATATCATTGAGATGGATTATGACGATTCAAAAAATACTCATTGGTTTATTGAAGATGAGTCAACAATAACCCTTGAGCAACAAGTACAACTAATCGCTAAAGACTTACCCAAGGATAGTCATGTCTTTATGGGGCTAGAAGCTGGTCAAATACGCGCTTTGAAGCCCGTATTACAACAACAGCTTGGTTTTGAAAGGCTTAACATCTTTGCTGTTGGCTATTGGAAGCAAGGGATTGATGCTGATCGTTTCGGGGCGTTGAAAAAAGTTAATCCACTGTAAATATCCATGATAACCGTCATAGCCAAGTGACAAGCTATATTATTATCAATCACAGCTAAACCATAGCAGCCAGAGCTATAATTACTGCTAAGCATAAGTATATTAGCGATTAATTGTGCTATATACCTGTTAGTCAGTGGTCAGATATCTGGCTGTTTTGATATTTAAATAAAATAATACCTTTACAATTTTTTAAACTAATGTAAGATTCACCTCGCTCTGACATTCAGAGTTATTAATGAAACATCAAGTAAAAGTAAAGCCTCAGAATTCTACGTTATCGTTGTTCCTCTGTGTTTCCCTTAGCTTCATCGTCACATTAAATAATTCAGCTCTCAGCGCATCGCATTTTCGCGATAAATTTTTTAATTCTTAATTATATAAGGGACACATTATGTCTAACACTACTGGTATCGTAAAATGGTTTAACGAAGACAAAGGTTTCGGTTTCATCACTCAAGACAATGGCGGCGCAGATGTATTCGTACATTTCCGTGCTATCGCTTCTGAAGGTTTCAAAACTTTAGCTGAAGGCCAAAAAGTTTCTTTCGATTTAGAGCAAGGTCAAAAAGGCCCACAAGCAGCTAACGTAGTTGCTATCTAAGTTGAAAGTCTACGTAACGGGTTACCCGTTACGTTACTTCAAATAATTACGCATTTAGGTTTTCCTATTTATCGTAATTATTAAAAATGCGAACCTTTGGGTTCGCTTTTTTGTGTCTAAAATTCAATGCCTGTCTCATCCAGCATCCAGCATCCAGCATCCAGCATCCAGCATCCATTATTCAAAATCCATCATTCAAAATCCTAAATCCTAAATCCTAAATCCAACACCTCACGTCTCAACTGCTTAGTTTATATTTTTCCCTTATCGCCTTGCTCGATTCAACGCCTGTTTGGTAATTCATCTGTTTACTGAGTTGCTAAACCACGATAGCTACAAAGATCATTTTGTAACGGTTTTTAGTCTTTCAGGCCTTTCTTATGCGAATAGTTATCTATAGAACTCTGCCAATAGTGATGTGAAAATATTAATTCGATATTTTTATAAGCTACTTTCCACTGCAACGAACATCATATTTATGGCTTAACGATGGGGTGGTTTATTTAAATCAATGTAAAAAATAAAGGCTATCTAATGAGATAGCCTTTATTTTGCAGTGAACCAGGATTAAGTGGTTACTATTTATGTGGTTAAACCCTCTGTTGTGAGTATCAGTTCTTTAACTGCTTGGTAATATTTTACGTAACCGGTACAGCGACATACATGCTCCCCTAAAGACTCAAGAATAACCGCCTCTACATCAGCTTTGTTAATGGGCGCCTTTTGTAATTTTTCTATCAGTAGTGTGGTTTCGTTGGTGAAGCCAGAGGTACACCAACCACACTGAAAGGCAAAATGCTTGATGAATGACTCTTGTACTGGGCTAAGTTGAATGATTTCACCCATGTTATTGGTTTTAGCATGGCCTTCAATGGTTCTGATTTTAAAGTTGTTGAATGCATGAGCACCCGAGATACAAGTTCTTACTGTGCTACTACTGCCATCATCATTATCAACGATCACTACACAAGCATGGCAAATGCCTTCACCACAACCAAATTTTGTTCCAGTCATATTGAGATATTCATGAAGAAACTCAATCATCATGACATCCGTGCCTACATCGATAGGGCCGACTAATTTTCCGTTAATTGTTAAACTGATATCACTCATAATTAAATAGCCTTCAATATGTCTTGTGGTGTAATCGGTAGATGATAAAAACGCTGGTTTGTTGCTTGATAGATAGCTTCCACTAATGCAGGTACCACAGGGATCATCACGACCTCGGCAACACCTTTTGAGTCATCTGAATCTGACAATGGTGGCATAATGGTATGCTTCATATTCCATACACCATTATGTTTTGCAAAAGGAACTTGGTAACGGTCTAGGTTCCATTTACCTGTTCCAGCTCCTGTTTCGTCATCAGGTAGGTATTCATATAATGCGTGTCCAACGCCCATTGTTAGCCCGCCTTCAAGCTGACCTTCAACGAGTTCTTTAACATGGACATTTCCCGGTTCAATCCAACTATGGGTGCGCAATATCTCTACATTCCCTTGCTGCTTGTCAATGGCAATCTCAACCAAGGTTGCACAAGGGGTGTAGTAAGTGACCATGGCATTGTTCATATTGGTTTTAGGGTAATTGACTGATAGACGTTTTATGACTTGATAGCCTGCAGCATTGTATTGCTGCTTTTGCTCTGCTGTTGCGCCAATACCATATTGAATAGCAATTGCATCTAACGGAAAGTTTTGTTTTTTACCGTTAATGTCAAAATCAGCGGTTGCCCATTCCCAGCGATTAAAGGCATGGGTCATGACAGAGGTGATTAATCCCATGGCATGGGCTTTTTTGGCAAGTAGTGCAAAAGGGATAGGTTGCTGGCCTGCTAGCACCATAGCGCCCTTATCCCAGCTGTATTTTACCGTAGCAGGATCAATTTTTGCTGTGCTCTGACCATTGATGATAGCGGCAGCAGCGGGTATTAAGCTGTATTGTAGAATAAATTTTGCAGCCTGAGCGGTAGCATGGCTTTGAAAAAAGGATGACTGACTGGCTGATGAGGCCATTCCTATGGCAGGTGTCCATGTGGGTTTTTTAGACATTTCATCTTGATGGGCTTGAGACATAGTGTATGGATTGTCGTTTTCAATTAACTCCATGGCATCAAATTCTTGAATCTTTGCCATATGGACTTCATCAGCCATATTACCTAGGTACTTGGCTATTAATGCCCCTTGGGATGTTTCGGTTCCCGTGCCCATTTCAATTGAGCAAACTTGGATAACAATTTTACCTTCGGGGGTGATGGCAACCGAAGCCGATGGTGCCTCAGCTCCCGTTCCGTAATCTTTGGTGGCAATCCCAAAGCCGACGCCATACATTTTAGTTGGGTTGGCTTTTTCAAAGTCTGCTTTGTTTTGTTGTCGATTAACCCAGATATCATGCTTTTCAGCTAAATCGAGCATTTCGACGTAGCGTGCTTTACCGTTAGGCGTCGCGCCTTGGGTATTTTTTTGTCCAGTTTTAAAGGCATTAATTCTTCGTAATTCAAAGGTATCAATATCTAACGCTTCGGCAGCTTCATTGATCATCATTTCCATCGCGCCCATGGACTGCAGTGTGCCATAGCCCCGCATAGATCCTGCGTGAGGGGTTGCTGAAGGGTGACACCAGGCTTGGATATCATTTCTTGGTAAGTAATAAATACTCTGAATTGCACTGGCGCCGACCATGGTAACCGAATCAGAAAAATTCTTTCTTCCTCCTCCGGCTAGTACCATATTGGTGACTAATCCAGTTATTTTCTTGGTTTTTTTATCAAAAGCCAGTTTGTGATCCATGTTAAACGTATGGCGTTTCAAACCTGATTGAAATTGTTGAAAACGATCATTGGCGATTCGCACTGGATTGGTACTATAAAGTGAGGCAATAATGCCGTAATACGGGAAAATGGTATGATCTTTAGCGCCAAAGCCACCACCAATATAAGGGGTGTGGACGATAAGCTCTTTAATGGAAACACTTAGGGGACTTTTTGCTAATACCTCACCGGCTTGTGCGTAAAAGTCTTGGGGGGATTGAGAGCAAATGACCACGTGTAATCTGGCGTTGTTTTTATCAAACCAACCATTAAATGCTTCAGGTTCTAACATCATGGGTTCAATTGATTGGGTCGTGAAATTTTTATCAATCACTAACCAGTCTGGATTAGTTAAATCATTTTGTAACTCACTGGCGTAATACATGGCCTTTTCGGCACTATTACCTGATGGGTTAATACTGGCACTCCAAACTGGTTTATGATTTTCATAATCAGGGAAAATTAATCCATCATGCAAAGTACTGTATTTATCTTCTGCGTCGCTGCCACCGTCGCCTTGTTGTCGAATGATACGCCAACAAGCATAGGGATCTTGGTTGGCGGTGACTAACGGAGTTGATTCGCCCCATTTGAAAATCGCGTCATTAAACTCAATTGCAGCTTTGGCTTGTTTATATTTTATGAATGTATCAAACAGTAAAATGGCGACTTCATGACCTTGATAATCTGGAGTGTTACCTAATGGTAATAGCATGTTTTTGCCATAGAAATCGGGTAACTTAAGTTGGTTGTCTTTTAGGGTTTTAGCAGTAATAGTAAAGTAAGGTTTGGCATTATCAGGAATACTTGAAAGGTCTAAATCAACGAGAATTTTATCAGCTCGGTTGACCCTAATAATATGTGCATAATGTTGTTTTTTAGGCCAGTCAGGGATGTCCTGAGCGCGATAGTCACGGCCGTAAATTTTCTGTCCGGTGACTTTTTCTATCGCATCATAGCGATAAGCGGGTTTAGCGCCAACATTCCATTTGGCTTTTAATTGCTCTGAGGTGGTTGCGGCGAAAGCTTTATTTTTATCAAAAATCATTGGTGCGCTGTATACCGCAACACCACCAATCACACATTTTTTAATGAAACCTCGACGTGACAAATCCGTGTTACCTGTGTTCATAGTAAAATCCCAAAATGATGCGCACTTTATGTTTAAATGCATTAAATAACGTTAATCGACAAATCTATAAAAATTATAGTAGAAGCAAATAAAGATGGATGAGTTTTAATACATTGATTTACGTAAGATTTATCAGAGAATATGGTGTAATTGATTTTAAGTTATTGTTTTTATGTTGTTTATGTTGTTTATGTTGTTTTTGTTGTTAGCGGCTAGATTGGCGATTGTGGTTTTCATACCTTATCTTTATTCTTTTACAAGAATATCGCAGAGGTGATGTCTGGCGGATTGAAATTATTCGAAGACGTGATTTAGAATGAGGAGAATTAAGTGAGCAATAGACAATTAATACTACTGCTTAGAACCAGTATTACCATTGGTATTTGCTTAATTTTACTTGGGATTTATTTACACAACTTTAATGATACCGTAGCCGCAATGGGCGTTAAGGGAATTATCATCAGTTCGATGTGTGTCGCTTTTGGCATGGTGCTGTCACTGCCAACTAAAATGTATTTAACCTTTATTTTGGTTGCTAGAGAAGCAAATAAAAAAGACTCATCCGAATGATGCTATCTGGCGGTGAGCGCAAGTTCATTCTCAGCCTCAACTGCAACTTTTGCCTCAAGCTTAACTTAAGTCTTATTCTTCACAAGATACCTTTTGGCGACACACTTGGTTTCTACCGGCTTTTTTCGCTTGGTACAAACAGCGATCGGCTAAGGTTAAAAGCTTGGTTTTATTAACTAGGTGACGCTGATTGGCACTAACACTTACCACCCCAGCGGATGCTGACAGAAACCCGGTTGCTGAATCACTATGCTCAATCTCGAGCCGTTTAAGCTGCATGGGGAGATCTTCAAGCCAGTGCTTATTTTGATTTGAACTGACAGAAACCAAAATAAATTCTTCGCCACCAAAGCGCACCACCATATCGGCACCTTGGTTTGAAAGTAACTGGGCAAAGCTGACCAAGGCTTTATCGCCCATTAAATGCCCGTAGCGGTCATTATATTTTTTAAAGTGGTCAATATCGATCATCGCCAATGAAAGGTACTGCCCCTGTTTTAAATTGTGTAACAGAGTCGAGAATTGCTTATCGAAATTATAGCGATTATGAATCCCTGTTAACTTATCAGTTTGCGCTTTTTGTGTTTGAATTAACTCGTATTTATATTGTTTTCTCAGCAGTACATCCGTTTGATATTGCATCGCGGTCATGATAGCAACTGTTATCACATAGAAGTTTATACTCCAAATGATATCCACCTCGGTGTTGAATTGGATTATAAGCAGAGCAACACCCAGTAACAGCCAAATAATGAACTTTTGACCTAAGTGAAGTATGGAAATGGCTGTAATAAAAATGGCTGACAGCATAGGGCCGCCTTCATGGAGCTCTTGATGGTTAATAGCATAGCTATAAAAGAATAAACCATTGATGAGGGTAAACAGCACCGCAAAAAATAACAGTATCGAATCAAGGTAACAGGTGGCTGATTTTTTAATACTGAAAATCATTACCATTGCAATTAGGAGGCTGACAATACGGGTTAAGATGTCGGCGAAAGTATAATTAGTGGCTGCAAATGAAGATAGGGTAAAAAATAGCAACACCGTAATTAAGATGTAACTCATCATTACTGCATTTGTGCGTGAGCGTTGATTTAAAGATTGTTGAAATGATAGTTCTGCCTCTTTATCTAACACCCACTTAGCAGGTAACCATTTCATTATTGACTTCCTTAGATTAATACTACGAGATACGACTCAAACCCTCAGTTAACATTATAGTATTAGTTAATTTTTTAGTTAATTTTTATTTCGCATTTTGGCTACTTGATCGATTATTTTATGATTAATCTCGTGACTATTAGTTAGACAGTATTGCATGAATACCCTCTATTCATGCTGTTGCTTTACAAGCCTGATACAGAACTTTAGGGCATATTGGGGCAAGTCTTCTTATTAACTATCTTGTTAATAATCTCAGTAAATTGAGTTACATTGTGGATTTGCTGCTGGTCAATATTGATATGCTCTAACGCAAGTTCAATATTAAGGTTATCAAGTTCTAGTTGCGCGATTAGCGACTTTGCATCTAGCTCTATATGCTCTAGGGTTAAGATAAGAAAGTCATTGCCAAACACTCTAAAAATTAACGACTCTGGCAAAAATGCAGTTAACTTGTTGGCTATAAAGGTAAGTTTTTTATCACCTTCGAGCCAGCCGTGGGTTTTATTGTATTGACCAAAATTGAACAAACTGATGACGTAACAGCAATGATAATGTTTGCTAAATAGCTCTTCGTTTAACGTGATAACGTGCTCTAGATATCGATAGTTATATAAACCGGTAAGCGAATCTTTGTAATAATAGGCAAGCCTTGCTTCTTCAAACTCATCCTTTAAATAATTATGATCAACAGGAATTAGATTAGCACTCTCTAGCACTGGCACAGCTGCTTTTACCGTTTCAGGGCAAAATTGTTTACCTGCCAGCGCCTTTATTTCTGCGATAGCTTCTTGTTTCGATTTACTCATTTTATAGATACGTTTTGAGGTCATTGCATCAAAGGCGTCAACTAAAATGAGAATATGAGAAAGTGGGCAGATCTGTTTGCCTTTAAGTCCCCGAGGGTAACCCGTCCCATCATAGTGTTCATGATGGCACCTGATGATTTCAGCATGTTTTTTAAAGGCTTTAATCGATACCAGTAGCTTGTAGCCGCTGTCTAAATGCTGCTGAATAATTTTGTATTCTTGCGAGGTGAGTTTACCTGGTTTTAGTAGAATACTATCGGGTGTAGATATCTTACCTATGTCATGCATGATTGCTGATTCATAGAGGATTTCCACTTCAGCATTACTAAAGCCCATCTCTTTAGCTATCATCACTGAGTATTGTGCAACCCGCCGCGTATGACCAGCGGTGTAGCTATCGCGCCGCTCCACTAAATCAAGCATAGATGATAGTACTTGACGGTAGTTTTTTACATCTTGTTGCTTGTGTTTTAGTGCCAGCTCTCGCTCTTTGCTATTAAGGGCATTTCTTTCTATCACGTATAAACATATAACCAGTAACACGGATAAAAAGATGGCGATAATGGCGACCAGATTATTGTAAAAATTGAGCTCAACCATCAGCTTGTTGATCTCTTGATCTACTGCAAATTCTAAATCATCCACATATACCCCTGTGGCGATAATCCAATCAAAAGGCTTATATAATTTGGCATAGGCCAGTTTTTTAACGATTTCATCATTGGTATTACGTTTGAAATAATACTCGAAGTAAACTTCACCTTGAGCATTAATGCCATCAAGCTCCATCTGGAAGGGGTAGTTACCTTTGATGTCTTGACTGAGGGTTGATAATAGCTGCCCTTCGGTTTCAGGCTGGCTAGGGTGAACTTTTCTAATGGCAAAGTCATCACCACCGGCGTAATTAATCACTTCATTTACCCAAACGTAGGTTTCTGGGTTCTGCAGTTTAATTAGCCTAATAAAGGCAGCGATCCTTTTTTTCGCTTCATTGATAACTTGAGGTGGTAATAATGACAGTGTCATTTGCATATCATCAGCAATCGCTGTGTTAATACTTATTTCAGCCAAGGTATTGTCTGGCTTAGAGGAGTGTAAACTTGGCTTATGGGATGACTGACAAAGAGCTTGTCCTGATTGTGTTAATTGGTATTGAAACTCATCATCGTCAGCGGCTAAAGTTTGTAGCACTTGGCAGCGTTGATGTTCAGGGGTGTTATTAAGTACTAATTTGAATTGTTGCGAATGCGTTTGTAGATTAGTTTGTTGTTTTTGGTATTCGCGCTTAAGGGTTGCTTCAGCTGCGATATGCACCGATGAAACAAGATCAGTAATATGCTCTTTTTTTAATTTAAATAAGTTTTCGCTGATAAGCTGTTTTTGCTTATCGATGACAAAATCTTCTGAGCGATTATCTAGATACAGAATTGATATACAGAATGAAAATACAATCAGTCCAAATAATAATGACTTTCTTAAATGCAGGTTAATCATATCTATAAGTCGCCCCTTATTAAGTTATTGTGACTAATAAGGGCTGATGGAAGCACAGGGGCGTAATATGCCGCTAAGTGCTTGAGGTGTTTGATGCTAGCTGCGCGTATAACGTCAGAAGGTCTTGTAAAATAGCGAAGAATAACAACATAAGTGGTTTGAAAGGCATTGGCCTGAGTAATGCTATCTATTACAGAGGCATCAGCTAACGTGACATATTCTAACGTGACGTCTAGTAAACTAAGATTGAGTAAAGTGAAAAATTGGCTCATCCTTAATCACCTCTAAAAACTCCATTAACTAAACAATAGCGCATTTATTAGTGAAGTTACAACTAAGTTAACCAAAGGGATTGCTGAAATTTTTCAAAGTTAGATATTATTGATTTAATTCAAAAAATATAGCTTGTCACAAGGTGATCTTTCTAGGCAGTTATGGCTAAAAATTCCTATTTACAGGTCAAGGATGAGTTAAAATGACTGGCTAGAGCAATATAACCGCGAACAATTATTTACCGCTTTTGCCGCTAATGCTGCCAAGTATTCCCCGCAAAATTTGTTTGCCAAACTTACTGCCCACCGCGCGTGCAGCTTGTTTTGAAAAGCTCTGTACTAGACCTTGACGGCGCTTGGTGCCAAATAGCAATTCGCTAAACCAATTGCTTTGTTCATCCTCGCTATCTTTTTGGGGTGTTGAGCTTGGTTTTTTTGGGGTAGACTTTTTAGTGTCAGCTTTTTCTATAGGAGGCTTGGCATCAGGGGCTTTTTCAAGTTGCTCGAGTTGATTGAGGCGTTCATAAGCCGACTCGCGATTAATGGCGATATCATAATGATTGCCGATAGGGCTTTGGGCGCGACAAGCATTACGCTCAGTCAGTGTTAATGGCCCCATACGACAGCGGGGCGGGGATATCAGCGTTTGCTCAACCATACTGGGCACACCATTATCTTGTAAGGTTGATACTAAGGCCTCACCCACGGCTAAGCTAGAAATCACTGCGGTGATATCCAGTTTAGGATTTACCACAAAGGTTTCAGCGGCGGCGCGAACCGATTTTTGGTCCCTTGGTGTATAAGCCCGCAAAGCATGTTGAATACGATTACCCAATTGCCCCAATATCGCATCGGGTATATCGTCAGGAAATTGTGAGCAAAAATACACCCCAACCCCTTTAGAGCGGATTAGGCGCATAATTTGCTCGATACGCTTAAGTAGATGATCTGGGCTATCCTCAAACAGTAAATGGGCTTCATCGATAAAAAAGGCCAACTTAGGTTTATCGGCATCGCCGACCTCAGGCAGGTTTTCGTATAGCTCTGATAACAACCATAGTATAAAACTGGCATATAAATTTGGGGTTAATACTAATTTATCTGCCGCCAGAATATTGATTAAGCCATGGTTTTGCTCATCAACGCCCATGATGTCACTTAGCTCAAGGGCGGGCTCGCCAAAGAAAACCTCACCACCGTCACGCTTTAAACTCATCAGCGATCGCTGAATCGCCGCTAATGATTGCGCACTGACTAAACCGTATTCAGCACTGATGGTTTTACGCTCTTTTGAGACCAAGGTCAGAAGCGCTTTAAGGTCGTCTAAATCCAGCAGTAATAAGCCTCGGCTATCGGCTAAGGCAAAAACGATGTCTAAAATGCTGCTTTGGATGTCATTTAGCCCCAGCATTCTGGCTAATAATGTTGGCCCCATTTCACTGACGGTGGTGCGAATAGGGTGACCTTGCTGGCCGAGTAAGTCCCAAAAAACGCATGGATTAGCTTGGGGGCTGAAATTGCTAATACCAATTTTATCAGCGCGGGCTAATAGTTTATCTGACACCTTACCTGCAGCGGCTAGACCTGAAATGTCCCCTTTAATATCAGTGACAAAAACCGGCACACCTTGACGGGAAAAGTTTTCAGCTAACATCATCAACGAGACCGTTTTCCCCGTACCTGTCGCTCCTGCAATTAAGCCATGACGATTACCATAACGCAGTTGTAGCTCAACGGGATTATCGCCTTTACCTATCAATATCGTGTTTGTTGAACTTTGCTTCATTGTCGCTCCTTGCAGATATTGCTTTAGGTAAAAGCACAAAGGGGTGATGGTTAACGCTTATGTAATACGTTTATGGCAATAACAGTGTAGAACAAGAATGTAAAATAAGAATGTCGAATTGATTGGCTGGCGCACAAATGCTGCAACCGGTAAGTAGCATGTCGCTAGTGAGTGATTCATTTTTGTAGCGCTATAAAATCTATAGCTCAAATGAATAATAAAATATTATCATTTTAAGAATTTTTAATAATTATTTTAATCCTCTCCATTGCCGTAAACTAGCCCTATTAAATCAAAGCAAGCGTTTTAGATTGTTATTTTGTTATCACTACTAACAGCGCTTTCATCTCTGTGAAGCTAAGGGCAAATTATGAAATTTTTACACACTATGATCAGAGTTGCAGATCTTGAGAAATCGATTAAATTTTATACTGATGTGCTGGGTATGAGTGTGCTCGATAGAGCTGAAAACACTGAATATCGTTATACCTTAGTATTTGTTGGTTATGCCGATCAGCCAGATGGCACTAGCATTGAGCTGACTTACAACTGGGATACAGACCAGTATGATATGGGTAATGCCTTTGGTCATTTAGCCTTAGGTGTGGATGATATTTACGCTGCTTGCGACAAGATTAAAGATTTAGGCGGAAAAGTCACTCGTGAGCCCGGCCCTGTAAAAGGCGGCGCGACGCACATCGCATTCATCACTGACCCTGATAACTATCAAATTGAGCTGATTCAACTGAGCTAACTGAACCGAGCTAACTGAACTGAGCTCGTTATCTCAAAGCCCTATTACATCGGCTGCTCAATGACCCATTTTTCGAGGAATGACAACATGAAACAAGCATTATTTCAAACGCTGCAACTAGGCCGTCATACACTAACCAACCGCATTGTAATGCCACCAATGACCCGTTCACGTGCTTCACAGCCAGGAAACTTGGCTAATGACATGATGGCAAAATATTATGCTCAGCGCGCACAAGCGGGTTTAATTGTGGCTGAAGGCACGCAGATTTCTGCAATGGGTCAAGGTTATGCTTGGACACCGGGTATTTACAGCCCTGAACAAATTGCGGGTTGGAAAAAAACCACTGATTTAGTTCATCAACAAGGCGGGGTTATTTTTGCTCAGCTTTGGCACGTTGGCCGCGTTACTCACCCTGATAATATTGGTGGCGAGCAACCTATTTCATCTTCTGCCCTTAAAGCTGAAAATGTAAAAGTCTTTATCGACAACGGCACCCAAGAGCCTGGTTTTGTTGATGTGGTTGAGCCACGGGCAATGACCAAAGCAGATATTAAAGCTGTGATTGAAGAATATCGTCAAGCGGCGCTTAATGCGATTGAAGCGGGTTTTGATGGCATTGAATTACATGCTGCTAACGGTTATTTAATTAACCAGTTTATTGATTCAGAGGCGAATAACCGCACCGATGAATACGGCGGCTCAGTAGAAAACCGTTTACGTTTTTTAAGTGAAGTGGTTGGCGCTATGATTGAGGCGATTGGCGCTGACAGAGTTGGGGTGCGTTTAGCTCCATTTACTTCATTAAATGGCACCGTTGATGCTAACCCTGTTGAAACTTACACTGCTGCAGCAGCGTTATTAAATACCCATAAGATTGTGTATTTACATATTGCAGAAGTGGATTGGGATGATGCTCCTGAAACCCCAGCAGGCTTTAAAAAAGCGGTACGTGAAGCATATCAAGGGGTACTCATTTATGCCGGTAAGTATAACGCCGATACCGCAGAGCAAGCGATACAAGATGGCTTAGTGGATATGGTTGGTTTTGGCCGCCCATTTGTGGCAAACCCAGATTTACCTAACCGTATTAAGCATGGTTACCCATTGGCTGCGCATGATCCAGCCACCTTATTTGGTGGTGATGAGAAAGGCTTAACTGATTATTGTGAGTATGCTAGCAACTAATGCCTATAAAGCGCACGCTTGCTAGTTAAGCAGTCGCTAAACAGGTTAAAATATAATAGCCACTTTACTTCACTGTAAAGTGGCTATTTTACTATATGAGGGGGTGGTTAAGCTAACCGCTAATACCTTTCTTTTTATCAATGCATGACGATCCATGCATATTGATACAGCACTTTAGTTAATCTTATTTTCACTGCGGCCTGCTTGTTTTAGGCGCTGATGAGCTGTGTCTGTTTCAATATTACTCTAGAGAATTATCAATGCGCGGAGCGTTATATTTATTTATTGCCACCTTGTTGGCTGCTGTTGGCTGGATTTCGTCAAAGCTTGTGGTTGATGAAATGCCCGGCGAAGTGTTTATTGCTAGCCGCTTTATGTTAGCTAGTTTGATTTTATTACCTTTTTGCTATAAAAGTATTTGGCGATTAAGAGCCAAGCAGTTGCTATTAGCCTGCGGAGTAGGCATTTTCTTGGGGATGTCGTTACAGATTTGGGTGTTTGCGGTATCGATCAGTAATAGCCTGTCTGAAGGGGCATTTATCATGAGTTTAGCGATGATCATTGCGCCTATGACCGCCTGGGTTTTGTTTAAAGTTAAGCCTCACCGCGCATTTTGGTTAGCTTTACCCATCAGTGTGGTAGGGATGATGTTACTGAGTTTAAGTAATGGCTGGCAAGTGGAGACCAGTCAATGGTATTTCTTACTTGCCTCTTCATTGCTGTCTGTTCATTTTGTGTTGAACAAAAAAATTAGTCTCAGTATTAAGCCACTTGATTCGATATGTTTACAGTTATTTATGGTTGGCTTAGTTGCTGCTGTGTATGTAGCCTTTACCCAGCAATTAAGCTTTGAGGTCAATGATAGTTTGATATTTTGGTTTGTGGTTTCTACTGTTATCGCTACGTCAGTGCGTTATGTATTTCAGACTCTAGGCCAGTATCAAGTTAAGATGGAAACCGCGGCATTGATTATGATTTTAGAGCCTATTTGGACCATGATCTTAAGCTTTAGTCTGTTAGATGAGCAAATTTCGCTGCAAAAAGTTATTGGCGGTGCGCTGATTTTTATATCCCTAAGTGTTTATATTAAGCTGTCTAAGCCACCTAAAAACGCTAACTGATGCACTAACAACAAAAAGCCAGTCGTGAGACTGGCTTTTTAGTTAAGGCTCTACAGACCGATTAGAGCTGGTTTAAGTATTTCTCAACGCTGGCAAGTTCACGCTGCTTTAAGCTGACGCAGTTTTTAACACTTTCATCGAGCTTGGCTAAGGTACGGCCAAACTCAGGTGTTTGCGCTACTTTTGGCTTAAAGAATGTGTTGGTTGTATCCAGTGCCGCTAAATCACAACCGCTACCGGTAAACGATGGGATCATCGCCACCGCAAAGGGAGGTAGTTTCGCTTTTATGGCGCTGAAGTTAGCATAGATCCAATCTCTAAAGCGTTGTTTACGCTCATCGGTATAAGCTTGCCCTGCAAAGATATAGCGTAAATCTGGCGCATTGACTTTATCGGTCAAACTATAAGCTAGCACGCTGTTTTGTAGTTTTTCAGTAGGCGCATAGCCTAAGGCATACATTAAACGAGTGCGTTTTTGCGGGTCTTTCGTTACCTCAAATTCAGCTTTTACTTTCGCTAATACCTTACTGTCACCAAAATACACTGCAATATTGAGGTAAGTGCCGATAAGGTACTGGTCAACATCGTTATTACCATTAAGGTACAAGTCAGCTTGTTTTTTAGCGGTTGCAATTGTGGCTTTATCTTTGGCTTCAAAAGCTAATAAGTTAATCAATGTTGGGCGTAACTTACTAATAGATGACTTTTCATCAACTTTTGCAGTAACACCGTACTTCTCGATTGCGCTTTGTGCTCTTGAGGCAATGAACTTAGCCCATAGCTCTTGGTTGGTGTCATCAATAAAGGTGCGTTTTTGAGATTGTAAGTAACCTAATGCGGCAGAGACGATTTGCGGATGTTGGTCATCAATAAATGCGCCTAAAATATTCAGTAACTCACCACCTGAGATAAAGCCGGCATCTAATAAGGCATCAGCTGCTGAGATCAAGGCTTTACGCTCACGAGCTGTAAGCTGGGTTTTAGCATTGGCTAATAAGCTGCTCATTTGTGTTTCATCTAACAACCAGCGGTAGTAACCCATGGCGTCTGAATCTGGATAAATCCAATCAGGACTGAATGCTAATTTGATGGTTTGCGATTGACTGGTGAGTAAAATGGTTTCGGTTGCAACTTTGTCACCTTTACCGTATTTAACCGATACTGGCACAGTCCAAGACTGCTTTGCAGCTACAGTGCCAGCATTTACAAAGCGGCTTTGTTTAAGGGTTAGCTTATCACCTGCTAATGACACATCGATTAAAGGGTAAGACGATTGTTCAATAAAGGTGCTTAAGATACTGCCAACATCTTTACCAGAGGCTTTTGATAAGGCATTCCAAAGATCATCAGCTTCAGTATTTTGAAAGGCATGATCTTTAATGTATTGACGAATACCCTTATTAAATTCAGCCTCGCCGATATAGTTTTCTACCATATCTAGCACTGCTTCGCCTTTACTATAGGCAAGGCCTAAACCGTCCATAATGTCGGCTTCGGTTTTAATGGGCTTGCGGATAGGCTTGGTCGATACCCGTGCATCTAATGACATCACGTAGTTTTTGGATAATGCTAAGTTAGATTCAAATTCTGGGTGAATTTGCTCGGTCACTTTCGCAGCCATCCAGCTGGCAAAAGCTTCGTTTAACCATAGGTCATTCCACCATTGCATGGTCACTAGGTTACCGTACCATTGGTGTGCTAGCTCGTGGGCAATAATTGAAACGGCCGTTTTTTTGCTATTTTGGCTGGCGGTTTGCTCATCAACTAACAAAATATCTTCACGATAAGTGACTAAGCCTGCGTTTTCCATCGCCCCAAAAGGAAACTCAGGTACGGCAACGCTATCAAGCTTTTGATAAGGGTAATCGACCCCAAAATAATCTTCTAATGCTTTTAGAACTAACGGCATTTGCTCGGCTGCATATTTGGCTAGCTCGATTTTCCCCTTAGTGGTTATTACGCGCCCTGGGACTTTCATGCCTGTGACTTCAATTTCTTCAAATTGACCCACAGCATAAGCAACAAGGTAAGAGGATATTGGCTTGGTTTGAGCAAATACGTGAGTTGTCAGGCCATCTTTGGTTGCAACTGAAAGCTCTGGGGTGTTGCTGTAAACCTTTTCAGTACTTGGGGCTGTGATGGTGACTTGAAAAGGGATTTTATATTCTGGTTCATCAAAGCTTGGAAAACTGCGGCGCGCATCACTCATTTCAAACTGGGTAAATAAGTAGGGCAGGCCGCCATCAATGGTTTTATACAGGCCGACAGATTGACGGTTATAAGGAGCTGTGAAATCCATTGAGAAAGAATATGCACCAGGTTCGATAGTATGTGGGCAGTTAAACAAAACCACCCCAGTATCTTGCATGATTACATCTAGTTGGCAGTCTTTGTTGTTAGCTGATTTGGCATCTAACTGGATATTGCTAGCAGTGTATTCTAAGCCGTTAAGTTGTAATTGCTTAGTGGCTTCAAGCACTTCAATTTGAATGGCTGTGCTGCCTGAGAAGTTATCTTTGACTGGATCTAAGTTGAGCTTAATACTTTGTGATAGTGGCTTGGCGACTTTACTAAGCACGTATTCATTGGCTAAGGCGTCGGTACTTCCCACAAATGAGAGCGTAACCAGTCCCGCAGTGACGATTCGATACATGTTATTTCCTGTTGTTTTAATTATCATTCCATGATGTTTAATGGCATTGATTAGGATTGAGTGACTATTAGCGTTTTTATTGATAATGATTGTATTCATAACGCTTGTATTGGAACCATTGCATTGATGATTCTATAGGGTCATTTAAAGCTGATGCTGATTATAACAAGTTAACAGCTAAGCGGTAACTTACGAGCATCATTTAAGTTGGGGTTGTTGTAACAATTGATGACTTGCTTAGAGTATTTAGTGTGATTACTTAGAGTAGCGCTTGATTGAAGCATCATCTAATCCCAGCTTGGCTAACATTGCCACATATCGAGGCGTGTGACGTATAGCTGCAAACCTTGGGTCATGTTTGGCGAAAATCAGGCAATTTGATTGGTATTCTACGGCTTGTTCTAGCAGCGGAAATACCTTTTCAGTTTGGCCCATTAACGCGAATATCACCGCCGTTTCATAGGGGCACATGTACAGCTGTTGTTGTGTCGCCTGTTTTATTAATGGCAACACCTTATCTTTATATCCGCCAGCGGCATAAGCTTGAGCTAATAGAATTAAGGGAAAGGGGTCTTGATGACTTAAGGCCACCCCTTGGCTTGCCAGTTTAATACTTTGTTCTATATTGCCATTAATGTAGTGGGCTACAGATAAGCTCAGTAATGGGTAGGGCATTTGAGGATGTTGTTGTATTTTGCGTTTACCCCAAGCGATTGCAACGTCAACTTCACCGACCATCATTAACGCCCATAAGCCCCATTCGGCTATCTCTTGATTTAATGGGTCTAAATGGTCTGCTCGCGCCACTGATTGCTGTACTTTTTCAGCTTCACCGAGTGCAGTGTAGTACAGGGCAAACCCCAGCTCTGTCAGAGCAAGATTAGGGTCTATCTTTTTTGCTCTGCTAAGCATTATCCAAGCATCTTCCCATAACATGGCATGAATATAAGCCATACCTAATGACGCTTGAACGCTTGCTGAGTTAGGATTGATAGCCAGCAGCTCAGTGGCTGAAGCAATGACTTTGGGCAGTACATCTTTGGGTTTTTCAAATAAAATCATTAATATTCGATAAGCATTGGATTTAGCAATGTAGGCAGCTTCAAAATTTTCATCTAAGGCGATGGCTTGGGAGTACAAGTCAATCGCTAGCAACACTGAATCATGGCTCATCTGAGCTTGTTGGTATTGGCCTTGAACATATCGCTCATATGCGATTAAGTTGCTGGTGGGAACTTGAGCTAATTTCGCTTTTTCATCTTCAAGTATAATCACCTGTAACGATGTGGATACTGAGGAAGCAATGTCATTTTGAGCACTGAATAAATTAGTTTTATCCACGTTAATGTCAAAGCTGCCTTCCCAAACGACTGCGCCGTTATCAATATTTTCTAATTCCACAGTAAAGCGTACATCACCATTGTTCGCTGTTTTTACTACCCCATCGAGTACAAAGGTCACTTCTGGTAATTGTTGTTTGATATGAGCACGAGCTTTGTTTGATTTAAAGGTAAATGCTGATGGCGGCGGCACCACCTTTATTCCGGATACTTTGCGTAAATCTTGAATTAGTTCTCGGGTTATTTGGTCGGCAAAAGGCTGCCATTGGGTAGCGTCATTACTTGAAACTGACATAGGCGTAATGAGCAAATAGGCCTGCTTTATTACTGCTTTTGAGGGAGCGCTTTGATAATAAATGCCGCTGACAATAATCAGTATGATGAATAAAATCAGGCTAACGATTGTGATTGTTGATTTTAGTGCCGGTGTTTGTTTGCCGCTTACAGTTCTTTGACTCTGCTTTGGGGTGTTAACAGGCACAGTTTGCGAGGGTAAAGCTGCTAACTCCTTATCTGCATTTGTGCTATTAGTTGCTTCTACATCAGCGATGAAATGGTAGCCTCTGGATCTGATGGTTTTAATGACTTTTTGCTGTTCACCGTCATCCGCTAAGGTTTTGCGGGCGGTTTTAATATGATTACTGAGGGTGGTGTCAGTGACTTCTCGCCCAGCCCATATTTGGCTCAACAGCTCGTCCCGAGAAATAATACGCTGCCTATTTTCAATAAGGTAAATAATTAAGTCATAGACCTTAGGCTCTACCGATAAAACATGGCTATCTTTACGGATCTCATACCGATCAGTATCAATCTCGATATTGTTAAATCGAAACAGCATAGATAATCCCTTATTTTATAGACATGAACAACGGTATTCAGAGCAGAAATAGCTAGGATCCATTCTAGCTGACTATTTGCCTTTTTTTGATCAACTTACGCTAAGCGAATGGCACGCTTGAGCTAATTAATACTAAATCGTTAGCTAACCATCATGTTTGTTACTGTGTTATTGCCAATAATGACACTTCTTAAAAATTGAAAATACATTAAGGAGTGCGATTATGCCTACGCCACTAGAAATTCTGCTGGACCCAGTTTCTTTAGCGTTGCTGGGAATATATTTGGGCCTGATGCTGCTTGAAGCAATTAAGCCTGCCCAGCATCAAGCAAAGGTTAAAGGCTGGTATGCTAAATCACTGTTGGTGTTTATTTGCTATTTTTACCTTTCGACTTATTTACCCTTGATATGGGATAAGTATTTATTGCCTTATCAATTGGTCAATCTGCAGCAGTTAAACCCATTGGCGAGTACCATTATTGCCGTGCTGGTTTTCGAACTTGGTATTTATGTATGGCATCGGAGTATGCACCGAACGCCACTGCTGTGGCGAACCTTCCATCAGATGCATCATAGCGCCGAAAGGTTAGACTCATTTGGGGCTTTTTATTTTAGCCCACTAGATATGATTGGCTTTACATTAGTTGGCAGTATTAGCCTTAATGTGTTTGTGGGTTTATCACCGCAGGCAATTAGTTGGTTTTTATACATCACCATGTTTCTCGCCGTATTTCAACACACCAATATTAGCACTCCTCAGTGGCTTGGATATATTATTCAGCGACCTGAAAGCCATTCTGTGCATCATCAAAAAGGCCTACATAGGTATAATTATTCTGACCTGCCTATTTTTGATATTTTGTTTGGCACCTTTAAAAACCCGCCAGGCTTTGTTAACGAAATCGGCTTTTATCAAGGCGCCTCTTCCAGAGTGAAGGACTTGCTATTATGTCGTGATATTTCAAAGCCCTGATGCTATCAGGCATATTTAACGGCTGAACAGACAGTAAAGGCTATCGGTTTAGCCTACTTTATGTTCGGCTTTGTTCGTTATTTGCATCAAAAATCGCTATTAGTATCAAAGTTGCTTCAAGTATCAAAAGTAGTTTTTAGTATCAAATGCCGATTTTAAATTATTAGCAAACTCGATAAATTTCTCTTTAATGGTGCGCTTGATAGACACCTCCAGCGAGCCCAAAATAACCTTACCCTCAATGGTGATGACAGGAGCTTGGCGGGTTGCGATAGAAGGCGCTTTGTTTTCAATGCTACTGACGAGCCCGTAAGTTTTACACACCACATTAATGCCTTCAGGAACATAGATACTGCTACTGCCCAAAAAGCAATTAATCTCAATGGTGACATGTTGATGCTGAAAAATGGCATCACTAAAATCCAGTGTGGTTTCGCCTATAATATTATTAACCTTAATAACCTTTGGCACCACCCATTGGCCGCTACGTTCACTGTTACCTAATATGCTGGTTAAGCGCATATCTTCAGTGGCAGTTTTGCTGCCATAGTTTGGCGCAAACTGGTGGTCTTTTTGCTGACTATAGTCAGTATCAGCGGTTAAGGTTAGGTCTGCGACCAGTGCGACGATCTCTTGATGAACACTTGAGTTCATTGCCTCATCAAGGCGTCTTTCAAAGGCTTCAGCAGAGATAATGCCGTGGCTATAATTGACAATTAACTGATCGATAACTTGTTCTCTGACTTGCTCAATAGGGCGATCTTCTAAAATCACGGCCATAATGTCACTCCTTGGACTTTATAGTACATAGTGACTCAGATTTTAGTCACTAGGGTAGATGTTGTATTTAAGTTAAATTAAAGCAATATGCAGGCCAGTTTAAAGATACTATATAAAAACAGTGCTTTATCATTCTTGCAGCATTGCGTTATCGTTTTTAACCTTTATAAATGCAAATGATATAGTGAAAGTAGCCAGCTGAATTAGTCAAAATAACCAGTGAACAGCCATGGGTTTGTCATTTTTTCTACGTATAGTTACGCTATAGAGCCATCTGCACCCGCTATTACGGATTTTTTATGGTTTAAAAACTCCATAAAGATTGGTGTCTAGCACTCTTTTTTTCTCAATGGAAAAGCCTAAAATGCACCGCATCGGCATCACCTATGAGGAAAATCATTATGTCACACCCAATTATTGCAGATTTGAATAAACGTTATACTGTGAAAAAGTATGATTCAAGTAAGCGTATTTCAGCAGCGGATATGGACGTAGTGAAACAAGCGATTCGTTTAACTGCTTCTTCTATTAACTCACAGCCGTGGAAATTTATCGTATTAGAAACTGATGTGGCAAAACAACGTTTTCATGAAACGTTTGCCAATATGCACCAGTTTAATCAGCCTCATGCTACTGAAGCCTCCCATGTGATTTTATTTGCCCATAACCCTAAGTTCACTAAAGATGACTACAGAAAAGTTGTTGATGTTGAAGTGTCGTCAGGTCATTTACCGGCAGACATGTATGACAACATGCTAAATGGTGCTTTTGGTTTTGCAGAGCAAAATACTGATGACAGTGGTTTTAATGGCCATTGGACTAAAGCGCAAACCTATATTGCTATTGGTAATACCTTGCATACGCTAGCTCGTTTAGGGATTGCTTCTACATCGATGGAAGGCGTTGATCCAAGCTTAATTGGTGAAATTTTTAAAGAAGAGTTAGATGGTTACGTTTGTGAGTTTGCGCTAGCAATGGGTTATCACAAAGAGGGTGAAGATTATAACTTTGGTTTACCTAAATCGCGTTTACCTGAACAAGATGTCATCACTGTTTTATAAACTATATTTGGTCGTTTAAATTATAGCTTGTAACACCTTTCTAATTGATTATTCTGTCCCTGTTATTAAAGCCCATCATGTACTCTTGATGGGCTTTTTTGTGTTGAGTATTTTTAAAAGATTAAATCAGCAGCTTAGTCTCCATTTTAAACAGTTACTATTTCACAGGAAGGTGGAAAATTTTAGGTTCGGCTTTTATAAGCCCTAAATGACTGATAATACTGCAATGTAACCCGTCACATTAACGTTGAGCATGAGTTAAACCTTTATAGGGACTGACTTCAACTGGAATACTGATGAAATTGAGTAGCCTCTGCAAGGTGCTATTCATACGTGTCATGCCATGAACCGCTGGCGCTGAAACGATATTATGAAGAATGGAATGTATTTGATGGGAGGCATGAATATTGATGGATGAATGCAGCTGCTTTGGTTGATAGTAGTATCATTAAGGCATTGCGCAATCGCTAACAACAGACAGTATTAAGAAGAGGAGTTACTTAGCTGCAGCTTATTGATAAAGCCGCCATTATGTTCAGTGTTTCAAGTCGTTCTCAACATGGTAAGTTATTCCAAAAAGTGTAGAGTCATAACTAAAGCGACTAAAAATGCTGATAAAATGGTAAAAAGGTGGGATTAATAATGACGTATTAGCTTGATTTTACTCTCCCAGTAATGACTTGGGAGAGTCGTGAAAGTAAACTATAACTTCTTTAATAAGGAACTTGGTTTTGCCATAAATTGTTGTTTACCGCCTTGTCATAGCCGTTTTGGTATAAGGCTTCCATGTACTGCTGATCAAACATTTTCTTGGTGGCAGGTTCTGCATCAAACTTGTCGTCAATATAAGTGAATGACAAATCGTAGTTATTTACTTCGCTGTAATACAGCATTCGATATAAATCACCTCTAGCTTGTTGAATCGTCATACTTTTCAAACTGCGATTCAGTAGTTCAAGGCCTTTATCATGTAGGGAAATATAAGGTGATTTTAATACCCCGTTACGGATAACGTGAATATTAGTTGGTTGCTGATAACCTAAAGCCTGATTGACTAACCCATAATCGAAATTACCTGGGTCGACAAACATTTGTGAGTTCATGCCGCCATCAACATGTAGTTCTTCTAGAGGCTTTCCATCTATCTCAACATTGATGAATTGTGGTGGAAACACCCCTGGAATTGACGAGCTTGCGGCTAAAATTTGATGAACTAAGTCATATTTATTTGGTAAGTTACTGGCAGCAATTTGGCCAATATTCCAGATCATCAGCTCGCCAGAATCAAACTGCGTAGTGCCAATAAATAGTCGACGCCCTTTTTGGTGTTCAGTCGCTATTTTATCAATCATTGTAGCAGGGTAAAACTGCTCCACTAGCTCATATAGACTACTGCCATCAGTAAAGGCATCTTTAAAAAGAGCATTTAAAAAATTGCGTTTACCTAATATAGCCTTATCGTTAAGGCCTAGCATGACTTGCTTTAATCGATGAATTTCATCACCACCAATAAATGCAAATGGTGCAATCAAAGAGCCTGCACTGATCCCTGTGACAATGGTGTATTGCGGTAGTTGATTACTATCATAAAGGCCGTTTATTACTCCGGTGCCATAAGCACCCTTAGCACCACCACCCGATAACACTAATATATTTAGCTTTTCTGACGCACTTGCTAATGGTGTGGTGTTGGTGGTTGCATCATATAAAAACGCAGGTTGTTCATCAGCCCAAAATCGATAAGGTTCAGCTATTTCGGTTTGATCCGCCGCCACGAGAGCATCTTTGTAATTGTTAGCATCAACCCGTTGTTCAAGTTGATGATTTGAGCTACAGGCCGTTATGAACAAGGCAAAAAATATTAACTTAATAAGGTTCTTCGGGGTGTTCATTAGTGTCTCCATTTAGCCGTTTAGCGGCTAAAAATCTAAAGATATTTTAAATCAAATTAGCAATATTATAGAAGCGAAAGCGGTTTCTATGATCTGCTGATAATTAATATTAGAAGGTTAATGGACATTGTGTAATCTGTTAAATCGCGTTTGAAGGATTTAACCCTCACAAAACGGCTAACGTGAATTGCTATCGTCAATTGGGGGTAGATGGGCTATTTATCGATTTTAAACCGTGTAAATCTCACGCTTTTACTACTCTATAGCGGTTAATTTTATTACTTCAATGTTAATGATGATGGTTCGATCCTTCATAAGCGATTACAAGGTAAGGGTTAAATTAATTACTATAAATTTAATTATTCAGGCTCATACAGCAAAGATGCAAACTTTAACCTAATATTAGGCTTGAGCTACTTTGATGATTCACTAGCCAAACCCTAGCAATCAGAGATACATGGAGTTAATTATGACCGTGTTTTACCGTTCTACCCTTGCAGTGCTTATTTCATTAACATTAGTGGCCTGTGGCAGTGATGACAGCCCTAGTGTTACAGATCCAGAACCTGAAGTACCCGTTGTCGAGCCACTGCCACCACAGCAGATTGATCGGATCATTGGTGATAGCACCGTAATGGGGCTTAAAGAGTCAGTGGTGATTAATGATTTAGAGGGTACGGCAACGCGAGTTGAGTTAGAGGCGTTTAAAGGCATTACTTATGCGACTTCTGCGCGCTTTGAGCACAGTGTGGTCACAGAATTAACAGATGTGGTCGATGCAACGGTTTTTGGTGATGCTTGCCCGCAACTTGATTTAACGGTGCAGGAGCAATCAGAAGATTGTTTAAACCTTAATATTTGGCGCCCAGAAGATACGGTCGAGTCCGCTGATTTACCTGTTTATGTGTTCATTCATGGTGGTGATTTTGAATTTGGTTCAGGCTCAGACCCGCTAGTACAAGGCGATAATGTTGTCGCTCAGGGGGCATTAGATGATAAACCATTTATTGCGGTCACTCTAAATTATCGTTTAGGTATTTTAGGTAGCTACTGGCTTGATGGTAGTAAGAACGACAAAGGCGGTAATTTTGCTTTAGGTGACCAAAAACGCGCGCTTGAATGGGTCAATAACAATATTGAATTATTTGGTGGTAACCCAGATAAGGTTACCCTTGTTGGCCAAGGCGCTGGCGCCATGTCAGTAGGGATTTTACAGCAAACCGAAAACAGTGAAAGTTTTGCTGGTGACTATTTCCAGCGCGCTATTATGCAAAGCAACCCTTATGGCTTTGATTATAAGTCTTATGATCAAGCCAAAACCTTTCAAGGTAAGTTACAAGATTATGGCGATGAGTTATTTGCTGAAGAAGGCTCTGTGGTACTTGATGAGTTAACCCTTGAACAAATCATGCAAGTGCAGGAAAAGGCACTAAATCCATTAGCGAAAGTTGGCGCTTGGTCAGGATTAGACTGTATTGATGTGGATAACTTAGTAGGCAGTGGTTTATGTTTAACCTCTAAACTTAGCGCTGAAACTACGCCGTTAGCCAATTTAAAGCCTTTTTCGCCTTATGTTGATTTTCGCGCTAGAGGCGGTATTTTTGTCCCTGAAATCAGTGGTTATCATTTAAAAGCGCAGCCAGCATTAACTGAATTAAATGTACCGACTGTATTAGGCTTTAACAGTAATGATTCAAGAACAACGGCATTTCTGCCGAGTTTAACTTCATTAATACCGACGATTATCAATTTAATCCAACAGCTTAATGATGCGCCTGAAGATCCTGATTTAGCCGCTTTAGATATTCAGGCTTGGTTAGAATCCCAAGATAACTTGGCATTGTTAGAGCAAGAGTTAATGGCCATAACAAACTCAGATGTTGAAGCCCAAGTTGAGTTAGGTGACATTTTACCTAGCACAGCCTATGACGCCATTACCCGCTTTTTCTTTGGCTTAGGCAATGGCGCTATCATAGATGAACTGTTTAAATTAACGGACTTTTATCCAAACGATGAAAGTGAGTTAAGCGGTGCCACAGGTAATATGGCGCAATTTAATTTACTCGTTAACGATATGCTTTTCAGTGGTCCAGCACGGGTTATGGCCAAGCAAACCAGTGATAATGGTGTGGTGCCAGTGACTTTTTATAACTTTGATTACAAACCAAGCTTTAATGTGTGGACCACAAGTAATGAAGCAACATCCATTGACCTTGCAGCGCTAATTAAATCAATTAGCTGCATTGGTAACATTTGTAATGGTGCGGAATTACCATTTGTGTTCAATAAACCTTATACCGTGACAGGTAACAAGGTTACTCCAAGTGATAGTGATATGATGTTAATGGATAAATTGTCACGTCTTTGGTTTAGTGATGAGCTGTTTGATAACTATCAATTCAATACCAGCGATGACAATGTGTTAGTGATTGATGGTGACACCAATATACAACTTGAGTCTGATTGGGATAAAAGAAAGCAAGCTGGTATAGACCCTGAGTTACGCGAAGGTCGCTTAACGGGTCTTGAGGATTTAGGCTTAATTTTAGGCTACTTTAATTAATGACTAAATAAGCTTTATCTTTATCGCTTTGATTGGCGGCTAGCATTTGCTAGCCGTAATTTTTTAACCATAATGACGGTATATCAATGAACATGCATTCTATTTCTAAGTGCCTAACTGTACTTAGCTTTATTATTGTTACCATAGTGGTGACTGGCTGCGCAACGTCTTACCCTGAGGTTGAGGACGGTTTTCAAGCGGATTGGGACTCGAAAAAATACCATGCTGATTTGTACTTAATCCCTACCGCACCAGAAGCCTTAGCGAGGCGTATTGAGCTAGTGCGTCAAGCCAAAAGCTTTATTGATATAACTTACTTCTCATGGAACAAAGATACGTCGGGATTAATGCTTTTTGCCGAAATTAAGCAAGCTGCCGATCGCGGTGTAAAAGTCAGAGTAACCCTTGATGACTTGTTGGTGTTTAATGAAAAGTGGCTTGCAGAGCTCGCCCACCATCAAAATATCGATATTCGTATTTTTAACCCTTTCGACTCTCGAAAAATGGGTTGGATTGGCCGTGCGATGGACTTTCAAATTCATCAGCAACAGCTGGATAATCGCCTGCACGAAAAGTACTTTAACGTTGATGGTCACAATATGATTTTAGGTGGCAGAAACATTGGCGATGACTACTTTGGCTATAGCACTGAGGCAAACTTTTTTGATTTAGATGTCATTTTTAAAGGTGATGTCATTAAGGCTTTTGAAGCGAATTTTGATGGGCTGTGGGGCACTGATTATTTGATCCCAATCGAAATGCTTGTAGAAGTGAAGCAGGTGGGAGTATTTACCGAGTTTGAAAAAACTTATCGGCAACAAACTGAAAACCGCCAACAAGTGGTGAATGCGATTAATCAGCAAGTGCAGAGCTTAACAGAAGTGGGTTATACCGCAGCTGTTGTGAAACCTGTCTTTGATTCGCTTGAAAAGATGAAAGACAGTAAGCCATATTTTAGAAGTCGAGTTGAAAATCTAATGACTGATCCGGTGAATGATGCCAAGAAAGCCGTAATTTCAACGCCTTACTTAATTCCAACCGATAATAAATTTACCATTATTGAAAAGCTTAGTGCCAATAATGCACAGATCACTTTAATCACAAATTCATCGGCATCAAATGATTCGGGGTTTGTGCCGGCATACTTTGAAAAGCATCGCCCACTGTTATTAGATATGGGGGCGGATTTATATGAATATAAAGATCATGCTAAAAATAGTGATCATTTTTACCATAGTGATACTTATTACCATAATAAGACCTTTATCTTTGATGACTTATATTCCTACATTGGATCATCGAACTTTGATCCACGTTCAGATTTTTTAAATATTGAGTTTGGGGTGTTAATCAAGAGCCCAGAATTCGCCTTGACGTTAGAGCATTACTTACTGGCCAATAAAGAATTGCTTTATTGGCATGTAACTCAACAAGAAGACGGCAGTATTAACTGGCAATCAGGTGATGAAAGCTATGACGCTTCGCCTCATTATGGTGGTTGGCATGCTTTACCGGATTGGCTGATAAGGAAAATGAATGGCGAGTCAGAGCTTTAATTAAAGCCATATTTAGGGGCTAGTACGCTTTCTTTACGTAAGTCATTTAACGCCACAATATAAGAGCATGTTAGCTAAGAGTTTGTTAGGTAATAGGTTACTGACTAAGAGATTATTTGCTAACAGATTATTAGCAGAGAGGATTAGTTGAGAGTTTGTTAGCTGAAAGGATTACTAGAAATAAACAATAATTCATTGTTTTTATATACGTCCAACCCCTTGCATGATAATGAGTTTGTAGGGTTTCATTGCAGTTTAAGCAACAAATACTCGTTAATGAGCTAAATTTAATCGCGGTTATTTTTAACTAATAATAGCTATAAAAAAGCACCCAAGTTCTTTATAAAAGGCAAGGGTGCTTGATAAACACTAATTAGTTGCTGGAAGCCGTTACTCCACCACCACCAGAGCCACCACCGAAACCCTGAGCACCAGGCGCTGGAGCTGCTCCAAATGTGCCACCACTGGCAGTGAGTGTCTCCTCAAAGACCTCTGCAACAATTGAAGGGTCTATACCATTTGCAATAGCGATAGCCAATGCATCATCAGCGTTCATTCCTGCAGTTTGTGCAGCACTAAGCACTTCTAATATAGTTGCGGTTTTGCCAAAAGTCGCCTGTAAAGCAAAAGCGAGGATATTGGTTTGTTCTGAAGGTGATGATTGCATTTGAGTGAGCGTGTAATCAGCTAAACTTGTCCCTGAATTAGCAGCTGTCTGAACGCCATTGGTAAAATCTGTTTTAGATACAGCATATGCTCCTGCTGACAACGCCGTTGAAGATATTGCAGCAATCAAAATGAGCGTTAATTTGTTAGGGTACATTTATTCTGCCTCATGGTTTGATGGGGGACAAAAGTCACTGAGTTGTAAAGTACAGCTCCATGAACTATCTAATGTCACTGGTATAAGAGTAGTCAAATTTTGAACAGCATACAAACCGTTGCCTTGAAGACCATCCACATGGATATTGGAAAAAATGCCTATCATGGCTGGTGTTTCCAATTGCGCAGCGATGACTTTTAATCCAATACCATGGCATATTTGGGTAACTGTCTGGACAAAAAAGCGTGTGTCAGCTTGATCTATATCATGTACAAAGCAAGGATCTAATTTAGTAAAATCAACGTTTAAGTTACGAATATAGTGAAATGAGTTTAAGTTTGAGCCAAAGTTTTCAATGACAATATCAATTTTTAATTCTTTAGCTTTATTAATAAATGAGGTTGTAACAGCTGACGAAAGTATCACGCCAGATTCTTTAATTTCATACAAAAGTGGTGGAAGTTTTTTTTGTTGTAGTTGATATAAATTAAATAGCCAATGAGTAAAAGCAGAGCTTTGTATCGCTTGGTTGCTAATATTAATAGCTATGGGTGTTTTTTTTATGTGTGTTAATTTGTAAAAGATGAAACAAGTTATTGCTTGCTCAAGCTCAAGTAATACGCCCAATTTATCGGCCATGGAAAATACATCTAGTGTGGGTAAAGACTCTCCATTAAATTTAAAGCCCACAAAGGATTCAACATACATAATTGATTGTTGGTTATCGACTACCGGTTGTAGCAGTAAATCAAAAAAGTCATCTAAAGGAATACATTTAAGCTCAAAATTATCTTGGTTGCAGTGTTTAAGCTCGTTGATAAAGTATTCAGTAAAGTGAGTTAAAATGTGAGCCCATTCTTCCCGTGTATGGTGGCTATTGTCAGCTTGTGACAGTATTAACTCAGCGTGTTTGTCGCAATATGGGTTAGTGGTTAATTGAGAGTCTAATCGTTTGAGTGTGTCGCTAAAGCTTTCATTGGCACCAATACAAGTCACTGTATATTTTGCAAAACCATCTTCAACGTCGTGTTCTGTTTTGTTAGCCACTAAAATATCGATTAATTGCTTATGGACTAATTTGACAGCATCCTCTGTTAATGGCGATAGAAAAGCAAATTCTGACCCAGAAACTCGATAAAGCTGTATTTCGGTGATTTGATTAAGTTGCTTGCTAATAATATTGGCCCCTAACTTAATATAGGCATCACCGGCGGCATATCCTTGTTTATCGTTGATACTTTTTAGCGATGGCAGGGCTATCAAGCCTAAATAGAACTGATTTTTTTGTGGTGTATTTGTTGATTGAATCGATTCGAAATTTTTTAATAGAGCGCGTCTGTTTGGTAATTCTGTTAAAGAGTCTATGTAGGCATGTTTTGCTAGATTTTCAGCAAGTTGGGTTTGTTCTTTAAAGGCCCGCTGAATATTAGCAATCATCTGATTCATAGCATCGACGACCGCTTTAAGCTCTGTAGTAAAAGGAATAATTGGGTTGGTAATAAAGCGTTTTTTTGACGCTGAATTGGCTTGTTGCTCAATGGTTTTTAGCGGTCTTAGTACTGCTTTTAAAATGAAGTAAGCGATTAATAAGGTAATAATTAATAGAATAAAAGTGGTAGTGAGACTCGTTACTGCATGATGCCATAAGTTATTATAGGAAATACCAACATGGGACTGCACTGATAACTGCCCGGCTAAACGCCAACCATCACTTACCTCACTGGTCATTATGGGAGGTTGTAATGGAAAACTGGCCATAAACCAATTGGGCACAGATAAAGTGGGAAAATCAATCGTTCGCTTAAATTGAACAACTTCATCGATGTCAGTAAATTGAATTAGTTGATAATAACCCGAGTCAAAAATGACATTAGTCATTGTTTCTGCAACAACAAGGTTTTGCTCGTTCATATAAGGCGAAATTGAAAGCCCTAAGCTATGTGCCGCGCCTTGAGCATGAGAAGCAAGTTGTTCATTTAAATAGTCTTTCATGGTCGAGATATTGTTATATAAACCAAAACTGAAACTAAAAACTGTTAAGCAGCTAATAAGTAAAAATACTTGTAATTTTAGCGACATTCCTTTGTTTACCATTCAGCGACTCCAATTCCATTTTCGCATGTTATTCACCATTCTCTATTCTATTAACGAGATCTGTCCAACTTTTAGAGCCAGTACTAACAGGGCGATTTGAACCTAATCCCCGTGCTTTAGTTAACCATAAGCCTTGACTGTTAAATGAGTAAATTGGTTTTAAATCAGTCCGTTGATTTGATTTTTTAATGCTTGTTGTCAAATTATCTAATACTAAGGGCATGGCCTTAGGGTTATCAAAATAAATAAGTACCATGTGTGGTTGGTCAATTAATAACGCTCTAACATACATTAAGCGCATTTTTTCTTCGCTGACTCCCATTGCTTTTAAAGTAAAGTACTTAAAAATTGCAAAGTCTTCGCAATCGCCACCTTTAGTGCCCAATGACTCTATCGGTGTCCCCCAGTAATCATTTTTATTCCAATGTTCGATATCGCTGACAAAATTAATATGTCGATTGGCAAATTGATTAACCAAGTGCAAGCGTTCACTGTCAGAAAACTCAGCTCCCTTTTCAATAATTGATTGCCACTTATGAAAGTCATCGATTCTGTTAAGTCCATATTTTAGTTCAATTTGAGTAAAAAACGCGCCAGAAAAAATATTGTGGTTCATTGTTGAAAAGCAAACAGCAGAAAACACTATTGGTATTAACAGCCAATAGCGTTGCCAATTCAAATCAACACGCAATGAATTAATTTTCTCACCCAACCTATCCATAGAGATGCTAAAACTGTAGCAAAAATGTGCAATAAGGGATCTGTAAATTTCATCATAGCGAAGTTGGCCTTAATGATCGTCAATATAATGACGTATTTAATTAGGTGCCTCATGCAGTGTTCTAAGTTTAAGCTCCGAGATTTCTAGGGACTAAACTATTGCAAAATTGTTACATTGTTTGTTGGTACTTACTAACTTGCTTTGTTTTTGGCACGGATCTTGATTGAATTATGTACAGCTATTTAGGGCGATTTAATGGCCTTATTTTATAATTATTACTTAACACGCTTAATTTTGATTTTTAGTTATTGTATTTAAACGTTTTTTGTTGTTGCTAGCTTTAGTTCCCCTAAGTGGTTGGTGTTTATTAAAGTTAACATTGCACCAAAATACAGCAGCCTCAGGCATAGATGGATGCGTTCTAAGCTCTGAGGATCCACCAAGTGCAAGGGTGACCTATACTAAAGTACTATTCTTGGTTCGCAGTAATAGTACTTAGTTTGATACCGAGGTGAGTAATTAGGCTACTTTAGGTTGATTTTTGAATTGAGGTTATAGGGTTTCAAAAAACTGACAGGGGTTTCATGTATGCTTCAATGTAACATCATTGTTAAGTGGGCTTGATGAAGCCGATTAACTTAGATGGCGTAGACTTTAATGAAGATCAATTTTGATTTTCATACTTTGTACCGAGATTCATGTGAGTGTCTATACTTTCATTTGTTGCTAAGTTTTCTGGTTGGATTTGAAAGTTGAAGCGTCCTAACAACCAATCAAATTTGTAAATTATTAGCTAAATTATTCATAACTTTTATAGCAATCTGGAAGCTAAAATTCAGTGCGGTAGCGTGGATAAAGCCATCTAGAGATATGTGGAATTATAATTTTTTGCTATTGAATCTACCGATAAGATTTACAAAAAAAACATTAACTTATATGTTAAAAAGGGTGTTGTTTTAAATGAAAATAGCAATTGCTGGTACAGGTTATGTTGGCTTATCGAACGCTATGTTACTTGCTCAACACAATGAGGTTGTTGCTGTAGATATTATTGAGTCCAAAATTAACCTCCTCAATGACAAGGTGTCGCCAATTACCGATACTGAAATTGAAGATTTTCTTGCAAATAAATCGTTAAACTTTACAGCGACCTTAGATAAAGTCAGCGCCTACCAAGGTGCTGATTTTGTGATTATAGCCACTCCTACGGATTATGATCCTCAAACAAATTATTTTAATACTTCTTCTGTAGAAATGGTTATTGAACAAGTGACTTCGATTAACCCTAGCGCTGTGATGATCTTAAAATCTACTGTGCCAGTTGGATATACCGAACGGATAAAGGCAAAGTTAAATTGCGATAACATTATTTTCTCACCGGAATTTTTACGTGAGGGAAAAGCACTGTACGACAATCTATATCCTTCAAGAATAATTGTGGGAGAGAAGAGTAAACGCGCTGAAATATTTGCTGAGTTAATGGTTCAAGGGGCATTAAAGCAAGATATCAAAGTCTTGTTTACCGAGTCGACAGAGGCTGAGGCGGTCAAACTATTCTCAAATACGTATTTAGCCTTAAGAGTGGCTTATTTTAATGAGCTAGACACCTATGCAGAATCCCTTGACCTAGATACCAAGCAGATAATCGATGGAGTAGGTTTAGACCCTCGTATTGGCAATCATTATAATAACCCCTCTTTTGGTTATGGCGGCTACTGTTTACCAAAAGATACTAAACAACTGCGAGCTAACTATGCTGATGTGCCAAATAATCTGATAACAGCAATTGTTGACTCTAATACCACTCGAAAAGACTTTATTGCTAATTCTATTCTAAAGCGAAACCCTAACACTGTAGGTATTTATCGATTAATCATGAAGTCAGGATCAGATAACTTCAGGGCCTCAAGTATTCAAGGCGTGATGAAGCGCCTTAAAAGTAAAGGCATAGAAGTGATTATTTATGAACCTGTTATGGAGCAAGATACGTTTTTTAACTCACCAGTGTACCGAGATTTAGCAGCATTTAAAGCTAGTGCGGATGTGATTGTATCTAATCGAATTACAGCCGATTTAAATGATGTATTAGAAAAAGTCTATACCCGAGATTTGTTTGGCAATGACTATTAGTCGCTTTGGAACTTTGTGAATATTTGAAACGAAAGAGCAACTAACCTCGGTACTGTTAAAGGACTAAAAGTGATTCATGCCTGAAATTTCAAATGGGAAAAAATTAGCTAGTTCAATGCTCTATAGCGTAACAGGTCGATACTTAGTGTATTTAGTGCAGTTACTATCAATGATGATACTAGCGCGAATATTTACACCTGAAACTTTTGGTATATTTGCTGTTATTCAAGTATTTGCTGTATTTTTTGCCCTATTAAGCGAGATGGGTTTTGGGCCTGCTTTAATTAATGAATCCAAAATATCAACGCAGATGCGCGATGGTATTTACAGTTTTACTTGGGTTTTGGGTGCTGCGGTTTCTGTAATTTTCTTTATCATATCTCCACTTATTGCTTGGTTTTATGGTGATGACATATATCAATATTTAGTTATTCCGGTTGGCATTAGTATTGTGTTTAACACCTCGGTTATAGTGCCGATGTCTGCACTAAACCGAGAGAAAAAATTTATTACCATAGCGCGATGTGAAGCAATAGCAGAGATCATTTCCGTTGTGTTTTTACTGCTCACTTTAGACTATTTTGAACCTATATGGGCGCTAGCGATAAAGCCTTTGGTCGTCTCAATTTTTCGATATATTTTGATACTGTTTGCCGCTAAGAATACAGAAGAAGGTATTCCGCACTTTGGCCGAGAATTAGGCCATGTTAAAAAAATATTGGCTTTTTCAAAGGATCAAGCCGGCTTTAATTTTTTAAACTACTTTTCAAAAAATTTAGATAATATCTTAGTGGGTAAGTACTTAGGTGCAACAAGCCTAGGGATATACGATAAAGCCTATCGATTGATGAGATACCCACTGTTAATATTAACATTTGCAATGGCGCCGGCAATACAACCTGTTATGAAGGAGCTTAGAGAAAACCCTCCTGAATTTGAACGGTTACATATAAAGTTTACTAAATATATGTCATTGCTTGGTGCTTTAGTCGGAATATTAATATGTATCTTTGCCGATGAAATCGTGTTCATTTTACTTGGTGATAAATGGGGGGATGTATCTATATTGCTTAGAATTCTTTCTATTTCAATTCCAACTCAAGTGGTGATTAGTTCAAGTGGTGGTTTTTACCAAGCTGCGGGTAGAGCAGATTTATTATTGAAATGCGGCTTTTACCATGCCCTCACCAGCGTAAGTGCCATTGTTATCGGGGTATATTTAGGTGGTTTAGAAACGCTTTGTTGGTTAATAGTTATCAGTTTTACAATTAATTTTATTCAATGCTACCTGCTAATGAGTAAACATATTTTTCCTTCAGGCCTGTCAAGTGTATTTGGTACGATATCCTACGGGGTTATCAGCAGTGTAATTATTTTAGCTGCAAATTTTGTATTAGCGACTAATTTTTGATTATTAATATTTGGTGTCAGTCAGTGATTTATTTTAATTTTTCTCCGTTTTACTTTACATGTTCAATATGCATTTTATTTGAATGGGTTCTTAATGGTTTATTTAGCACTATTAAAGATAGGTAAAGGGCTTAGCAAATGAGTTATAAATATACAGTCATTATCCCTCACTATAACAATATCAATGGTTTGAATAAATTGTTATCAACAATACCTTCCAAAAACTATGTGGAAGTTATAATTGTAGATGATAATAGTCATTCGAAAGTGACTGACTATATAGATGAGTTTATGGTTAAGCATTATGAAAACTTGACTGTGCTGACTAATGAATCAGGTTATAAAGGTGCTGGCGCGGCAAGAAATATTGGGATAAAGCATGCTAAAGGAGAATTTATCATATTTGCTGATTCCGATGATTATTTTGTAGATAATGCTTTTGATACTATCTGTTCTGGTCTTAAAAAAGATTGTGACATTTGCTACTTTAAACCAACCAGTTTTTGTTTGGTTGAAAAAGAAAAGTCAGACAGGCATGTTCGATATGCTAAATTGATTGATAACTATTTACAGTCTGAATGTGAAGATATCCGCTATAAATTTTATGTCCCCTGGAGCAAGGTGTTTAGACGTAAATTCTTAGTTGAGAATAATGTTCGCTTTGATGAGGTTTTAGCATCTAATGATGTGATGTTCTCTTTAGTGTCAGGGAGTAAAGCGAATAATATTAGTGTGTTGGATGAAGTTTTTTATTGTGTGACCAGAGGTGTTGGTACCTTAACTGTTAACCGTTCAAAAGAGGTTGTTTCTTCTAGAGTTGAGGTGGCTTTGAGAGAGTCATCCTACATAATAAATGAAAAAATAAATACCGAAAATCATTCAGTTATCTCAGTATTTAAATTGGCAGGAGATAAAATAGATCCCCCTTTGGCTTTGTCGACCTTGTTTGCGTTTTCGAAAGGTCATTTACCTTTTTTTCCCCAGTCATATAAGAATTATATTAAGAATCCAAGATTGATTTTAAACAGGATTTTATCTAAACCCGTTGTCGATTCTTCAAAGAGTAGCAAGTATAAAAAATATTCATTTTATTGCTCATTGTCTATTTTGTTTTTATATGAATGTGAAATGATAATTTTTAGTTGATAGCATTATTTTAATGAACAATATTTATCTTTTAAATGGATTTATAGGAAATTTGTTTTCGTAAGATGCTTTAACATAAGGATTTAATTATGTTGGCTAGTCGAAAGCTTGAAATTGACACGTTACGGGGGTTGGCATGTATATTGTTAGTTAGTTATCACGTAATTGGATCTTCATCTACGCAAGGAATGAGAATAGACTCAGGCGTATTACGTGATATTAATGATGTGTTTATTTATATTCGTATGCCGCTTTTCTCATTTTTATCAGGACTCATATATGGTATGAGACCCTTAAAAAGCAATTTTATTCCTTTTTTAAAAAAGAAAACGGCAAGATTGCTATACCCTATGCTAACGGTTGGAACTTTGTTTGCTTTGTTACAGTTTTATGTGCCAGGGACTAATCGAGAAACGATAAACTTTTGGCTTATGCATATTATTCCTGTCGACCATTATTGGTTTTTAGAGGCGATTTTTTTAGTTTTTTGTTTAGTTACTTTGTTTGAGTTTTTTAATCTGCTCAATAGTTATCTAACGTCTGTTTTTATTTTGGTTCTTTCTATCGTTATTTACCTTTTAGGCGTTGATGTTAACTATTTATCTTTAGATGGTTTTTTTTACTTATTACCATTCTTTTTATTTGGCATGATGAACTCAAGGTTCCCCTCTGCTGTGCAAAAAATGTTAACTGTTAGTTTAGCGATACTGGTGTCTTACGGGTTATCGTTATACTTTGACTTCGATGACAGAGCATTAAGAATTGGCATTGGATTTAGCTTTTGTTTTACTCTGTTTTTATTGAAAATAAAGATGAAATGGCTTTCGTACATTGGAGTTTATTCTTTTTCTATTTATTTGTTCCATGTGTTCTTTACGGCATCAAGCCGGATTTTTTTAAATTATTTTGATGTATTAAATACGAGTTTAGTTTTTATGGTTGGGCTTACAGCAGGCATCGCAGGCTCTATTGTTATTGATAAACTATTAAGTAGTAATAGTTGGATGACTCATTACGTGTTAGGTAGGTAGTATGTTGGATAAAGACAATGATGTTAACAAGTTGACCGTGGTGATCCCTACTTATGGCAGAGCTGAAAAGATTTTAAAATCAATACATTCTTGTCAGCATCCAGATATATCAATTGTGGTGATAGATGATAATGGACTAGATACACCTAACCAGGTTTCAACTAAAGCACTAATAGATAACGTAGCCCCTGAGTTTAATGGCCGCTTATTATATTTTGCTTTAAATGATAATTCAGGCGCTTGTATAGCACGTAATAAAGGGGTTGAATTAACCAAAACCTCAATCGTCACTTTTTTAGATGATGACGATATGCTGCTTGTTGAAGCAACCTTAGCTAAACTTCAATTTTTTAATGAGCACAGCGAGTACGATATTTGTTGCAGTGATATGTACTCTAAGTTTAATGGGAAAAAATATCAGTTAGATTTCTGCCACTTCAAGGGAACCACTCCGATTGAATTACTCGAAGATGGTAACTGTTATACTCCTATGGTTATGGGAAGAAAAAAAGCATTGATGCAAATTGGTGGCTTTGATAATTGTAAAAAATACCAAGACCATGTGCTAATCCTTAAAATACATTTAAGCAAGCTAAGTGTGCTGTTTTTTAAGCAGCCAACATTTATCCATGTGGATCATGATGAGTATCGAATTTCAAATACACCGTGTTCTTATCAGACGGTTAAGCTTAGATTTGAATATGAAGAAAAGTTACTCAACAGTCTTAATTTAGACGATGCTGAGTATCAGAGATTGAAAGCGATTATATTATATAGGAAAAAATATCTTTGTTTTTATTATATAGTGATGCCAAGACTCAACTCCTTTAAAAAAAGGTTTATTGGTACCAAAAGATTTTTGTATTCGATAGAGCAAGATGGTAATGCTATTTTTATTAATGGTAAATCATTTTTTTATGCACTGAAAACCGTAACAGGCTTACCTTTCTTGATAAAAAGAATGGCTTATAAAATAAAACATAGTAATTAACAAGGAGTACTTGTGGATAGTCACTTATCATATAGCGATGATGATAGTATTCTAAATGTTAAGTTTTCATTTGTTTTTGCTGTTTTAATATTGTTTTCTATATTTACTCCTTTTTTATCGTTTCTTTGTTGTGCTTTTTTGATTGTTTATACTCACAACTATAAATTGGTAAAGCTACTACCTATATCGCTTGTGTTTTTCTTTATTTTAATCAATTTTAATCGGGAGTTTTTCGTAAAGGGTAACGACCTAGAATGGTATTATACTTACTTTACTAATTTTTCAGATTATGAATTAGGTTTTTTTAATGCTTTTGAAGATGATCTGGCTAGCGTGTCATTGAAAGCAAGTGAGCCCCTGTATCATTTCTTTGTTTATATCTCGAGTAAAGCGACCAATGGATATTATCCAGCTTATATTCTCTGGGTACACTGTGTGATTTATCTGATTCCAACCTTTGTGATTATCGAGATCTGTAAGCGCGAAAAAGTAAATGTCTTGATATGTTGCTCTTTGGTTTTGTTTCAAATGTTGGTGTTTTATGATTTTGGTAATGCATATAATTTAATCAGACAACAGGTGGCCAGTTCGTTTCTGGTGCTGACTTTTTATTTTATGTATATAAAAAAGCCATGGTTTTGTTTGTTTTTCTCTATTGTTTCAGTGTTTACTCATAATTCAACGGTTTTGATGGCCGCACTAATATTATTGTTTTGTTTGTACAATATTAACTACATATCATACAAGCTATTACTAACGGCAACGGTGTTGTTATCTATTTTTTATGTTGCTGTATACTTTAACCTTAGTGGTCACTATGAAGATCTCGAAGATAAATCAAGAGGTCTAGTTGTTAAACTGATTGATTTTAGTATTTTTATTTTTAGTGGGATAATTGTATTTTTTTATGACTCAAAATATAGGAATGTTTACCGTTTTTTAGTGGTGTTATTCATTGCTCTGATGTTTTGTCATATTAGTTCTTTTTTACCTCTAAGATTTTTAACCTTTTATGATTCTTTTAAGTGGCTTAACTATTTTATCATCTTTAATTATTTCAGCACTAAGCTCTCATATTACAAAAATGCTAATTTAAGTATTTTTACTTCTTGTTTGATCTTAGGCTTTACCTATTTCAACCTGAAGCTTACTTATACAGCATATATATATAATGGTAGTTTTCTAGATTTTGTTATTGATTCACCCATTTATTATTTAGGTATTGATTTATGAAAGTGTTACTTATAACTACTTGCGTTTATAATGAAACTAACTACTCAGACTTTAAACGCCTAGTTAATAGCTTGCACTCGCAAAGTAGTGAGGCCGTCTTCTTTCATGCTGTTTTATTTCAAAACTACACTCAGACTGAAATGATTCAACCCGCTAATAATGATAATTATTGTGCCGAACACTTTTACATTAAAGATATCATTTCACTATCTAAAGCAAGAAATTTTATTATCGAGAGAGTTTTCGATCTTCTTAGTGATTATGATTACATTTCCTTTCCCGATGATGATTGCTGGTATCCTACGAGTTTTTGGCTCAATTTTGAAGGGTTAGTAAGTACCAATGATTGCGACCTTTTTTATACCAAGTTTTGTTCCAGCCCGATAGATGCTGTTGGTGGTATTGAAAAGCATTCTGCTTATAAATTGGTTCAAAACGCGTCTTCAAACACCACTATTTATAAAAGTCAGATTGTCGCTGAATTGAGATGTTTTAATGAGAGTTTCGGTGTTGGCAGTGAAAATAATGGTGGTGAAGATACTGATTTTGCCATTAGAGCAATGTTGTTATCTAAATATATATGGTTTAGCAACTCAAACCTAATTGGCCATCGCGATCCCATTGCTGAGTTCAGATATCGATACTTCAAAGGCTCTTTCGGCGTGTTAAAGAATCATTGCTTTAGCTCACTTGCATTGATGCTGATTACAGCAAGAAAAACCTGTGTAGGGTTAGTCTTTCTTTTTTCTAACAAAATTAAAGTTACTGACTTTTTCATAAGGTGAATAAAATGGATTTTACAAAAAAGAATAATTTTTTGGGTGTGAATTTTAATGACTTTACAGCCGATAATCTGGTTCATCATATTGTTAATTATAATGGTGAATATTCAATGCTAGTTACGCCTAATGTAGACCATGTCATCAGGTACAACTCTGATTCAAGCTTTAAAACTATATATGATAAAGCTGATATTACTGTCAATGATAGCCGAATTTTAAATCTCTTATCTAAGCTGGCTAGGGTTGATATCGGAGATGTTATTCCAGGTAGCGATTTAACCAAACGAATCATAGAGACTTTGCCAGAAAAAGATTTTGATATAACAGTTATTGGTTGCTCAGATGAAACTATATCCTTTGTAAAAGCTAAATATAAGTTACGCTCAGTTAATCATTATAATCCTCCGATGGGGTTTATTGATGATGATATTGAAGTAGGTAAGTGTGTTGATTTTGTATTAGCCAATCCTGCTAAATTAATATTTCTTTGCGTGGGCTCACCAAGACAGGAAATTCTATGCCAAAAACTTAAACAGGCAGGTGCTTCAGGTCTGGCTTTGTGTGTTGGTGCTTCCTTTTTATTTTTAAGTGGTGAGGAAAAAAGAGCGCCTGTGATATTTCAAAAACTATCACTAGAATGGTTTTTTAGATTAATGCAATCACCAAGAAGGTTATTTGGTCGGTATGTTATTAATGGCGTTAAAATTTTTCCGATATTCATAAAGTACATTCATCAAAAGCATTAATTAATCCTTATTAAAGTGATTGGTAACGCTCATCGCTCCTTTTTTAACGTTAAATTCCCTATTGGTCACTGTAAAAATAATTTTTATCGAGGTTGAATATGATTTTACCCGTAATTATGGCAGGTGGTTCAGGCTCTCGTTTGTGGCCATTGTCTCGCCAGCAATTTCCTAAGCAGTTTCTTACTTTGTTAGATAATCATTCAATGTTGCAAACAACAGCGAACCGACTAGATGGAATTATTCATTCAGCGCCCTTAGTTATTTGTAATGAAGAACATCGTTTTTCTGTTGCTGAGCAGTTTCGTTTAGGCAATATAGATAACAGCGGAATTATATTAGAACCCGAAGGGCGAAATACCGCCCCCGCAATTGCACTTGCTGCTATGTATGCGGTTCGCAATGGGCAAGACCCTTTATTATTAGTGCTAGCCGCAGATCATGTCATTAAGAATGAGACCGCATTTTGTGAGGCTGTCACCAAAGCGGTAACCCTAGCAGAACATAACCAATTAGTGACGTTTGGCATTGTGCCGACAGCGCCAGAAACAGGTTACGGCTATATTCAACGGGGTGAGTTACTCGCTGATGAGCTTGGGTTTGAGGTTTCTCAGTTTGTTGAGAAGCCGAATTTAGCAACTGCGAAAGATTATATTGCCACTGGGCATTATTATTGGAATAGCGGCATGTTTTTGTTTAAAGCCAGTGTTTATTTACAAGAACTTAAATTATATAGCCCTGATATTTTTGCCGCTTGTGAAGCCGCAATGGTCAACACTACTCATGATGTAGACTTTATTCGTGTCGATGAAGCGGCTTTTATTACAAGTCCCGAAGACTCAATTGATTATGCGGTTATGGAAAAGACCAAGCATGCAGTGGTTGTGCCTATGGATTGCGGTTGGAGCGATGTCGGCAGCTGGTCTGCATTATGGGAGATTGAAGATAAAGATCCCCATGGAAACGTCTTTAAAGGCGATGTTATTGGTATAGATACCAACAATAGTTATGTTAATGCCACTGAAAAACTGGTGGCAACCATTGGTTTAGATGACGTGGTTATTGTTGAAACTAAGGATGCGATTCTAGTGTCAAAACAAGCTGATGTTCAACAAGTTAAACATATTGTAGAGCAACTGAAAACTCATGAACGCAGCGAGTGGCAACACCATCGCGAAGTTTATCGCCCTTGGGGGAAATATGACTCCATCGATCATGGCGGACGTTTTCAAGTCAAGCGAATTACTGTCAAGCCTGGGGCAAAGTTATCAGTGCAAATGCACTATCACCGAGCAGAGCATTGGATTGTGGTATCGGGAACTGCGAAAGTAACCAATGGCGATCAAGACATTTTATTAACTGAGAATCAATCTACTTATATCCCTGTTGGTGTTATCCATGCCTTAGAAAACCCAGGTAAAGTGCCTCTAGAATTAATTGAAGTGCAATCGGGATCCTATCTCAGCGAGGACGATATTGTCCGCTTTGAAGACAGATATGGCCGTGTAGCAACAAAAGGCGTATCAAATGCTTAATTCAAAACAAGTGATAGCTTCAAGTCATATCGGTTTTGGAACCAGCGGTGCCAGAGGTTTGGTATGTGATTTCACTGTTGATGTCTGCGCAGCTTTCACAGTGTCTTTTTTAAACACCATGCAAGACTCTTTTAATGTTCACACAATCGCAATAGCGATAGATAATCGTCCAAGCAGTTTTACGATGGCACAAGCCTGTGCTGCAGCTCTAGAGCTGTGTGATGTAAAGGTTGTTTATTATGGTGTTATCCCAACGCCAGCATTAGCCTGTATTTCGATGAGCCAAGAGGTTCCTTGTATCATGGTGACAGGAAGCCACATTCCCTTTGACCGAAATGGATTAAAGTTTTATCGGCCTGATGGTGAGATTACTAAAGCCGATGAAATAGCGATTTTAAATAGTGAATATTATTATCCTTGCGTAGAGCAACTACCCTTGCTTACCGTGGATAATGCTGCTGAAAATCATTACATAGATCGTTATGTGAGTTTATTTGATTCGCCATGGTTAACTGGTAAGCGCATTGGCATTTATCAACATTCAAGTGCTGGGCGCGATTTATATCCACTCATTTTTGAAAAGCTGGGTGCCGAGGTTATATCCATTGGTCGCAGTGATACCTTTGTGCCTATTGATACTGAAGCAGTTAGTGAAGCAGATTGTCAAAAAGCGATCGAGTGGACGCACGAGTATCAGCTTGATGCGTTATTTTCCACTGATGGTGATGGTGACAGACCATTGCTCGCTGATGAGCAAGGTAACTGGCTGCGTGGTGACATTCTGGGGTTACTTTCCGCCAAGGCGTTAGATATCGATGGATTAGTTGTACCCGTTAGCTGTAATACCGCCATAGAACTAAGCCGCTATTTTGATCTAGTCGTAAGAACTAAAATTGGCTCTCCCCATGTGATAGCCGCGTTTTCAGAGGTAGAAAGGCAAAGTAGTCGAATTGCTGGATTTGAAGCTAATGGGGGCTTCTTGCTGGGGTCTACTATCGAGGTTCATGGACATAGTTTGTCTGCACTACCTACTCGCGATGCAGTACTGCCTGTTTTGATGGTACTTCATAGCGCTTTGAGTAAAACTTCTTCCAACTCTATTGCAGAATTAGTAGCACAATTACCCCAACGCTTTACCCATAGCGACCGTTTGACAGATTTTAGCACTGAACGCAGTAAGCACATTATTAAATTAGGTTTACAGCAGCCAGAGTATTTACTTGAGCAATTAAACCTATCTGAAAATAAATTAGTAGAAGTTAATTCTAAAGATGGACTACGCTTAAGTTTTACTAATGGCAATATTGTTCATTTACGACCATCGGGTAATGCTCCGGAATTTAGATGTTACGCCGAAAGTGATTCTATATCCAAAGCTAAAAAATTAGTTGAACATACTTTGTATCAGTTATTGAACATCAATTTAAATGCATCGTTAGTTAATTAGGTGAGCTAAATGGAAAGTCCATCAACACTTCAATTTGTCGGTACCCGTTCTAGTTTCTTATTGCGTATCTTTGATATTGCCATTATTGCCGCCGCATTAATGATCATGATGCATAGCTATAATATTACTTTCAATAAGGACTACTTATTAGTGCTGATTGGGGTGTTATTTTTTTATAGTTATATAGGGGAATCTTTAGGGTTATACCGTTCTTGGCGCTTGGGGCGGTTTTCTACCATGTGCAGAATTATGTGTTTAAATGTAACTCTCGCCTTTTTACTCATGACATTATTATTATTCGTATTTAAATACAGTGAAGTTTATTCTCGGGTAACAGTGGGAGGATGGTATGTCTTAACACTTATATCTTTAGTGAGTTGGCGACTGTGTGTGCGTGAGTTTAAACGTTTTCGTCGTAAAAAAGGTTATAGCGTCCAAAAAGTAGCCATTGTAGGTTTAACTGAGGCGGGGCAACGCTTATATACTCAAATACAGAAACATGATGAGTTAGGTTTCGAGTGTGTGGGTTTTTATGATGATAGAGACCCAAATCGTATCGAAAATTTAGATTTGTCATGTTTAAAAGGCACGGTGAATGATGCGGTTGATGTTGCACGTAAAGGTGAAATTCAGAAATTATATGTTTGCTTACCTATGATTGCGGAGCAGCGAATTGCCGATATTATTTTAGCTCTTGGCGATAGTACTGTTGATGTATTAATTACCCCTGATTTTTTATTGAAAAACTTAATGCATGCACGCATAGGCAGTGTTGGCGAGGTTGATACCTTAAGTGTGTTTGAGTCACCCGTTAACGGGATGATGCGCTTTTATAAACGTAGTTTTGACCTTGCTTTTAGCGTTATGGCATTAATTGTTTTAAGTCCTGTCTTATTGGTTATTGCTTTCGCGGTTAAATTAAACTCCCAAGGTCCTATTATTTTTAAGCAAGATAGATATGGACTTGATGGGCGAAAAATTAAAGTGTGGAAATTTCGCTCAATGACAGTGACTGAAAACAGTAATGTGGTTATTCAAGCGAAGAAAGGAGATGCACGAATAACCAGTATCGGCGGCTTTTTACGTAAAAGCTCGCTGGATGAATTGCCACAATTTTTTAATGTGCTAATGGGGGATATGTCAGTGGTTGGCCCAAGACCTCATGCTATTGCTCATAATGAAGAGTACAGACATTTAGTCTCTTATTACATGCTTCGGCACAAGGTATTACCTGGTATTACGGGGTGGGCCCAGATAAATGGCTGGCGTGGTGAAACCGATACCCTTGATAAAATGGAAAAAAGAATCGAATTCGACTTGGCTTATATAAGAAATTGGTCTATTTGGTTAGATGTGAAAATTGTCTTTATGACATGCTTTAAAGGTTTTGTCGGTAAACATGTTTACTAAAAATCACAATCAAAGGAATAGGTGATAACAATGAGAACAAAGCTAAATATATTTACACTATTAGTCATCTCAGCTGGGATAGCAAATGTGAGTGCTGAAGAAAAAGCTGGGGTAATTACCACTGAGTCCGGTGTTGATTTTATTCCAGCATTAAATGCAGGCTTAAAATATGACGATAATATTGCCAGTAGAAGTACAAATGAAGAAGAAAGTTGGATATTAACCGTAGCCCCTGCGGTGCAGGCAAAGATGCTCGATGGGAATAACATTTATACTATTGATGCCGGTATTGAGTACGGTGATTATTTCGATAGTAGCGACGATAACTACCTTGATGCACTATTAAAAGCTCGCGCTCAGGTAGAGTTAAATCAAAGCAATCGTTTCAATCTTGAAGCTAAGTATTTTTACGGTCACGAAGATCGTGGTACTGGTGTGTTCGATTTTGGCTTTGATGATGGACTGCCAACAGAACCTGCTACCTATGATATTTTTCAAGGTGGTGGTTATTATGAGTATGGCGCTAAATCAACGCCGGCAAGAGTTAGGATTAATGGTTTATATGATTCTAAGGAATATACAAACTTTAAAGAATTAACCCAGTTCCGTAATAAAGATAACGTTAAATTAGGGGCTACCGTTTTTTATGATACTCGAGCAGCCACTAGTATTTTTCTTGATTACCAATATATTCAAACCGCTTATGACGTCATGGATCCTGGCGGAGATAGAGACAGTGATACCCAAAATTTACAGTTAGGTGTTGAGTGGGAAGCAACCAGTACCACTGAGGGTTCTATTAGGATCGGCTATCAGAAAAAAGCATTTGATAATCAAGAGCGGGAAGATTTTAGCGGTGTAGCTTGGGATGCCAAGTTAACTTGGAAACCATTGACCTATAGTCAGTTTGACTTCTATACCGGTCGCAGTAGTGAGGACCCTGATACATTTGGTGATTATGTTCGTGAGACCACTTACGGGGTTAAATGGAACCATGATTGGAGCGACTTGTTTGGTACCACTCTCGGGTACGATCGAATACAAGACGATTACACAGGCTTTGAGCGTGAAGATACCACCAATGTTTATCGCGTTTCGTTCAATTTTGAAGTGTTGCGCTGGATGACGCTAAGAGCAGGTGCAGATATTGCTGACAATACATCAATACAAGAACGCTTTGATTACGATCGTAATATCTATTTTATCACTGCCGAAATGACCTTGTAATTATTGGTGCAATCATGAGATTTCTATTTTTAAGTCTAGTTTTAGCTCTTGTATCCATGATGCTGACATCGACTGCAGAGGCGGTCGAGTCTGATGATAGTTACCTATTAGGGGCTGGTGATACCATTATTATTCAAGTGTATGGTGAGGACGCCTTAACCTTGGAAACTCAACTCACCAATAGTGGCACCATTAATTTTCCTTTTTTAGGCCCAATTAAACTTAACGGTTTGACCATAAAACAAGTGGAGCAAATAGTTTATAAGGGTCTTAAAGGGGATTATTTTGTTGAGCCTAGTGTCTATGTCGGAATGGTGGAATATCGACCTTTTTATATTCACGGCGAGGTTAAAAAACCGGGTGGCTATCCATATCAGCCAGGAATGACAGTTAACCAAGCCATCGCACTAGCCGGTGGGCTGACTGAGCGGGCTTCAGAAGACAAAATCAATATTTCCCGAGAAGGCGCAAAGGTAAACTCCAAGCGTGGCAACATTAACAGTAAGATTTTTGCTGGTGATACTATTACCATTGAACAGAGGTTCTTTTAAATGACTCAGCAGGAAAGGCGAGCCAACCCATTGCCTCAAATTCAAATGGATCAGCTAATTGATTTCAAAAAGCTAATAAAACCTGTTATGCGTTTTAAATGGCGCATATTAACCTTTGCGATGTTGATTACTGCTTTGGTTATTTTTGTCGTATTGAAAATGACGCCAATATACAGTGCAAAGTCTACCTTATTGATCGAATCAGAACAGGCTAATGCTATTAAAATAGATGAAGTTTATGGTATTAATTCAGGGCAGCAAGAATATTATTTAACTCAATTTGAAATTATAAAATCACGCTCAATTGCAGAGCGAGTATTTAACGAATTAGATTTAATAAATCACCCTGCATTTGTCTCAGAACCAAGTTTGCTTAGTCAACTAGCCTATTTACTCGATTTTATTCCAAAAGAATATATTCCCGAAGAGTACCTACCTGATGACTTATTGCCTGAAGGGAGTGCTACAGAAAATGTTGACCAAGAAATTGTTAAGCAACAATTAATCGATACCTTTGCCGAAGATATCAGTATTTCACCGGTTAGAAAAACGCAATTGGTCCATATTCGTTATGAAAGCTCAGATCCCGCCTTGGCCGCATTAGTGGCTAATGTGGTGGGAGATACCTATATTTTAAGTCAATTGGAAGCAAAGGTTGGCATGACACAAAAGGCCAATACTTGGTTAGGTGGAAGGCTAGAAGAGCTAAGATTAAAGCTAGATGAATCTGAAACACGCTTAGAATCTTTTAAGCGGGCGAATGGTCTGGTTGATGTTGAAGGGGTCACAGCGTTAGATGCTAAAGAGCTCGAACGATTAAGTGATGAAATTGCCATGGCACGCTCACGCAAAGCGCAGGCAGAGAGTTTTATTACCGTGGTCAGGCGCTACGGTGCTACTGATATCAGCCGTTTAGAAAGCTTACCTGAAGTAACCTCCCATCCCTCGATTCAAAATGTTAAGCGTGAAGTGGTGATTGTTGAAAGAAAAGTTTCTGAGCTTGAGCAAATTTATGGGCCAAAGCATCCAAAAATGATCGCGGCAAAAGCTGAGCTTAAATCAGTACAGAGTAATTTACATAGCCAAATAGCAAGATTAGTGAGAGGTATTGAAGAAGAAGCGCAAACAGCAGGACGTAAGCTGAAGGGGTTAGAAGCGCAGTTTAATAAATCAAAAGGCTCTTTTCAAAACCTGAGCACTATAGATACTGATTTCCGTCGCATGCTGCGTGAAGTTGATACTAATCAACAATTGTTTGATAGCTTTCTTGCTCGTCAAAAAGAAACCGAAGTGACCGGCAGTTTTGACTCGCCTATCGCCCGCTTTACTGACAGAGCGATTGTGCCAATCTATCCTACTAAACCCAATAAAAAGCTGATTGTAATATTGACCTTTTTTGCCAGCTTAGGCTTTGGGGTGGTGATGGTATTAATACTGGATGGGTTAAATGACACAGTTAAAAATAGCGATGACGTAGAGAAAATATTATCGCAGCGGGCATTAGGTTATATTCCAAAAGCCAAGAAAAGAGCTACTTATAAAGAGATTAACTTCGCCTTTTACGATAATAATCAGCCTTTACATGCAGAAGCGGTTCGCACTATAAGAACATCGATGTCATTAATGGCCATGGGCAGTGACTTCTCTACCATTGAAGTGACATCATCGACGCCTAACGAAGGGAAAACCAGCACTTCAATGAACTTAGGCTTTGCTTTTTCTACGATGGAAAAAGTATTGATAATTGATGCGGACTTACGTAAATCCAGTATGGGCGAGCGTTTTGGTTTACCCTCTTATCAGCCAGGGCTTGCTAATATATTATCAGGTACAGAAAGCTTGCCTCATTGTATCGTTGCTGATGTTAAACCTAATGTCGACTTTATGCCTGCAGGAGCGGTGCCGCTTAACCCTCAAGAGTTACTTTCTTCGAGCCAGTTTCCGAAGTTATTAACCTTGCTGAAAACTCAGTATAGTAAAATCATTATCGATACCCCGCCAATACATGCCGTCAGTGACGCATTGATTATTACTTCGTTATGTGATGCAACGGTATTAGTGGTAAAAGCCGATCATACCCGTAATGAAGTGATTAAATTAAGCTTAGCAAAATTAAATCAAGCGAGAAGTAAAGTCTTTGGTGTCGTTCTAAACCAGTTTAATACGAAAGATGCACAGCATTACCAAGGTGACTATGGCTACTATAAAGCTTACGGCGCAGATCAGACTCCTAAAGATAAACCTGTGCAGTTTGCAGATTATGCCGCCAAAGATAAGCCTAAGCCGTTTTCTGACTTGGACAATATAAAAGTATGATTGATTTACATTGCCATGTATTAGCCAATATCGACGATGGAGCTAAATCCGTTGATGAAGCACTGAGTTTAATGGCTTTGGCACAGGAGCAAGGGGTAACCCGCATGGTGGCAACCCCGCATATCCATCTAGGCATATATGACAATGATATCAACTCAATATCTGCAGCTTATAAGGCGCTTTCACAAGCCCTAGTTAGCTCTAACATTGCTATTGAATTGCGCGCGGCAGCGGAAGTGCGGATTTCACCAGAAATCGTCTTGTTTGTTGAGCAACATAAATTGCCTTTTATTGGTCATTATCAGCAAAAAGATGTCCTACTATTAGAGTTACCCAGTAGCCATATCCCAGCGGGAACAGATAGGTTAATTAGCTGGTTATTGAGTAAAAATGTATTACCGATGATTGCTCACCCTGAACGTAATAGAGAGCTGCAAAACCACCCCCATAGAATTAAGCCCTTTGTCCAAGCTGGCTGTTTATTTCAGTTAACAGCAGCGTCGCTAATTGGCGATTTTGGCTCGGCGCCGCAGCAATTGAGTGAGCAATTTTTAAAAGAGCGTTTTTATTCCATCATCGCTTCAGATTGCCATTCCTTAAAACGTCGCCCACCTAAAATTGCCCAAGCAAAGCAATTGGTTAGTAGCTTAGTTGATGAAGAGTACGCTTTTGCATTAACGACAGAGATGCCCAGAACTATTTCTAATTCGCTATTTCAATAATCATAAGGTGATGACATAAAATGTTGAAGTTTAAAATGATAAAAAACTTCACTTGGTCAAGGCAAAGGCTGATATATGTATTTTTACTCCTTTTGCTAGCGGCGATATTGCCGGTTATTGTGCAAAAAGGCATGGCCAGTGCGTATCATTTTAAATCCCGATTCTATATTGATCATTGGCAGAAAAATAACCCTCCTACCCAGCTTCAATACTCAGCGGCATTATTGGCCGCTGATAATGCTTATAACCTTGATAGTAAAAACCCTCACTATTTATTGACCTTGGCAAAAGTCATGGAGTGGGGCGTATATGCAAATTTTGCCGCTGCCAATAACGCACTATTTAACCAGTTATATACCAATGCCATTTCCCAAAGGCCGACATGGCCTAATGCTTATAGTGATTACGCATATAATTTAGCCTTCATTCAGCATGATGTGTCACAAGTATGGCCTTTATTAGATAAGGCTGTACTGTACGGTCCTTATACCCCTGAAGTATTGCATCAAATTCTAGCCATCGGTTTTGCATATTGGCCTCAGTTAACCCTAGTACAAAAGAAAAACGTTTTTGAAACGGCGCGGATTTCAGCTATGGCTAGCTGGGACGTGCGCACTGATTTGAAGCGCTTAGCCACGCAATATGACATGACGCCAATAGTATGTACCTACTTTAAATTTATCACCCCAGAGTTTACTCCCAAAGATAAAAACTGGGTTGAAAAGGAACTGTGTCGTTAATGGATACTCTTGCCAAACCAACGAAGGTTTTCAGCGGACGCTTTGATCATTTTATGATATTGGCTCTGTGTGTGGTGATTATTTGGATGCCAATCCCTTTAGGCAGTAATCGTATTTGGGCGTTGGCGATCCTTGAATTTACAACAATATCACTGGGGATAGTACATCTTGGCTATTGCCTGAAGCATGATAGTGCATTTTTTCGCTACCAGTGGCAAAAGCAATTATTGCTCCCCCCAGGGCTGTTATTGATATATTTATTTTTACAGTATCTTAATTGGCTTCCAGGTATTGATAGTGTCGACCCTTACCAGACTCAACAACAACTCCTTAAGACTCTGTGTTATTCAATTTTTATTTTCTTATTAAGCCAATATTGTCAGCATTCTAAAACCTTAAGGTGGCTGTTTATAGCAATTATCTTATCAGGGTGTTTGCAGGCTTTTTATGGGGTGATTCTGAATCTACTGCAGTTAGATGCCTCGCCCATTTTAGGTTTTAGTGATGGCGAAAAGGCCCGTGGATCCTTTGTGTATCAAAATCATTTTGCTAATTATTTAGCCTTATGTTTAAGCATTGCGTTTGGTTGGCTGTTATCAGAGCTTAAAACCACTAAGCACGATCAAGATAAGCGCGCCATGCTTATCGGGATGATATCAACACTATTAAGTCGAAAGTTAATTTTACGTTTAGCAATCGTGTTGATGGTTATAGGACTAATAATGAGCCGTTCGCGGATGGGCAATGCGGGCTTTTTTGCTGCTTTAGGCCTGATGTCGGTTATTGCATTATTTATTTACCGCCGCCCGCCGACATTGTTTAAACCCTTAGTTATCAGTATTTTTATTTTAGATTTGATTATTGTTGGTTCGATTTTTGGGATTGAAAAAGTTAAGCAGCGCTTAGCTGAGACCAGCTTTGCTTCAGAAACCCGCGATAATGTGGTTATTGATAGCTTACCTATCATTCAAGATAATCTTTTTACAGGTACAGGAGGAGGCACCTTTTATACGGTTTTTCCGCAATACCAACCCCAGTTTTACTCTGGTTTTTATGATCATGCCCATAATGAATATGTGCAATTTGTAATTGAGTATGGTGTTGTTATGACGGTGATATTAGGCGCTTGGGTGTTGTATTCGTTTTGGCTTGCTTGTCGAACAATGTATCTACGCAATAACAAGCTTTATAAGGGTATCGCATTTGGTTGTGCTATGGCTATCGTATATATGCTCTTGCATATCTCGGTTGATTTCCATCTACAAGCACCAGCCAATACGTTACTGTTTTTAACCATAATAACCCTGTGTTGGTCGGTTCGTTATTTACCTTCTGAGCCTCAGCGAAAGGCTCGAAAATCATTTTAGTTTTACTTTTACTATACAATTTAGCGCTAGTTAAATAAGGATATTTTATGAAAGTTGTCATTCCCGTTGCAGGTTTAGGCACGCGTATGTTGCCAGCTACCAAAGCCATACCTAAAGAAATGTTACCCATTGTTGATAAACCCTTAATTCAATATATTGTTGATGAATGTGTCAGTGCGGGAATTAAAGAAATTGTATTGGTGACTCATGCCAGTAAAAATGCAATTGAAAACCACTTTGATAAATCTTACGAGTTAGAGTCAACCTTAGAAAAACGGGTTAAACGTCAGTTATTACATGAAGTGCAGTCTATTTGCCCTAAAAATGTCACCATTATGCATGTGCGTCAGGGTGAGGCTAAGGGCTTAGGCCATGCGATATTATGTGCAAAACCCTGTATTGGAAATAATCCATTTGCAGTGGTGTTGCCCGATGTCATTTTAGATGCCTACTCAGCGGATCAGCGAACTGAAAACTTAGCTTCTATGCTGGTGCGTTATCAGGAGTCCCAAGCCAGTCAAATTATGGTGGCCCCTGTACCTGATGAGCAAGTGAATAAGTACGGCATTGCAGATTGCGCTGGTGAAACCGTGATGGCTGGAGAGTCAGTCAAAGTGTATAAAATGGTTGAAAAGCCTGCAGTGGGTCAAGCGCCGTCAAACTTAGCCGTGGTTGGTCGTTACGTGTTGTCCGAAAAAATTTGGGATTTACTAGCCCAAACGCCGCCGGGCGCAGGGGATGAAATTCAATTAACTGATGCTATTGATATGCTGATTAAATCAGATGCGGTGGAAGCTTTTAATATGACGGGTAAATCCCATGACTGTGGCGATAAGCTTGGTTATATGAAAGCGTTTGTTGAATACGGTTTGCGAGATGCTAAATATGGCGGCGATTTTAGTCGTGAAATTAAACTGTTATTAACCGAATACGACTAATGTAAGTTAATGAAATTGTGATTTATATACTGTTATATGCGGTGCTACCGAGCCAGCCCTAGCGTCTTTGCTTGAAAAGGCTGACAAACTAAAACCTAATCTTCGATACTGTTGCGGCAATAACGCTAAAATGGTGTTTGAGGTTAGGTTTTTTTGTACCTAAAATTTATGTTAATAATATATAAAACAGTGTTTTATGTTGTGTGGTCGAGGTATGGGTAAAGAGCCCAATCAAAGCCATTATATTGTTGGATAGTCCTCCGCTAAACCGCTAAACCGC
>NZ_MCTV01000057.1:73386-165794 GCF_002874545.1 Shewanella sp. 10N.286.52.C2
CTAAACCGCTAAACCGCTAAGCTTGCTGATACTTCATAATCATTTAGTCGGTGAGTTAAGCTAACTTTACTTGGCGCTCAATTCTGAACGCGAAGGCATAGTTCGCCATTTCCTATCTAATTCGTCTATTTTTTAGCTTTTTAATTTATTTTAATAAGTCTAGCAATCTTAGAAATCAACTACCCCTAAGTGAGTATGGCTTAAGGTTATAGTTATCAAGGGGTTTTATTGGTATTTGATGGTTTGACTTTATTTTGTCTTTTACGAAGGGTTAGATCCATCAAAATGTATTAATCGGATTGTATGTTTATCCCTATGATGTTTTCCAAGGAAGCGAAAGACACAAGGTATCACTGGTCAAACGGTCGGATTGAAAGGTTCAATCTGGATTCAGCAGTGTTAATTCTAGCAAATATGCCAGTCAGTTCGCTCCACCTAATTCTTAATATGTAAACTTAACCTGTAAGGCAGCAATGATTATGAATATCATCCAAAATCTTTTTGCTATTTCGCCCTATATTGCGTTGTTTATTACTCTGGCACTTGGTTATCTGATCGGCAAAATTACCATAGGACGTTTTGTTCTTGGTGGTATTGCAGGTACCTTGTTGATGGGAGTATTAATTGGCCAATTTGGTGTGCAAATAGACCCAGGAGTCAAAACCATCTTCTTCGCATTATTTATTTATGCGGTAGGTTATCAAGGTGGGCCTCAATTCTTTGGCGCGCTTAACTTCAAAACTATCAACATTTTACTTTCCGCTGTCGTGATGACGGTAACCGGTTTAATTACGGTATTAGTGGCAGCTAAGTTATTTAGCTTAGACAGTGGTACTGCAGCAGGTCTTGCTGCCGGTGGCTTAACGCAATCAGCCATTATTGGTACTGCTGGTGATGCGATATCTCAATTAGGTGGTATGACCGAAGAAGCTAAAAGCTTGATGCAAACCAATGTGGCTGTGGGTTACGCCGTAACATACATCTTTGGTTCGTTAGGCCCAATTTTAATGGTGTCATGGTTAATTCCGACCTTTATGAAATGGGATATCCGCGAAGAAGCACTAAAGCTAGCTGAAAAAATGTCTGACGGTAAGCCTGAGCTGGCGCCAGGTGAATTTAATGCGATGACAGATCTTGTGTCACGTGCTTATAAAATTCCTACAGACAGTCGATTAATTGGTCAAGATATTCAAACTGTAAACGGTGATCTGCTTGATACCGCTATCGAAATGATTTCACGTGATGGTCAAAACATTGAAGTTGATAAATCAGTGGTGATAAAAGCGGGTGACATCTTAGTGGTAACCGGTCTTCGCCAAGCTATCGCTGGACACATAGAGTCTGCCAAGCATGAAGTGGCATTACCACGTGGCACCGTATTAATTGAAGAAAATCGTCAACTTGTTGCTAATGACAAGCAATTAATTGGTAAAACACTTGCACAGATTAAAGCTGAAACTAACGTGGATACCTTACGTGGTGTGTATGTTACCGACGTGATCCGTGGTGGTAACTCGCAAAATATTTCAGCCGATTTTATCGTCCATAAAAATGACATTATTCAAGTCACTGGCTCTGCAAAAGATATTAACCGTATCGAAAAAGGCATCGGTAAGCGTTTAGTTTCATTATTTTCAACTGACTACGTACTGTTTGGTTTAGGTATGGTAGGTGGCTTATTAATTGGTCTGATTAACTTCGAAATAGCCGGTATTCCAGTGACAATTGGTTCAGGTGCAGGTTGTTTGATTTCAGGTTTATTTGTGGGCTGGTTACGTAGTCGTAAACCAAATATGGGATCACTGCCACTGGGCGCTTCAAACTTCTTACGTGACTTTGGTTTAGCGGTATTTGTTGGGGTTGTCGGTTTACAAGCAGGGCCTCAGGCAATCGATATGGTTAAAGAAAACGGTTTAACCTTATTGTTCCTAGGTGTCGCGGTAACCATTATTCCACAAATTATCTCTTTCTTTATTTCTTACTACGTATTGAAGATTAAGAACCCGATTGAAGCACTAGCTTGTGTTGCAGGTGGCCGCAGTGCTAATCCAGGCTTTGCAGCTCTACTTGAAAAAGCAGGTAATGCAACACCGGTATTTGCTTTCACGGTCACTTACGCCATTGCCAATGTATTACTCACCCTTTGGGGTCCAATCATTGTCGGCATTATTTCAACCCAATAATTACCCTAGATAGTCGATGAGAGTGACCTCTCCTCTTATCGACTATCACCCCAAATTCACCCTTTTAAATTGATAAATAGGTAAAATATTATGACTACATCAAATACTCAAACTGTACCAACAATCGATTTCACTAAATTTGCCAACTTAAGCCCATTTGAATTAAAAGATAAATTGATTGAAGTGGCTAAAACCGTTCCAGATCGTATTTTATTGGATGCGGGCCGCGGTAACCCCAACTTCTTGGCCACCTTACCTCGTAAAGCATTCTTACGTTTAGGCGATTTTGCTATCGAAGAATCAGAGCGCAGCTACTCATACTTAAACGAAGGTTTTGGTGGTATTCCGGATGGTGTTGGCGTGGTAGAGCGTTTTGATACCTTTGCTAAAGAAAACCTAAACAGAGATGGCGTTAAGTTTTTACAAAAAGCAATTAGCTATGCTAATGACCGTTTAGGTATTGATAAGCAAGCTTTTTTACACGAATTTGTAAACGCGTTTTTAGCCTGTAACTACCCTGTGCCTTCACGTATGTTAACCAACATTGAAAAAGTGGTTAAGCAGTACATAGGTGAAGAAATGTATGGCCCAATGCCAATGACAACTGACTTTGACCTGTTCGCTACTGAAGGTGGCACTGCGTCTATGACTTATACTTTTGCGACAATGTTCAACAATGGTTTACTTAAAAAAGGCGACAAAGTGGCGTTAGTGACGCCTATCTTTACCCCTTATTTAGAGATTCCAGAGCTTGCTGAATATGAGTTAGAAATTGTTGAATTACGCTTAGACGAAAATACATGGCAGTTACCACAATCAGAAATTGAAAAATTAGCTGATACCGGTATCAAACTATTGTGTGTGGTTAACCCTGCCAATCCTGCATCGGTTAAGTTTTCAAACGATACGTTAGACCGTTTAACTGACTTTGTTAACACACAGCGCAAAGATTTGTTTATCATCACTGATGACGTATATGGCACATTTGCAGACAACTTTATTTCGCTATTTGCCAAACTGCCATACAACACCTTATGTGTGTATTCATTCTCAAAATACTTTGGTGCAACCGGCTGGCGTTTAGGTACTATCGGTATTCATTATGAAAACGTATTTGATGATGCAATGCGTGCGTTACCAGAAGCGCATCAATTACAGTTAGATAACCGTTATAAAACACTGACACCTGAACCAAGAGACATTAAGTTTATTGACCGTATCGTTGCCGACAGTCGTGCTGTAGCCCTAAACCACACAGCTGGTTTAGCATTACCACAACAGGTGCAAATGGCATTATTTTCATTAAGTTGTTTAATGGACTTGGAAGATAATTACAAAGCAGCTTGTAAACGTATTATTCGTGAACGTTACATCACATTGTATAAAAACATGGGTGTTGAAATTGAAGAAAACGAAGACCGTGTTGATTACTACACCCTACTAGAGTTAGATGCTTTAGGTGGTAAACTTTATGGCGATGAGTTTGTACAATGGTTTAAAGATAACAATAAAGGTCAAGACTTCCTCTTTGTGTTAGCGTACAAAACAGGGGTAATTTTATTACCAGGTAAAGGATTTGATGTTGTTCATGCTTCAGTGCGTGTATCACTAGCTAACCTAACTCACTACGATTATGAGTTAATTGGTCGTGCGACAAGAGTCGTACTTGATGGCTACTATGCAGAGTATCAAGCAAGCTAGTTAATCAATACCGCAGTTAATCAGTCAAATATTGACTGATGATTGAGAAATGAAAATGCCAATCTTTTGATTGGCATTTTTTATGCTTGATTGAAAAATTTTGTACTATATTTCACAGCTATACAAAGTATTAAAACAGCAACAAAGCTTAATTGGGCAAGATTGCGACATGGTGTATTAGCTGCGTGATACTAGAGCAAATGAATTAAGGGAGTATCTATGGGAACGATCAGGTTGAATTCTATTGTTATTGGCCCATTGCTGTGTATGCTGCTGACGCCTATGGCTGCTGTTGCTAATGATAATGCTGAAGATAGCGTTGCCAATGAGCCAAGCTCATTAGTGCCAAATTTAAAAGAAAACCAAGCACCTTTAACCGTGAATAAAGGCAATTTTGTGGCAGCGCCCATTCCGTTTTCAAATCCGACCATTGATTCAGGTTTAGGCGGATTAGTGGGCTACTTTTATCCACAAACCGCAGAGCAAAAAGCGGTACAACCTCCTTCTGTTACCGGTATCGCAGGGTTTTATTCCAGTAATGACAGCTGGGGCGCGGCAGTTGGTCATGCCAGTTATTGGGATAATAATAACTGGCATTTAAAAGGTGGGGTCGCCTATGCCGATTTAAAGCTGCCGTTAGTGTCAACCGAGTTGCTTGGTTTACCTATCGACGTTGATTGGGATATTTCTGGCTACGGTGCACTGCTTGAATTGGAGCGACGCATTAGTGGTAATTGGTTTGTCGGAGTTAATGGGGTATTCATTGATTTTGAACAAGACTTTAATGTTAACATTAGCTCCATCGATTTCGATTTACGAAATGAAATTGTCTCCGCAGGACTTGGTGCTGGGATTATTTATGATTCTCGTGATGTGCCTACTAACCCTTATGATGGTTATTACTTTAAGCTCAACGGCACTTTTTTTGATGATGCCATTGGCAGTGATACCAACTTTGAATCTTATTCATTAGAGTTTGATGGTTATTTTCCTGTGCATGAGTCGATAACCGTGGCTTATAAATTAAAAGGCTGTTTGAAAGAGGGTAACGTGCCGCTATGGGCAGCTTGTCGTTTAGGGTTACGTGGTTTTTCATCCACTGAATATATGGCCTTAGGTGCCATTGAAACAGAAGCTGAAGCCCGTTGGCGTTTTCATAAGCGCTGGGGATTAGTGGGTTTTATTGGCGCAGGTAAATTGGATGATGTGAATCATGCGGATAAATCTGATGATATCATTCCTTCATACGGTATTGGCGTGCGCTTTATGCTACAACCAGCAGAGCGAATCAATTTACGCTTAGATTATGCTCGCTCATCCAATAATAATGATGCGCTTTATCTTTCTGTCGGGGAAGCATTTTAATATCGTTATTTTAGTCTATGACTTACATTAGATGTTGTTTATATTGGTTGTCGTTAACTGATATTCTTTAAATGTAGATAGTTAATTATTCTTAAAACATAAATAAAAGAGAGTGTTATGAAAGGTGTCATTTCGATCCAGTCGCATGTTGTTTACGGGCATGCAGGAAATAGTTCAGCAGTATTTCCTATGCAGCGTATGGGTTTAGAAGTTTGGCCTATTCATACAGTGCAGTTTTCAAATCATACTCAGTACCAACAGGGCTGGACTGGGCGGGCTTTTTCTGCCGATGATATTAATGAGCTGGTGGCGGGTATTGGTAACATAGGTAAGCTTGCAGATTGTCAGGCGGTGCTATCAGGTTACCAAGGTAGTGCTGAGCAGTGCCAAGCAGTGATCCAAACCATTCAAACGGTTAAAGAGATCAATCCTCAGGCTATTTATGTGTGTGATCCTGTAATGGGTGACCCTGAAAAGGGCTGTATTTTGGCTGATGGTATTACTGAGCAATTAATTAAACAAGTTATGCCTCTGGCTGATGTGATTGTACCTAATCAATTTGAGCTGAGTCAGTTCACTCAAATGGATATTACCAATCTTGAGCAAGCTAAAGCAGCTTGCCAAAAAGCATTGTCTTTAGGGCCTGATATTGTGTTGGTTAAGCATTTACACAGCATCGCTGATGAGACATTCACCATGATGCTGGCAACCCAAGAGGGTTGTTATATCAGTCAGCGTCCACAACTTGAGTTCGTAAAACAGCCAGTTGGTGTTGGTGATTTAATTTCGGCGTTATTTACCGCAAGTTTAGTGCAAGGCTTATCTGCTGTTGAGGCATTTGAACATGCAACAGATGCTTGTTATGGCGTGTTAAAAGAGACCGCCCATCAGCGCCAGTGGGAGCTACAAACTATTGCTGCCCAGCAAGAGCTGGTCACACCTTCAGAGCACTTTAAAGCGATTAAAGTTTAGTGGTTTAGGTTTATAGGTTGAGCTTTAATGATTTGGCTTTAATAAATAAGTATCGCAATGTTTAGTTATAAGGCCTTTGACCTAACTGAATAAATCAGAGCTAAATAAAAACCACGCTAATTAGATTAAGCGTGGTTTTTTGTTTAAATGGCATAGCTATTATCTGAATTAAGAGTTTTAAGACGCTTAATTTACGGCTGTTTATTCAGTACCTCATCAATATCAGCTGCACTGTGGCGATTAGGCAGTTGCTCCCATTCTTCGCCCCATGAGCGATTGACGATACGACCACGCTTTACTGCTTGGCGCTGGGCAATAATATTGGCCCAACGAACTAAGTTCGGATAGCTTGCGACATCTAAAAACTCTGCAGCATCATAAAGATGGCCCAGCACCAAACTGCCGTACCATGGCCAAATTGCCATATCGGCAATGGTGTATTCATCACCGGCAATAAAGGCATGTTTCGCTAATTGCTTATCAAGCACATCAAGTTGACGTTTGGTTTCCATAGCGAAGCGATTAATCGGGTATTCAAATTTTTCTGGGGCATATGCATAAAAGTGACCAAAGCCGCCCCCCAGATAAGGCGCTGCTCCTTGAAGCCAAAATAACCAATTTAGCGTTTCTGTGCGCAGAGCAAAGTCTTTTGGTATGAAGTGACCGAACTTATCTGCTAAATAAACTAAAATCGCGCCAGACTCAAATACTCGCACCGCTTTAGCACCTGAGTTATCGGATAATGCTGGAATTTTAGAGTTTGGATTGATATCAACAAAGCCTGATGAGAACTGCTCACCTTCGCCAATATTAATCAAGTAAGCATCGTATTCTGCCTCTTTTACCCCTTTGGCTAGTAGCTCTTCTAGCATGATGGTGACTTTCTGGCCATTTGGTGTGGCTAATGAATGCAGCTGAATTGGGTTGCTGCCAATAGCTAATTCTTTTTGGTGACGAGCGCCTGAGTCTGGTCGGTTAATACTTGCCCATTGACCACCATTTTCTTGATTCATGGTCCAGACTTTTGGTGGTACATATTCGTTGCTCATGATGTTTCCTTATCTGTGTCACTATTCTGTTTTAAAAGCATGTGTTTTAAAAGCGTGCGTTGTTATATGCGCGGGTATAAATCAGATATTGGGACTAATACGAAATTAACAATGATAAAGCTCATAACCATTGGTTATTGTTCAGCTGCGAATATCATATGGATTGACTGTTACTTTAAAGTGGGTTCATTACATAACTTAAAGATAAAAAATGCCAGTCAATTGAACTGGCATTTTGGTTTTTTAATCAAGTTTGATTAGCTCTGATTATTGCTTAACTACCAAATACGCACACGTTGATCTTCTGGTAGGTACAGCTTGTCACCAGGTTTAACATCAAAGGCTTTGTACCATGCATCATGGTTACGTGGCGCTAATGCGCGGTAACGCCCTGGCGCGTGAGTACCTGCACGAAGCTGACTTAACATACTTTGCTCAGTACGTTTTTCTTTCCACACTTGCGCCCATGCTAAAAAGAAGCGTTGATCGCCTGTAAGGCCATCAATAATCGGCGCTTCTTTGCCGTTTAAACTCAGTTGATAAGCGTTATACGCCATGGCTAAGCCGCCAACATCACCGATATTTTCACCAAGGCTATTACGGCCATTAACGAAGTTTTCTGGGATTGGCTCATATAAACTGTATTGCGCTGCTAGCTGGTCAGCTTTAGCATCAAATGCCGCTCTATCTGAGTCGGTCCACCAATTACGCTGAATACCGTTGGCGTCCGATTTTGAGCCCTGGTCATCAAAACCATGGCCCATTTCGTGGCCAATAACGGCGCCAATGCCGCCGTAGTTCACTGCGGCATCTGCGTTAGGGTCAAAGAATGGTGGCTGTAAAATTGCGGCTGGGAATACAATCTCGTTGAATGAACTATTGTAATAGGCATTGACAAATTGTGGCGTCATGCCCCAACGGTTACGGTCGGTTTTTTGTAGCTCTTTAGCGACGCTGTCAGCATGAAAATATTGACGTAGGTTGTGGATGTTCGCCACTAAATCTTTGCTTGTCAGTGATAAACCATCAAACTGTTGCCATACATCTGGGTAACCAATCTTTGGTTTAAATGCGGCAAGTTTAGCGTGTGCATTGACTTTAGTTTCAGCACCCATCCAATCTAGGCCATCAATACGTTGACCGAGAGAAGTACGTAAGTTCTCAACTAATTCCGCCATTTGCTGTTTTGATGATTCAGGGAAATAACGTGCCACATACACTTTACCAATCGCAAAACCTAATGATTGCGTGCCCGACATTTCAGCGACTGCGCGTTTCCAGCGTGGTTTAGGCTCTTCTTGCCCGCTTAACTCTTTACCGTAAAAAGCAAAGCTGGTGTTGTAGATGTCTTCAGATAATAATTCTGCATTATTACTGATGGTGTGGAACTTAAGGTAATCCTGCCAAACATTAAGTGGCTGCTGATTAATTAAGGCAATCATTGCTTTAACTGGCTCAGGCTGTGAGATATTTAATTGTGGAACTTGATAGCCCGTTTGTTCGATAAATAAATCCCAATTAAAGCCTGGGTATTGCGCTGCTAAATCAGCACGTTTAACTTGGTTGAGGGTCAGGTCGCGGTTACGGCGCTTTTCTCTTGGCCATTGACCTTCAGCAATTTTTGTTTCTAATGCCAGTATGGCTTCAGCGCGAGCGCTGCCATCTTTGATACCAGTGAAAGCCAGCATGGCTGTAATGTGCTCAACATAGGCTTTGCGGATGTTAATGAATCTTTCACTGTCTTCTAGATAATAAGAACGGTCGGGTAAACCTAGACCACCTGCGCCAATAGACATTTCATATTGATCTGGATTGATGCGATTAAACCACATGCCACCATAAATTGGCGATGCAGCATCGGTTAACCAAGTTTGACCGAAGACTTTGGTTAAGTCGTCGGTGTTGTTAATGTTGTTGATGCTATCAAGGGTTGCTTGAATTGGGCTGACACCCAGCTTATTAATGGTGTTAGTGTCCATGTAAGCATTATAAAAATCAGCGATAAGTTGCTCTTCAGCATTTAAGTCATTGCGGCTGGTTATATCATCAATGATTTCTTTAACTTGGGTTTCACTGCGCTCAGCTAATGCTGTAAATGCGCCATAACGAGTTTTATCTGCTGGCATGTCAAAGTTGTCATACCAAGTACCACTGGCATACATAAAGAAGTCATCACCGGGTTTAACTGCTTCATTGCGGGCGCTTAAATCAACCCCAAAGCTACCAAGCTCAGCTGCGCCTTTGGCTTGGGCAGTGACTTCTGCTGCTTCATTAGTGACTTTGACATCAGATGTACCGCATGCGCTTAAAAAACTGGAGGCGAGGGCGAGGGCGATTAAGGACTTTTTCATTATTATCTCTTCCTTGTTGGTCTGTATATGCAGATAAAGTATTTGCACATAAAAGTCTCTGCAAATAAAGTCGTTGCAGATAAAAATTAGCTAACAATATTGTTAAGCCAAGGGAAAATGTCAACCTCGTAATTGTTAGCAAGTTTGATTAAAGCATTTTTGGGAGTCAATGGATTTAGCTGGAGTGGTAAGACAATGGTTTGCAACTTGCTTAGGCCGTGATTTTTTCACTACAGTTAAGTGGCACATATTAATCAGCGCGTAGTTTGTGTATAACTAGCTTATGCTATTCACTTTCAGCGTTTTAGGCTAACGATGTCAAAAATACAAACTGCGAATAAACAATCGATTATCATTATTTTAAGCTTATTGTTAGCAACGGTTTCAGCTGTTAGCTATATCAATAAAGCTAACGAAAGCCATACTCCAGAAACGTGGACCTCATTCGTGTATAAAAATGGTTATGAATCGGCAAGTTATCTTAGGCAAGATGGCTTTGATGACTATGCTTCTTGCAAAGTGTACTCCCAAGATATGTCTGCCACTTATCAGAATGCCCCTTGGCAATGTGGGTCTAAATGCCGCTTTGATTCAATGAGGCAAGGTTTTGAATGCGAGTCGATGATTAACGATTAATCAGTAGTTGCCGCTAACCTCTTAGATTGAAATCAAGTTATTTGCCACGTATCATGCGCTTTTTCATCATATTGAATATTATGCGCCACTTAAAAACCTGTCATCACTCTGACACACCTATCGAGTTTGTTGCTGCTAATCAACCATATATGCTGACGCGAATTGCTGCTAGAGCAATTGTATTAAAAGGTAATACTATTTTGATGTTATATACCGAGCGTTATCACGATTACAGCTTGCCAGGTGGCGGTGTTGATGCCCATGAAGATATTGAGCAAGGGTTGATCCGCGAGTTACAAGAAGAAACCGGTGCGAAATCTATTAGCAATATTACCGCATTTGGGGTTTATGAAGAGTATCGCCCTTGGGATCGTGATGGCTATAAAGTGATAAACATGCTGAGCTACTGTTTTAGCTGTGAGATAGATAGTGAGCTGGGTGAGACCCGATTTGAAGCCCACGAAATTAGCAACGGCATGCAGCCTGTATGGATTGATATTGATGAAGCGATTCAGCACAACCTTAATACCATTGCCAATAGCGCTAAAAAAGGTTTATCCATTGAACGTGAAACCTTTTTACTTAAGCTAATTAAAGCTGAGCTTATCAATAGCTAGCTTTGAGCTAAGAGGATACTTGGGGTCGTAGAGTTAGTGTTGAGCTAATAATGGTTACTCAACATATTCCTTTAACGCCCAGCAAATAACGTAGGGGCGTCGTCATTGCGGCGAGTATGGTTATAACTGCTTAGTGCTTAATTGCTAAGCTCTTTAATAAATAGCTACCTTGCTACTTTTTGAGATGTGAACGTTCTTTTGAATTCCCAAGTATGGACGGCGATCACAAAAATGGCTTTTGCTTGCAGGTTTATTAATTAGTAATTAAGCAACAGTTTTGAAATACAGTTTTCATAGAGACTGACTAAATTATTGAAATAGCTGTTTTATTAGTGGCTTAAGCTTTATTGATAGGGGCGATTTGATGTCACGCGAATGATTATTTCTTTTGGTTGGTAATATATCTACAGTTTAATGATTTGAGTAACGCAACCCCGACCTTGGTATAACTCTGGATAGCTTGACCAATGTTAGTAACTACCTGACACTCTATGCTAACCAAATCCCCTACCAAGTATGGATAATAAAAAATGCTAATTTTCTTTATTTGTATTGCGATGTTAGTCCTCGCTTATAAATTCTACAGCCCTTTTGTTGAGCGCCAAGCGGGCATTGACCCAAATGCAAAAACACCTCAAACACGTTTTGACGATGGGGTTGATTACGTCAAAGTTCATCCCGTTAGAGCGTACCTTATTCAATTTTTAAACGTTGCTGGTGTCGGGCCAATCTTTGGTCCTATCCTGGGGGCATTATACGGTCCAATCGCCTTAGTGTGGATTGTATTGGGTAATATTATTGGCGGCGCGGTGCATGATTACTTCTCTGGAGTTATGAGCATCAAAGAAGACGGTAAAAGCTTACCTGAAATCGCCGGTCACTATTTTAATGTGTACTTTAAAGGGGTGATGTTGGTATTCACTGCGATGTTATTGTTCTTCGTTGGTGTGGTGTTCATTATGAGTCCTGCGGGACTGTTAAGTAACTTAGAGTTATTTGAAGGTACCATCTTGGCTAACAATACCTTTTGGGTATTGGTTATTTTAGGCTATTACTTCTTAGCGACACTGTTACCCATTGATAAAATTATCACTAAATTGTACCCATTATTTGGTCTACTCATGATTGTGATGACAGTATCAATTGCAGTGGCACTGCTTATCAGTGCGCCGCAATTGCCCGAGGTTGCAGATATTTTTGCTTATTTTGACCATAGCCATTACAACAATGATTTACTGGAGCCAAATCCTGATGGTTTACCAGTATGGCCGTTATTATTTGTCACCATAACTTGTGGTGCCATTAGTGGTTTCCATTCTACTCAAGCCCCTATTATGGCTCGCTGTTTAACCAATGAAAAATATGTTCGCCCAGTTTATTATGGCGCAATGATGTCTGAAGGTATTGTTGCTTGCGTATGGGCAACAGCAGGTATTGCGGCTTTCCCTGGTGGATATGTTGAGCTTAAGAGTATTCTTGATGCGGGTGGGCCTGGCCTTGTAGTGAACCAAGTTGCGAGCACTTATCTTGGCGTTGCTGGTGGTATTATGGCGATTATTGCTGTAGCAATTTTCCCGATAACCTCAGGGGATACCGCGTTCCGTTCATTACGTTTGACCATCATTGATGCGTTTAAAATCCCGCAAAGTATGCGTAACCGTTTGCTATTAGCCATTCCAATTCTGGTGATTGCATACTTTATGACTAAGATTGATTTCTCATTAATCTGGCGCTATTTTGCCTTCTCCAACATGTTACTTTCAACCAGTGTACTGTGGTTGGCAACTAAGTACTTATTTAACCGTGGTACTTTCCATTGGATTGTGAGTTTACCTGCAATCGTCGGTACTTCTATCACAGTCTCTTATATTATGACTGCGGGTGTTGGCCTTGGTTTACCACAAGAGTTAAGCCAGCCAGTGGGTATCGCTGTTGGGATTATATGTTTAGTAGGGCTGATTATTGCCCACAGTAAACGTAAAGTCGCGCACGCTTAATAGGCTCTGATATCGGCTAATTCTGCAATGATTTAAACGATAGATGATAACAATTAGGTGATCGCAGTTAAGCAATCACATAAAAGATGTTATTTAAGCCCCAAAAACCGATGTATGCATCGGTTTTTTTATGCCTAAATTGGGTCGTACAGCAAGTTAAAAAGCCAGCTTAGAAGTCAGTTGATGATCAGTAATAGCGATTAGCCATTCTATTCACTGAGTGTGGTCAATTTGACGTATCCCAAAAAATGAAGGGCAAGGTAGATGCTGCTATCATGCCCTTTATTAAGGCTAGCTGCGGTTAGGTTTATTCATCTTTATTGATAATCGGATTACACACACCTGTGCCCGTTAATGCAATATGGTTGAGGTTGTTTTTAATCACTTTAGAGCCAACATTGAATGAGGTTTCAGGTCGACTGATGAGGTAACCTTGCACACAATGAATGCCCAGTTTTTTGATTAATTCAAATTGAGAGGCCACTTCAACGCCTTCAGCAACCACTTTTAAATCAAGGGTTTTCCCCAAGTTACTAATCGAATCTAAAATCTTTTCGTATTTAGGGTTAATAGTAGCTTGGTCAATAAACAGCTTATCAATTTTGATCACATCAACGGGTAAATTAGCCAATGTTGAAAGGGAGCTAAAGCCAGTGCCAAAATCATCGATGGCAATTAATACCCCTTGGCGGCGTAGTTTTTGTAAATCATTAATAATAGTGTCAGATGCATGGATTAAACATGATTCTGTTATTTCCAATAATAATGCTCTAGCTGGTAAGCCTGTTTTCGCTAAGGTGTCCATAATCCAGTCGTATAACGGCACATGCTTTAATTGCACCCCTGAGATATTCACTGAAATTCGGACTTTATTCATGCCGGCATTGTGCCAAGCTGACATTTGGCGACAGGCTTCAAATAAAATCCAGTTACCCAGTTCAATGATCAAGTTTGAGTCTTCTGCGATTGGGATAAATTCAGTTGGGGTGATTGGGCCTTCAATAGGGTGATTCCAACGGACTAAGCATTCGAAGTAATCGATACTGCAGTCATCAACGCTGACAATCGGTTGAAATGATAAGCTGAAATTTTGGCTGGCAATGGCTAAACGCATTTCTTCGAGTAGGTAGTGATAGCGGCGAATTTTATTACCCATTTCTGGCGAATAGACACGAAAAATACCGCGACCATCGGCTTTGGCGCGGTACATGGCCACATCGGCCATTTGTAATAGTGTATTGGGGTTTGATGCGCTGTCAGGGTAGCTAGCAATGCCAATGCTAGCACCAATTTTTATGATTTTATTACCAAGTACGAAATCTCGTTCAACTTCTTGTAACACGTTTTTAGCGACTTCCACTGCACGGTTGTCATCGTCAATGTGATCAATAAAAATAGAGAATTCATCACCGCCTAAGCGGGATAGATTTAGCTCTAAATTTACCCCAGAGCCGATATAGCTAAGGTCATGGTTTCTGATCACTGTGGATAATCGATTGGCAACTTGAATGAGCACTTCATCGCCAAAGCTGTGGCCAAAGGAGTCATTAACCTGTTTAAATCCATCTAAGTCTATGAATAGTAAGGCTTGTTTGGTGCCATCTTTTTGGGCGCGTTGTAACTGTTTTTCTAAGTGTTCAAGGTAGGCATGGCGATCGACAAGACCGGTGAGCTTGTCTTGAAATATAGTTAACTGGGTATCAATATTTTGTTGTTTTACATGCCTATTTAACTCATTTAATGCCACGCTAATGTGTGACAGAGTATTGTTAGTGTGATTGTTTGGCTGCTTTATTTTGAAGGTCGCTAACAATTTATCGGTTTCATTACTGATAAATTCAAGTGATGCACTGTTCTTCTTATCAGAACTGGCTTTGATATAAAAAGGGATAAAGCAGGCAAATAGAAACATGAGTAGTAATGGCACATTACTGAACATCATCATAGCGCCAAACACGTCTGTGACCTTGACTACGGTGAGTTCATTGTCATCCCGAGCCAGTACCGCAAAGTAATGCTGCCCAGATTTCACGATATCATTTTCTAAAAACAGCCACTTTTCCCAATTGGAATTAGTATCTATGACATTGGCAGGTGCAATCTTAATTACGTTGTGGTGAAAATTTTCAGTATGAATAGCATCGATACCCTGGCTAAAACTTAACACCAGTAATACGTTCATCATCATCAAAAAGCTAATTAACATGAATACGAACTTTGAAATTTTAGTCATAAAGAGTCTTAGTAAAGTGTGCCGATTGAAAATCGTATGATGTTCGCATTTTGTTTACGGTAGTTGGCAATTTTGTTTCAATGATGTAGCGGCTGAATTATAAGCTCATTAATACGGGGATACAAGATTTTTTGGGTTATCGAATTGTTAAAAAGTGCAATAAATATAATGTGTTACGAATGTAACAAAGCTTTTTCTGTGGACGAGGGGAGCGTTTTAACCAGATTTGTAACTGGCTTTTAATTGGCTTTTTTTACAGTGCAATAAGGTGAAGTAATAATATGAATTAGCATTATATTCGGCACTATAGCCAATTGGCTTTGACCCGTCAGTTATTTGCCCAACATAGATGGCACAAAAGTATTAAGGTAATAGCACTGCTTCGGTTAACTTTATCGCGTCACTGTTACAAAAATCCCACCGCCCATTAATGGCGATAGGATTTATTAATCGGCGAGGCATGGTCTAGGTAGTTACACCTTGTCTAGCTCAGTTGTAATTGCCAGTTACCATTTCTTATAAGGTAAAAATTTACCATTCATGGTCACTAATACTCGATCGCCTTTGGGATCTTCAATTTTATCAATGTTTAAACTAAAATCGATTGCGCTCATTATCCCGTCACCAAATTTTTCATGGATCACAGCTTTCATCGGCATACCATACACCTGCATGATCTCGTAAAAGCGATACACCAATGGATCGGTAGGCACTGTCGGGCCTAAGCCTTTAAGTTGGGAGTTGGTTAGTGGCATCATTTGCTCTGCTTCGATACCTAAGGCTTGTGCAATTTGAATTGCTTCAGCTTCAGATGCACAGGCTTGGCCGTAGCATAATGCCGCCACCCAGACCTCATCTCGGCCCACCATCTGACCTATATCATTGAAGGTGAGTTTTTGTGCTTTTTTGGCAGCTAAAATTGTTTTACTTAGGGTGTTGATTTCCATAGTGCAGCTCCAGTTTAAGTGACATAGTTAAGGTAAAGTTAATTAGCACATCAGCGAAATATTAATAGCAAGATGATGAGACTTAAGATTGCACAAATCCCTTGCCAGAACTTAACAGGCTCGCGCTCGATAAGTGGGGCACGGGTTTTATTTAAAAAAGCTTGAGTGGGATGACGCAAGTCGTATAAGTATTCTGATAATTCACTGTAGCGTTTATAAGGATTAGGATGGAGCGCTTTTTTTAACGCATCATCAATCCAGGCCGGGATGTCGCGCTCATCATCCAGTACTGATTGATATACCAAGCGGTTTTGCGCCGCTTTGGTCCTTGCTTGGGACATCTTACCGTCGAAGGGTAATTTGCCGCTGAGCATTTGATAGGTGATCACCGCCAGTGAAAAGTTATCAGCCATATGGGTGATAACTTCACCTACAAAGTATTCGGGGGCGGTATACTGCACTGTGCCGAGAATATCGGCATGTACGATTGGGGATGATATTTCAGCAAGACCAGCTACTTTGGTGGCGCCAAAATCTATGATTTTTACCATGCCATTAATGTCAATCATGATGTTTTCAGGGCGTAAATCTTGATGGATCATTTCTTGCCGATGAAAAGCCCGCAAGCCTTTAGCTATTTGCTCGACAATATCACGCACGGTTTCAATAGCGGGTTGTGGATTATCTAACATCCACTGGCTCAGGGTAATGCCTTCGATGTATTCCATGGCTACATAGAGATAATTACGCTGTTTAGTGGGCGGACAAGGCTTAAGGATATGGGCATTATTTAGCTTTCTGGCAATCCACTCTTCCATTAAAAATCGTTCAAGATAAGCAGGATCACCTTGTAAATCTATTGATGGTGTTTTAATGACAACTTTTTCTAGGTTGTCGATATCCATGGCCAAGTACACATGGCTGCGACTGCTATGGTGCAAAGCCCTGAGGATTTGATAGCCGTCAAAATTCATTCTGGCATCAAGAATAGGTGGAAAAGGTTGTTCGGTGAGTTTTTGTAAAGCTTCATCAGCGCTTTGCAGCGGCAAGTCATCAATGCGGATAATTTGAATGGTTAAATTGTCTTGGCTGCCATTGGCCAGTGCAACCTCTGCAATGACTTGGGCGGCAATATCTAAGGCTTGATGATGTAATTTTATTAATGAGTTAATTTCGTCTTCGGAAATAAATTCATAAATGCCATCGGTTGTTAAGATAAAAGTATCACCGACTTCTAGTGCCTTAGCATCATAATCGATTTCTAAGAAGGGGCTGATACCTAGGCCGCGGTTAAGGTAGCTTTTATGAGCGTTTATCCACAGGCGGTGATCTTCAGTAAGCTGAGTTATTTCATTATCCCGCAACCGATAAATGCGGCTATCACCAATATGAAATATATGGGCAGTGGTCGATTTGAAGACCATCGCGCTTAAAGTGCATACATAACCACGATCGTTATCAAATCGATGTTCACTTTTTTGGGATTGGGAATAGAGCCAAGAGTTTGTGGCGGTTAGCACCTGAGCGGCGGACTTTTTAACCGACCAAGATTCTGGCGTGCAACTATAGTCATCTAAAAAGCCCCTTACGCTAGCTTCACTGGCAATTTGGCTCACATCACTACTACTGATCCCATCAGCAATGGCAATAGCAATGCCCTTAGAGGTCAATAGTGGTTGCTTTGGGATCGTGGCGCCATGAAAATCTTGATTGATTTCCTTAATGCCTTTGTTGGAATATTGGCCTATTGAAACGGTGAGCTTTCGAGTCATATATTTTCTTATTAAGCTAAAAGTAATGGCTCATCAGCGCCAATCATAAATACTTGCTTTTAAGTGCAACTAACATTCCAAAACGTGGCCAGTGCGCAATGTTAACTCAGTCAAAAGGCTAACAAGTTATAGCGTTGCAGCATTACTATTGCCTAGCGGTAACTAAGTTAAACCAATGAAAGTCTGTGATGGCGCTCAGTTGGTCGTTTGCTTTGTTACGTAATGGTGCAGTGCGAATAATTAACGCACTTAAATAGATCGAAATAGCGGCTGTGACTGGCTTATTGGCTTTGGGGTTAAAACATTATCCATTAGCAATAGTTAATTTAACGGGCTGTGTTTTATATAACGGTTTATATCTTTAAAATCAGTATAATTATACTTAAGCTAATTAACTGTGGAACACGCTGTGCTTACAAAAATACTGGTAACCTTGTTAGTGATCGTCGCTTGTGTGCTGTACATACGCAGCGGTCGTGGCACAAAGAAAAAGCCGGCTTTAGTGTCAATGGGCAGTGATTCTTCACCGCTATTTTCAAAATTGATTATTTATCCGATGATCGCCGTTTCGATGCTAGTAACTGCAGCCTTTTGGGGCTGGTCATGGTATGACGATAATAAAATTGTGCAAGTGACCATTTCATCGCCTGTTGAAGCGATGTCGGCAACTTATTATGTGCGCAAAAAAGACATTGAAGCGCAGCGTATTACCACTGTGGATGGCATTCAAATTCGCTTATCTAACCAAGAGCGTATAACGGTAGCGGCACCTACTACGAAGTGATTTTCAGCTCGACTCGATGAACAAGTTATTTAGTTTTTCGTTTGCCATTGCAAACAAAACCTCATAAAGCATTTGAGTAGTGGGATTTGGTATTTGTCTTTATGTACTAGCAATCAGAAACAAATGGGCGGCATTACTGCCGCTGCAATACTTTATTGATATCAAAGCTGAACACTTGATTGCCATTGCAAACAAAACCTCATAAAGCGTTTGAGTAGTGGATTTTGGTATTTGTCTTTATGTACTAGCAATCAGAAACAAATGGGCGGCATTACTGCCGCTGCAATACCTTATTGATATCAAAGCTGAACACTTGATTGCCATTGCAAATAAAACCTCATAAAGCGTTTGAGTAGTGGATTTTGGTATTTGTCTTTATGTACTAGCAATCAGAAACAAATGGGCGGCATTACTGCCGCTGCAATACCTTATTGATATCAAAGCTGAACACTTGATTGCCATTGCAAACAAAACGTCATAAATCTTTTGAGTAGTGGGCTTTGGTATTTGTCTTTATGTACCAGCAGCCAAAAGCTGCGCGGCATTTCAATTGGTTGTTTGAGTAAACTAACTCGACCACTTTCTATAGCATATTGCGCGGCTAAGGTGGATAAGCAACCTAAGCCCAGCCCTGCTGAGACACTGCTAATTAACGCCTCTGTGGTATTAAGCTCAAAGGCCAGTTGCCAGTGTTTAAGTTGTGGTGCCAGCGTATTGATAAAGCATTCTCGCGATCCGGAACCTGGCTCTCTTAACACCCAATCATGATTGTCTAAATCGTTAATAGTTACCTTTTCAAGCTTAGCTAGAGGGTGCTCAGAAGCACTAATAACACACATGTTATCGGCACTGAAGGGCACAGAGAGGAGAGCTGGGTGGTAATTATCTCGTTCAATTAAGGCGACATCTAGTTCAAAATCAAGCAGTTTTTGGCAAATAGTGGCGGAGTTTGAAATGAATAAACTTTGGCTGAAGTGTTGCTGTTGCTGGCGAAACTGGCTCAGTAAATAAGGGCTAACATGGTTGCCTATGGTGTCACTACTACCAAGCCTGAGTTTACCGCTATTGGCGTGCTCATCATCAAAGAGGGTATTGATTTGCTGGGCGCGATCCAGTAATTCATCGGCCAAAGGCAGCAGTTTTTGACCTTCTTGATTAAGGATAAGTCGATTATTTACGCGATCAAATAGTGGCTGTCCTAAGTGTTTTTCAAGCTCTGCTAGCGCCATGCTTACCGCCGCTTTTGATAAGTATAGTTTTTCAGCTGCTGCAGTTAAGGTGTTGTGCTGAGTAATAGCGTTAAATACATTGAGCTGCCGCAAAGATATCAGTATCGCCATGGTGTTATCATCCCCGCTTTTCATGGTTATCATTAGCGCTGACTTAGGTTTAACGCCAGTTTGCTTTTATTGTCAGTTGTTTTGTTGATGGCCTAATTATACGTTCAATTAAACTTAACGCATGTTTTAAATAATTGGATATATCTGAACAATTAGCAAGAGTAATATCAACTCAAGCTAAAAAGTTGAAACTCTTTTATTGCAATCTCTTTGATTGCTAACAAAGGGGTTTATCCGAGAGTTAAGTTGAGGCCACCATGATAAACATCGCTAAAGCTAAATTAATGACCGCTCCAACCCCTATGGCAGGCTTAGCATTGGCGATTGCTAGCTTAGGTTGGTGCTGGGAGAATCTCGCCGATTTTCAGGGTTATGGTCAATGGGGCAGCGCTGCTATTGCGAGCCTATTATTACTGGTGTTAACGCTGAAGTTTTTATTGCTGTCTCATACCTTAAAGGCAGATTTAGCGCACCCTGTGGTTGGCAGTGTAGTACCGACCTTTGCCATGGCCACCATGGTAGTATCTAACTCAGTTGGGCATTTTTACCCTCAAGTCGGTGATGCTTTATGGTTATTTGCAGTAGGGCTTCATATCGTATTTTTGATTAGCTTTTTATATCACCGCGCTAAAGCATTTGAGCTACATCATATGGTGCCAAGTTGGTTTGTGCCGCCGGTGGGGATTATCGTGGCCGATGTGTCTTTTTCAGGTAACCCGCAATTGACATTAATCGCCCATATCGCCTTGGTATTTGGCATGCTTGCCTATGCCTTGATGCTGCCGGTGATGATTTATCGTTTGATATTTACCCATGAAGTGCCTGATGCGGCTAAACCGACCATGGCAATTTTAGCGGCGCCAGCAAGCTTATCACTAGCGGGTTATTTAACGGTAACGGCTACGCCATCACCCATTATCATTGCCTTACTATTTGGCATTGCAGTGCTGATGACCAGTATTATTTATTTAGCCTTCTTTAAGTTACTAACCCTCCCTTTTAGCCCTGGCTATGCCGCGTTTACTTTCCCTATGGTCATAGGCGCGACAGCATTATTTAAAATGATCAGCTGGATGCAAAGCATTAATATGGCTGAGCAATACATTCAGCAAGTGCGGATACTGGCTATTATAGAATTATCGATAGCCACCGTGGTAGTGGTGTATGTGGCCGCGTGCTATTTACACTTTTACCAACCCCGAAGGGCAAAATCCGCGCAAGTTTAGCGCGGCTTAATGGTTAATGTGTGCTCAATAGTTTGTGGCAATAATGGCGTAGCTTGATTATTAACATATTGCTGATAGCCACTACGATAATAAGGCGATAACGGGTGGCCAGATTGCCCACCAGGAATGCTCATGATGGCATCTTGCTCATTGCCCGGTTGTACAATAAATCGCTGTGAGGCGCCAAATGAGGCACCTTGCACCGCTGGCATAAAGCTGTCGCCATAACCTTGTGCAGCAGGCATATCTAACCAATGGCTCAGTAAGGGCATCTGTTTTGAAAATGGGTGCTTAATGTCGAGCTTATTTACCTCACCCCAGCGTAAATCAGCTAGCTGATTATCTTGACTGTGCTGTTTAAGTAAGGCGGTTTTAGCCTGTTTGTAGGCGCTGATGGCAAATTCATCCCAACTTTGGAATTGCTTAGGTAGCCAGCTTTTAGGCTGCTGATTGATCAGTTGCCACATAGGCGTTTCTAAATAGCGCTTAATCACAGCTAAGCTGCTGCCTTGGCTTGTTAGATTAGTTTCAATCGGCGCAAAGCTTTGATCTATCATGGCGGCGCGAAAATGTTTTACTAAGCTATAGCCCACCGAGTCTGCACAGGCACAATCGCCCCATTGATTGATGAACTTAACATCTTCAGCGAACCGTTTGGGTTGTTGGCTTAGCAGATTAAGTAGGTATTGCTGCCAAGGCTGTAAAAATCGTGCTTGATTATCTAGCTGCAAATTAAAAAAATCAGTTTCAGTAAATTGCTCTTGCTCATGTAATCTGTCCCGAATTTGCGTAGCGCGGGCCCCAAGAGCATAGCCGCCATCACCGAATTGGGCTAAATCTTGGGTGGAGAGCACCCGTGAATTAGCGGTCCAAATACGATGGCTGAGTGGGTTAATGACACTTGGGACATTGGGTTGGGGTTGCTGCCAAGCTTGGGTTTGCACTTCAGTTGCTGTTTGAGCGACATTGGCAGGATTACTACGACTTGGTAGCGCGCCAGCTATCTTCCAGCCCGCGTTACCTTGGCTGTCTGCTAACAACATATTTTGTGCTGGAATACCGATACTGCTGGCTAATGCCATGGCTTGATCGACTGTGGTTGTTTGCTCTAGTTCAATTAAGCCCATATTAACCGCATAGTCTTGATGGGCGACCCATGATAGTGCGTAGTTTTTATCATTAACGGTTTTTACCGGGCCATATTCACTGACTTGTACTGTATGCATCACTTCTGAGCTGGGCAGTTTAATCGGCTCATATTCAAGCGCTATTTCAGTGTTGGCGTCAATTTCAACCCAGTCAGCGGTGTCCACATAACTGTTGGTAAATCCCCAAGCGAGCTTGCCATTAGAGCCCACAACAATGGCTGGCGCGCCGGGTAATGAGACGCCAGTTATTTGCGCCGATGGATAGGTATTATTTGGGACATTATTGGTTTTAGCATCGCTAATGCTGGGGTAATTTAATTGCGCTCGATACCAGATAATAGGTACGGCAAACGATAAGTGCATATCATCAGATAACATTGCCCGGCCAGACTTGGTAAGCTCTCCGGTCACTGCCCAGTTATTGCTGCCGACCTCTAATGGGGCGGTGATTGTGCTGCTGTTTGCTTGAGCCAAAAGCTGGGGCTCAAGTGTTGGGATATCGCCGTCAAAGTAGGGGATTTGGCTATCATCAAGAGCTGCCTGATGGTGGCTTGTTTGGGTTAAAAATGCCAGCATATCGGGGCCAAAGGTCTGTTTTATTTGGGTTAAGGCCATATCTCGCTTAATGGTATTGCCTTGTAAATCAAGATACATACTAAATATGACCAATAAGCTGTCGGTTTCATGCCATGGTTGAGGACTTGATTGGGTGAGTAGGTATTCAAATGAGGACAGAGTTTGCGCCTTCAGTGCGGCATTTACCCCTTTAGTGTAAACCCTAAGGGTTTGCTTTTCTTTTGTGGTTAAGCCATCAAATATCATTTGTGCCCGTTTGCGTAGCTGATGAAAGCGGCGGTTTTTATCGCGCTCAAGTGCCTTTTCACCAAATATTTCAGCCAGTTCACCTGCGGCATTGCGTCGTAATAAGTCCATTTGAAAAAAGCGGTCTTGGCTGTGGGCATAGCCAAGGGCATAAGAGGCATCAAGGCGGTTGCTGGCGCTGATAATCGCCGTGCCGAGTTCATCACGTTCAATGGTGACAGGCGCTGTTATATCTTGGCTATTAAAGCTTGTATTTAAGCTGGGCATACTTAGGCGCAATACACTATAAATGGCTAATAACACCAGCATGAACAGTACGACTAGGCTGGTGAGCGTGTATTTGGTGACGTTAGATTGCAGCACCTTGGTAAAGCTAATAGACATGGTTATGACCCTAAAGAATATTCGAGTCTATGATAACCAAGGTTACTAGTTTGTTAACAGCATTTTGTTGCTTATAGCAAAATAACTTAACGTTATAAAATAGCGTTTATAAATTAGGGTTAGTTAATCATTGCTGATTAATTTTGGCTTTAAATTTAGCGCGAGTTTCTTGATTGGCTTTACTGTACCAATAATCGAGCATTTCAGTGATTTCTGCCTGATCTTGAGCAATTGTCTTAGGTGTCATCGCTGTCGGAGCTAATGCTGGCGCAGCCGCGACAGTGGCAGGTGCTGCTGTGGTCGTTGACGCAGGAGTTATCGTTGCTGTCGAGGTTATTGTTGGTGCAGCAGTTAACGCTGGCTTAGTCGCGAGATTGGCGTTATCGACACTTAGCGGCGTAAAGCTCATGGCGGCAGGTTTATTGCTAAGGTTGTACTGGCTGAGCTCAAGCTCAAAATCGCGGCCTAATTGCAGCCCATCTTTTAGGAGTAAATCTTGTATAAACTCCACAGGTAGACCTTGGCTATTGGTAAGGGTTAATTGGGGCGATTTATTAAAGCTATTGGCGGCATTTCGATTGCGTATGCTTGGCAGTTTAAGGCGATAGGTATCATTACTGGCGCTAAACTTTACGATCACCGCTTCAGATTTAAATTGCGTTTGCATGCCGCTATCACGGTAATTAACCTGATAGCGAAATAGCAGCTGATTGTCACCTTCAACCAAAGTCACTTCATCAGTATCCAATTGTTGGCCATTCAATAGCAATACATCAACACTACTAGGAATATCTAATACACTAGCGGCAAAGCTTGCAGGGCTGGTGATGACGACGAGGAGTCCGATGATAAGTGGATGTAATTTCATGGTGTTCTCATTATGGCTAGAAGTGGGTATGGTCACTATTGGCATTGAATGATGCTGAGCGAGCAGTGACTATTTGTTCAAAACAATGCTTAATCGTTCCATTAAGTTATAGCAAAGCTCGCCTGAGTTACAACTTAGGCATAACTAACTTTTAGGAATTCGATAATCAAAAAACTTGCGATGTTCAGGGCCTGCTAAGTTGGTGTTCACTTTATTAGGGTGCTTATATTCGCCCCAGCTTGCCACATGGGTGCCAACATTAAGCTGTGGAAACTCAGCAGTGGGGCTGTCATGTATACCAATGAAGTTGAGTAAAGTTTGCAGGCTATTGTTATCGCTAAGTTTTATCGATAGAAAGTCATCTCGATGCTTAAAGTAATGGTAAACAGCTTGTTGATGCGCAAGGTAGCAAGCTTTTAAACGCGCTTCATCTAGCAGATTATCAGCGTCTAACGGGCCAAAAGTTTGTTTGAAACAGCGCTTAAGGATCGGATGGAAGGTGCCGGTTTTATCGGCAAGGTTTGGCCTCATTTTTGTGAGCAGCATTTGTATTGACGCAACCCAAGTGTCGATAGGTCGGTCGATGTAGACAAATTTGGCATCGGGAAATAACTGATCTAACTGTGGGTAATCACAAAAACAGGGCACATCTGAAACCACATCGGCCACTTCAAAAGCGCGTTTGGTTAAACCGATATGGGCGACTTTTAATCCCTGTTCAAGTAAGGCAGCACTCACGCTGGTGGTGCCAGTTCTGGGCAAACCAATGATAAACACTTTGGACATGATTGCTCTCGATTAATACTCAAGAAACAATGATGTTAGGCTTGGGTATGGTGAGTTAAATGTGCGCCGAAAACGCAATAAACTAAGGTGGCTCCTTAGGTGCGGTACAAAATTTTTATCACATGCCAACCGAACTTGGTTTTAACTAAATGGGGGGTAATAAGCTCACCAGTAAAACAGACTCTATCGAATTGTGGTACCATTTGACCTTTTTTAAATTCACCTAAGTTACCGCCACTTTTTCCTGAAGGGCACGATGAATGTTTTCTTGCTAGCACATCAAATTTAGCGCCATTATCAAGTTGCTTGATTAAGTCTTCTGCTTGGGTTTTGTGTTTAACTAATATGTGCAGTGCTGCAGCGGTTCTGGCCATGGGGACTCTCCAATCAATAATGGCCAGATTATACCTTGTTTAATGGCAAAATTTGAATCGAATTTAATCGCCCGAGTTTGACTCTGATTTTTAGTTGAATTGATGGTATAACAGCTAGCTTAGTCCCTTTAAAACAGATGAGTGATACATGCCTCAACGACTCAGCAGCCCGTTAGTGGATCAGCCATTAGCCCGTAAGCAAGTGCAATTGTTTTACGTTTACGACCCTATGTGCAGTTGGTGCTGGGGATATCGCCCCACTTGGCTGGCATTAGCTGAGCAAATCAAGCTGCAGTTGCCTCAGGTGCAACTGACATACCTGTTAGGCGGCTTAGCCCCAGACTCCGATGTGCCAATGCCACTAGAAATGCAGCAATTTTTAGCTAACACCTGGCAAAAAATAGCGACGCAGCTAGGAACCCAATTTAATTTTGATTTTTGGCGTCAATGCAAGCCAAGGCGTTCGACTTATCCCGCCTGTCGGGCTTGCCTTGTGGCAAGGCACTATGGTTTAGAGCAGCAAATGCTGTTTGCCATTCAACAAGGCTATTATTTGCAGGCGCAAAACCCCTCAGATGACAGCACACTCATTGCATTCGCAAGCCAACTGGGTATTGATGAAGCAGACTTTAGGGCGAAATTAACCTCCAGTGCCACGCAGCAGCAATTACTGTCTGAGCTTAATGTTGCTCAGTCTTTACCTAATGAGGGTTTTCCGTCACTGGTATTGGCGATTGATCAGCAAAGCTATTGTGTTCCATTGGATTATAAAGATGTTAATGTCAGTCTAAAAGCGATTAACAAGCTGTTAGCTGAGTAACTATCAGTTATTTTTGGTTAATGACAGGCACAAAAAAACCAGTTGCAAGGCAACTGGTTTTTAAGTGCTCTTACTGAGCGTTTAACACTTGATTTTGTGAGTTTGGCCAAATCTGGATTATGGTCAAGCTACATCAAGGTTAAGGAGCTTATTTTACTGTGTGGCAATCAGCACATTCAGTAATAGTAAGATCTGGTGTATGTAGATCAGTATCTAACTCGTGAGCGTCAGTTAGGCTGTGACAATCATTACAAGTTTCGATGTTTGCTTCCATTTCAGCATGCTCTTCAACATTGATAGCATTGTGACAATCAACACAATCAACAGCAAAAGCAGAACCTGCAAACATAAGTGCAGCAATCATAGATAAATATTTCATAGTAACTCCATCATCAGTTAAGGGGCTTAATCGCCCATGCTAAGAACCTAAGTTGGCCTTAACAAACTGCGCATACTCAATGAACCAATATCTTAATGAAAATAAATCCGTTACTTTAAAACTAAGAACACTGAAAATTGGATAGCACATTTTTTAAATTAGTCTTTGTAATACAGCCTAAACTGCCTTACTCGAAGACTATCTTATCGATTTATGTTAATTGAAACTTAAAATTGCCCTTAAAGCTACAGTTTTGCATTTTCTAGCTTAGTTAATTCTCAAGGTTGTGATCTGCTTAATAAAATTCTAGAAAATTAAAATGTGTTAACCCTATCCGAGTTCAGAATTAACAGGGGGAATTTTTTGGAGAAAGCGGCTTAATCATTTAGGCGCGACAGATCTTAATCCATTTATCTGGTAGTGGATTAAGTAATGGCTGGAGCTGCGAAACATCGTGATAAAGCCAGTTGTTAATCTCGGTAGACGGAATAAACAATGGCATGCGGTGGTGATACTGAGCGCATTTATCATTAGGGTTAATGGTAAGTGTAACCATTTGATTTTCTTCAGGGTACAGTATGCCAGCCATAAACAATGGCTTATTAACTGCGTGACTGAAACGATACTTTTGTTTTTTAGTCTGGCGTTCATCGCGCCACTCAAACCAAGCACTACAAGGGATGATACAGCGCTGCTGTTTAAAGGCATTGGCAAAGGTTGCTTTGTGGGCCGCGGTTTCTCCTTGGGCATTAATAATGATTTTTTTAGACCAATTAGGTTTTATCCCCCAAAGGCTATTTATGACAGTTAAAGGCGGAATATTTGCCGAGTGACTTATTGTTGCAATTGCAGTGCTACTAGGGTCTGCGGCATTTATTGATGGGGTTGTTTCAGGGCAAGTACGAGTGATGCAGGTAACAGTATCTGTTGGGCGTAAATCAAGGTTTGTTTGTATCGACAGTGGCATATCAAACAAGTCATCAAGTGTTTGCTTCATGCCATCAAATAGCATTTCAATTCTGCCACACATCATTTCGGCCCCTTTTTATTTCCATTCACTTAAAGTAGCATTTTTTCCCATGAGTTTGACTAATGATTTGTGTCGAGTAGCTTTGAAAATTTGCTTAAATAGCATTCTCGACTTTAAAAATTCAAACGAGCGTATAAATTTTTTAAAAATTTTTTGCTTCAGCGCACACGTGTAAGTTTATGAAATGCTGGTATTATTTTTTAAATGTTACTTTGTTGTTGTAATTGTTGGGTTTATTTTTAATTAGAATGTTTGATCTAATTTAATTTTTGTGACGTAATGCACACTATTAGTCTGGTCTGATGAGTGTAAAACTATGAGCTTAAGAACAACATTTAAAAAAGTATTGCCAAGTATTTCGACGACAGAACAAGAAGCGTTAGATGCCGGAGATGTTTGGTTAGAAGGGTCTATTTATCAGGGCATTCCTGATTTTGCCGCCTTACGTGACATTCCTGGGGCAACGCTGTCAGCTGATGAGCAAGCTTTCCTCGATGGCCCGGTGCAAACATTAATCGAAATGGTTGATGATTTTGAGATTCAAAATGGTAAACACTTACCAGACAATATTCTTACTTACTTAAAAGAGAACAAATTCTTCTCTTTAATTATTCCTAAGTCTTACGGTGGACTTGAGTTTAGCCCTTATGCTAACTCAACTATCGTAGCGACCATTGCTGCTAAAAGTTCTGCGGTTGCTGTTACGGTCATGGTGCCTAACTCTTTAGGTCCTGGCGAGTTATTAATGCACTACGGTTTAGATAGCCAACGTGACTTTTGGTTGCCTCGTTTAGCTAACGGCCAAGAAATTCCATGTTTTGCGTTAACAAGCCCTGAAGCGGGTTCTGATGCTGGTGGTATTCCTGATATTGGTACCGTCACCATGGGTGAGTATCAAGGCGAGCAAGTACTGGGTTTATCAGTAACTTGGGATAAGCGTTATATCACCTTAGCGCCAATCGCTACGGTACTCGGTTTAGCGTTTAAAGTTGAAGATCCACAAGGTTTATTAGGTGGCAAAGAACAGCTTGGTATTACTTGTGCGCTTATTCCTAAGGCGCACCCTGGTGTGCAATTAGGTAACCGTCATGATCCTATGGGCTGTCGTTTTTATAACGGTACTACCCGTGGTGAGAATGTGTTTATTCCAATGGACTTTATTATTGGTGGTCAAAGCAACATAGGTCGCGGCTGGCAAATGCTGGTTAGCTGTTTAGGCGCAGGTCGGGGTATTTCTCTGCCGGCTTTAGGTGTTTCAGTTAGCCAATGTTCATTTAAGTCTTCTGCTGAATATGCCGCTGTGCGTGAACAGTTTGGTTTATCAATTGGTAAGTTTGAAGGTATTCAAGAAAAGCTTGCAGATATTGCCGGTAAAACTTACTTGCAAGAGGCGATGCGAGTGCTAACCACTGAAGGATTAGGTTTAGGCTTAAAACCTTCTGTAGTAACAGCTATTGCTAAGTATCACATGACAGAGCTTGGACGTGATGTTCTTGATTCTGCTATGGATATTCAAGCTGGTAAAGCGATTCAACGTGGACCACAAAATACCTTAGCATCAGGTTATGTGGCGCAACCTATTGCAATTACCGTTGAAGGTGCCAACATTCTAACCCGTAACTTGATGATTTTTGGTCAAGGGGTGATGCGTTGTCATCCTCACTTACAAAGTATGGTTGAATCAATTCATAGTGATGCAAGTGATGCTGATAAAACCTTTAACCGTATTTTCAGACAAACCGTAGGTTACAGTGTTGGTAATAGTTTACGAGCATTCAAATTAGGCGTATTGCCATTTACTGCTCCTGCTTCATCTGCATTGCCTGAAGTTATTGGTTACGAAAAATCAGTACACAAGCTTGCATCTAAACTGGCTGTTTATGCTGACTTCTCGTTGCTTGTATTAGGCGGCAAGCTTAAACAGGCTGAAATGATCTCAGCACGTTTAGGTGATGTAATGAGTTACCTTTATGCGGCGATGGCATCGATTCGTTTTTACGAGCAAAAAGTGTCAGCAGATGAGCGCACGCAAGCTAAGCCATACTTTGATTACGCAACTCGTTGGGCGCTATGTAAAGCTGAAGAAGCACTACTAGGCTTCCTAGAGAACTTCCCATCTAAGCCGACTCGTCAGTTCATGCGTTTAATCACCATGACTTACTCAGCTAAAATGCCAAAAGTGAATGATGATTTAGTCAGAGAGCTTGCCCATCAAGCCCAGCTTGATACCACATTTAAAAAGCAGTTAACTCATTTAATTAAGCCTGTTGCTGGTGATGGTAACTACATTAATGAGCAAGCTTACTTAGCTAAAATGGCATGTTTACCTATGCTAGCTAAAGTGAAAAAGGCCCTTAAACAGCGTGTATTTAAAGCTGGGGTTCGTTTCTCGTTAACACTGGATGCCGCGCTTGAAGCTAAGGTTATTACAGCCGATGAGCATAAGCAGCTGCAAGATTACAACTTAAAGCGTGAACGTGCGATCCGAGTTGATGAGTTTGATTTTGATATGAACATAATTACCGATAAAGCGGATTTAAAAATCGCTAACTAATATCGCTAAAATCAGCCTTGTTTAGGATGTTAAAAGCCGCTTTTAAGCGGCTTTTTTGCGTTTAGGGCTTATGTTGGCAAGATTAATGTTTGATTAATTGTCGATTAAATTGTAACCGGCTCACAATTTTGTATTAAAGCTGTATTTTAAGCGCGTCTTAATCATCAAAGTTTGATCTTAGTTCGTTTTTTGCTCAGCGCTAGGGCGTATAAATTAATGATGGTCACTAACTTTGTGGAGGAATAATGACTCGTGCTTATAACAGCAAATTGGCGTTAATACTCAAGGTGACTTTTATTTGCTTGCTGCCCAGTGTTGGTCATGGTGCTGAGGCCATTGTGGGCGGCGTTGTGGGTTATGCTGATTATAGCGCTTCTTCTGTGGGGCTTTCTGATACTCAAGAAAGTGGCATTAATTATCAATATAGAACAGCGATAACGTTAAACCCAAGTAACCGTTTATACGGTGCTTATTCCTATAATTCTGATGATATGACTCAGCATGAAGGACTATTAGTCTCCTATGACCGACTGTTTTCGGTTGATGATGTACATGATATAAAATGGTTTATTGGTGCTTCTGCAGGGTTTAGCGGTAATGAAATTCAATTAACCGATTTAGATCGAAGTTATCAAGACTCTGGCAGCAGCTATGTTTATGGCGGACAAGTGGGTTTTCTATTTGATTTGGGACATGATTTTACATCTGAGATAGGTTTTCGTTATTTAAGGCATAATGTCACTTCTTCGATGGAATATAACAGTGCTGCGTTATCAGTTAATGATGCTGAGCAAATTTACTTCGGCATTGATTTTACCTTTTAATCGCTTGTAATAAAAAAGCCATATCAAAATGAATTGATACGGCTTTAAAACTAAGCGGGTTAACTTTTTTAGCCCACTTTTAATTTAGTCATCAATTAACTTGCTTTGATAAACTTGCCTTCAGAATCTTTAAAACTACCAACGGCTATGATAATAAAGTCGATTAGTGTCCAAATACCAAAACCACCTAAAGTTAATAGCATTAGGATACCAGTACCAATTTTACCTGCATAAAAACGGTGCGCACCGAACATACCTAGGAAAAAACATAATAGTAGCGTTGGTACGAATCCTTTGTCGCTTACTTGGACATCTGCAGTTGCTGTTTGTACTTCTGACATAAATAAATCCCTTAATTATAATTTTTGTCCTGGATAGGTAATCAACTTACCTTTCCCGTCCCTATAGCTTCCAACTAGAAGCATAAAAGTGACCACTATAGTGTGAATAACATCGATAACGATGAGACCTAAACCAAGTAGCGCGAGGGTGACGTCTTCAAACTGCATGAGTGTTAGCCCTACAATGGCTAAAGATAAATCAAATACACCATGGCTAATACGGCCGCAGTAAAAATGATGAATTCCTAGCACTCCGAAAATACCGGAGAGGATAACTGCTACAGCGTAGTTTTTTTCTGATTTGACAGAATCAGTCACTTTCAACCTCCTTGATGAAAATCTTAAAGTTTTATATAGCAAAGGCTTACCTTTATCAATCTAAAGTTGTTAATAAATAAGTTAATTTGTGTCACAAATCTAGGTTTAATAAGAAATTTGAATAACGATAGGTTAAATCAATGAGAGCTTATATCCGAGCTGCAGGCTATACATGAATGGTTTTTCGATAATGTTTCTGTTAACGCTAATGTGAAAAAGTTGTAAATTATGATTAAGTTAGGCATGTTAACCTTCGGGTAAAATTAAAAATATAAGAAGGGTTATATGTCATATCTAGCAATAGCAGCAACTAGACGAATTCAATATTATTTGAGTCATAAAAAATCGTTTAACCTAGCGATTATAGTCGGTTTATGTAGCGTAATACCTTCAATACAATCAGCCGATTTTAAAGTCATCCACGCTGGCGAATTACTTTCCATTGCAGGTAAAAAAACCACTAAACAACAATCAATATTGATTAAAGATGGTCAAATCAGCGCCATCAACAGTGGCTATATTGAGCTTCCATCCAGCCAAATAACTGAAGCAGATACCCTTGAATATATTGACCTCAAAGACAGCTTTGTCATGGCGGGTTTAATGGATATGCACGTGCATTTACAAGGGGAGTTAGGGCCCAATAATGACAGCGAAGCATTACGCATGTCAGATGCCGATGTGGCAATGAAAAGTGCTTATTTTGCAAATAAAACACTGTTAGCTGGTTTTACCACAGTAAGAGATTTAGGCGCCAAGCCTGAGCAGATTTATGCGCTTCGTGATGCGGTTAACAAAGGCTGGTTGGCAGGCCCTCGAATTATTGCCTCAGGCGGCGTCTCTGTCACTGGTGGTCATGGTGATGTGGATGGGAAAAGCCCTGACTTACTGGATATGCTAACCTCTAAAACCATTTGTGATGGTCCCTTTGATTGCCGCCGTGCCACGCGCCGAGCGATAAAATATGGCGCGGATGTGATTAAGATTACCTCTACAGGTGGCGTGTTGTCAGATACCAATACCGGCACAGGCCAGCAGATGGCCAATGACGAGTTAAAAGAAGTCATTGATGCAGCGCATGCATTAGGGCGTAAAGTCGCCAGCCATGCCCATGCGGCTGAAGGGATTAATGCGGCTCTGAGAGCAGGTGTTGATAGCATTGAACATGGCAGTTACGCCAATAAAGAATCGATTAAGCTATTTAAAAAGTCAGGGGCTTACTTAGTGCCAACCCTGTTAGCGGGTGACACTGTGGTTCAAATGGCTAAAGGTGATGGCAACTTTATGTCTGAAGCAATTAAAGCCAAAGCGATTAGGGTTGGTCATGATATGCAAAACAACTTTGGTAATGCCTATAAAGCGGGGGTTAACATTGCTTTTGGAACAGATAGCGGCGTATCACGCCACGGCGATAACGCGAAAGAGGCTGTGCTGATGAGTCAGGCGGGGATGAGCAATCAAGATATCTTAGTCAGTGCGACCATTAACGCTGCTGACCTTATTGATATGAGCGATACTCTAGGCACGCTAGCACAAGGTAAGCATGCTGACATTATTGCAATGAAAGCGAGCCCCCTTGAAAGTATTGATGCCTTACTTGATATTCATTTTGTCATGAAATCAGGTAAAGTACATAAGCAATAACCTTGGCTAATCATTATCACCAAGGCTCCCGAAGGAGCCTTTTTAATGGATGGTTAATTTAGTCAACCCAATGCAGTACATCACGAATAATCGACCATCGCGGCACTGGTGTGGTTGCGCCTTTTCCTAGCATCCAATAATCATAAAATTGTTGCTGGTGGCCATCGACTCGGCGCAGTTTTTGCCAGTTATTAATGTAGTTTAATAGTGACTGATTAGGTTGGGCCACGGCATAAGCCACAGGGTAGCGATTTTTACCTTCTAAAATAGCAATGCCGTAGCCTGGGAAGAATAATGTCCAAGCTGAACCTGCTTCAGCGCTGATCACCACCGCATCGTATTTGGGCGCTTTTTGCCTAAAGAAATCTTTATAACCGTCAATTTTAACAAAATTAATATGAGGCAGTTTTTTCTTGGCATCGGCAATTTTATCATCATGTTCAACATAGGCGATGGTGGTATTTTCCATTTCGAGAATGGACTCATCAGTTTTGAAGCTATTAACCCGATGATCTTGAGTGGCAATGGCGATGTTAAGCTCTAGCACTGGTTCGCCATAACTAAGCCTGTCCATTTGTTTGATATCCATTGACAGCCCCGACATGGCGACATCAAAATAGCCAGCCTGTAATGACGCTGCGAGCTTATCTTTTTTGAACGGGATAAACTCTACCTCGACTTTCAAGTCCTCCGCCAACTTAGTGGCCATTGCAATATCAAAGCCCACTAACTGGCCGGCATTATTGTAGTAACTAAAAGGCACATTACTGGGAATGTAACCGACTCTTAGTAAGCCACGTTGGCGAATGGAATGGACGCTGGCGATTGCTTGAGTGGGCGTTTTACCGATTTCAGGGTATTGGCGAGTCACTTTCGTGGGCACTTTGTCAGCCACTTTCATGTTGGCGATCACCTCACTGGTGATATCAGGGCTATGTATAAATAATCCCATACCTATGCGGCAAACAACAATGGTGACCGCGGTACTGGCTAAAAGCCCAACCGACATTTTAATTAATTGCGGCGGACGAATTTTCAGTGTCCCTTGGAATAAGCACACGGTTAATAGGGTGAGGGCGAATAGGTTCATTACTGCGGCAATAGAGTTGAACTTGCCTGTGATAAAGCCTGACATGACAAATAGTTGGAATAAGTCTGAAGGTAGTTGCACTAAGTCCAACATAAAAGGAATGGCGACATACACACTACCAAATAAAGATAATAAGCCACTAACAGACAATGATGGCATAGCGCTGATATCAACAGGGGTGCCATTAAACCAGCCAGCAAAGTAGACAAACAAGATAACGGTTAATTTACCGATATTGGGGAAGGTAAATGCAATAGGCACCAAAATCTCAATCAGGGTGACGCCATCTTCAGTTAAGTTATTATGCTCACGCATAATTTGCTTACACTCAGCAATAATTACCGGAATAACAATAAAGATATTACCTGTGGCAAAGGCGGTAACTAAACTGGCTTTACTTATGTTAACCGTCTGCCTATAAGTGATTGGCGTTAATGACGAAACTATCCAAGGTAGCACTGCAAATGTGAGCAATAAGCACAAAGCAAAGTAACTAATAAGGTAAACCTGCATACTGGCAAACTCATCCACTCCCATAGTGCCTGCTGCCGATGCTGACATGGCAAAAATACCAATAGGCAACACTTTAACCAAGCCTTGGGTGATCCGAGAAAAGGCTTCTGTGATGGTATGCATGAAGGTTAACACCAGCTTTTTATTGTCGCCCTCCATACTAATTAACGCGAGACCCAAGGCAATACTGAATACCACCATGGCAGGAACATAGCCTTCCGCCATCGACTCAAACGGGTTTGAAGGAATATAGAGCTTAAAATAATTAATCGGCTGGGCAGGTTCGATAATACTGGTGCTGAAAAACGATGCTGATTCAATAAACGGAAAAGACAATGGCATTAACGCAGTGAGAACTAAACCGACTAACCACAGCAATAACATAATGGCGCCAGCGCGGCTAAAAATTAATATGGCCGTGCTTTTTTGCAGTTTGCCTATACCGCCAATAAGCGATACCACTATGTAAGGCAATACGGTCATTTGCATTAATAAAATAACGCCATTACCGATAGCGCTAAGCCAGCCTACGGACTCGCCAAAGAATATCCCCACAGCAAAGCCGACAAACATAGCCACTAGCATTTGGGTTGAACTGGTCATCGCAAGTAATTTTTTAAACACAGTTATGTTCCATTTATTATCTGGGCTTGAGGGTAAACTCACATTAACCGTTAGCAGGCTAATGTTTTGATAATGCTACAAAGTTGTTGCTCAAGTTTAATATTAACAGTGTTAGTTTGGATTAGGGATAATTTGTACAATAAATATCTTACTGAATTTATTTATATGCAGTGTTTTTGAAACGGCTAAAAAGCCACTGTAAATACAGTGGCTTTAAAGGGGAAGGGGGGGGAGTTTCAATACAGATATTCAGAGGCTTAATGTGCCACTGGTATCATTAAAGCGGTTTTAATTTGCCTTTAGCGTCATTAATACACTGGTAACCTTTACCGCGCATGAAGTCAGCGAGTTCTGTTTCAATACGCTCAAAGCAAGCTTCACCTTCTTTTTCAAAACAGGTCGCGATTTGTACCGCATCAGCACCGGCGAGTAGGTATTCAAAGGCATCGATTCCGGTTTTTATCCCGCCAACGCCAATGATTTGTACGTCATCATCCAGCAGTTCACGAAAGGCGCGCACATTGGCTAAACCGACAGGTTTAATATAATCACCACACAAACCACCAAAGCCGCCTTTAGGCTTGATTATGGGGTGCTCAGTGTACGGGTCGATAACTAAAGTGTTGCCGATTGAGTTAATGCAGGTGATAAATTTTACTGGATATTTTTTGATGACATTGGCTGCTGCCACAAAATGTGACATATCAAAATAAGGCGCCAGTTTAATCCCAATTGGTTTATTGCCTAGCGCTGTTAGGGCAGCGAGTGCTTTGTCAGTTTGTTCAAAGTCATAGGCGACCTGCGCTTTACCGGGGATATTAGGGCAAGAGAAGTTAACTTCAATTAGGTCAACATCACTGTTTTGAAAGGCGCTGACCATTTCAATATTATCTTCAATGCTAAAGCCTGAAATGCTTACAACAACAGGTTTACCTAATGCTTTTAATTGAGGCACCATTGCTAAATAAGCTTTATAACCTAAATTGGGTAAGCCCATCGATTGAATCGAACCTAATGGTAAATCTTTATAGCGTGGCTCAGGATTGCCTTCGCGCGCTTCCATGGTACAAGATTTAGTGACCACAGCAGCCGAATGAGATTGGGCAATCGTGTGCAGTTCATCCCAAGTGGTGCACTTGGGGCCAGAGGCATTCATTAAGTAACTGTCTAAGCTAATACCAGCAATTTCAGTGGATAAATCGATGTTCATGAAGCGTCCTCTTGGTGGAATAAACAATAAAAAAGCATGTGTAAATTGCGAGGTAGTTTATGCAGCGGGACAATAGAGGTATTGATTAAAAACAATAAATATGACAAATGTGTGATTATTTTTTAAGAGTGTTAACTAGAGCGCATAAATGCTGCTGTTCTTTATGCGCTGTTCTTTATACCACCGAGTAAGGCGGCGATGAACTGTTGCTGTTAATCGCCACTTACGTTTATAGCTATTTTAATTTGTAAATGACCTCAACACGCTCCTCGACACTGACTTGACCGTATTGATAGCTTTCGGCCGTGTCACTTTGCATTGCCGCCATACGCATCATCACAGGTTGTACCGACTGCTGAGTTAAGTAGCTGATTTTCCAAACACCATCGAGCTCACGTTCAAAACCTTGGGCCAGTGATTTAGCTTTTTGCTTGGCATCTTTAATGGCTGCTTGTCTTGCTTTTTCGACCGCTGCAGTTTCGTTTGATGATTTCAAACTGATATTTTGCACTTGATTAATGCCTTCTTCTAATGCGGAATCTAAAATGTCATTAAGCTTAGGCAGCTGCTTGATGGTAACAATCACTTGTCTGTTAGCGCGGTAACCCACTAACTCTTTAGGTTGTTTCGAAGGGTAATGGTATTGCGGTTGGATGCTCAAATTAGCGCTAGATATCGCATTTTTATCGACTCCAGCATCCTTGAGTCGCTTGATGAATTTAGCGACGGCTTGATCAACAGCGACTTTAGCTTGCTTGGCATCATCTTTAGTTAGGCTGACTTGAACTGAAATTACCGCCATATCAGGGGCTATTTTTAAATGGCTCGTACCAACCGTTTCAAGATGTGGGAAATTATAGTCAGCAGCAATAGCATTTTGAGACAGTGAGCCAAATAGTAATCCTGTTGCTAGCAAACCATTCATTAAGGTTGTTTTTATAATGCGATGTGTTGATGTTGTCATGTCGTGCTCCAAACAATAAATGAGGTTGGTAGTAACCTTGTTATAGCTATAAACGAGAGCAAATTTGAAAAGGGTTAATTTATTGAATTTTATTTTTGACGCGATAAAACCTAATTATGAAAAGTCAGTTTTTACTAAGCACTTTTTAGGCGTTTAATGCAAAATATGGGCGTAAAAAAGCCTAGTTAAATTAATCGCTAGGCTTTTAGGTTAGGCATATCGACAATGATTGCGGCGTTATTCTACTCGCTCACCATCAACCCAAGTTTCCAGCACCTTAGTTTTCCAAATATCTTCAGGGTTAATAGCGAAAATATCTTTATCAATCAGAATAAAATCTGCTTTGTGCTTAGGGGCAAGTTGGCCAATCATTTGCTCTTGATGGGCGGCAAAAGCGGCGTGGGTGGTAAATGTGGCTAGGGCTTCGGTTAAATTCATACTTTCGCGGCGATACCAGCCATCAACAGGTTGGTTGTCGTGATCTTGACGAGTTACCGAGGCATGTAAGCCATAAAAAGGATTTGGTGACTCAATAGGGAAGTCAGAACCTGCGGCGATAATCGCATCGGCTGATAGTAACTTACGCCAAGCATATGCACCTTTTATGCGGGCATTACCAATTCGGTCTAATGCCATATTTTTATCACTGGTTGCATGAGTTGCTTGCATTGATGCAATGACATTGAGTTGAGCAAAACGCGGGATATCACTGAGTTGTAAAACTTGGGCATGTTCTATGCGATGGCGTAAATGACGGCTGTTACTTGTGGCAATATTCGCTTGGTAATGATCCAATACTATTTTATTGGCATGATCGCCAATGGCGTGAGTATTGACCTGAAAGCCTGCATCCATCGCCTGTTGTATGGTATCGCCGAGATCTTTTTTTGAATAAAGTAATAAACCTTTGTGGCCAGCTAAATCGCTATAGTCTTCAATTAACGCAGCGCCGCGACTACCAAGGGCGCCGTCGGCAGAAATTTTCACACTGCTGATGTGTAACTTATCTGAGCCTAATGCCATCGGACCTGCTTGCATCATCTTGTTAAATTCAGGATCTTCAGCATCTATCATGGCGTAAACGCGAATTGGCAGTTTATTGGCATCATTAAGCGCTTTATAAGCTGCGATAGTGTCACTGCCAATACCAGCATCATGGACACTTGTTAACCCCTGCTTAGCCAGCGAAGTAAGGGCTGTTAGCAGTACTTCTTGTTGCTCGTCGATAGAAGGTTGTGGGATTTTAGCGGTAATAAGACTCATGGCATTATCAATAAATACCCCTGTCGGCTGGCCATCAGCATATTTGATAATTTCACCACCTTCAGGGCTGATGGTGGCAGAGCTAATACCAGCGATTTTCATCGCAGCGCTATTTGCCCAGCCAGCATGGCCATCAATGCGGATTAACCATACTGGGGTATCGGGAAAGACTTTATCCAGTGATGCAGCCACGGGAAAGTTTTGTTGTGGCCATAACACTTGGTTCCAGCCGCGTCCTTGTATCCATTGCATTGTTGGTTGTAATTGCCTAAATGCTACAACAGTTTCAACGGCTTGTTGTTCAGTCACGCTGCCACGTAACTGGGCTCGCATCAGGCTTAATCCATAGCTTAAAACATGACCATGCGCATCGATAAGGCCTGGTAGTAAGGTTTTGCCTTGTCCATCAATTCTTACAATACTGGTGTTAGTACTGTAGGGAAGATGTTCATTTTCAAGGTAGATTTTTTCAATGACATCGCCGTTAAATTGTAATGCCTTAAACTCAACTAATTTACCATTACTGACAGTGTAGCCATTGATATTATTGATAAGTTTACTTTGGGCAAGGCTTGTTAACGGGGGAAGGCAAAGGCAAGTAAGTAATAGTAATTTATAGTTCTTAAGCATGATTAAACCGGTCCATGTTCTTATTATTTGTGTTTTTAGCGTATCTTAAATACAAAATGCCACACTGTTACCAAAATGTTAACTGCTTTGTTTTGAAAAGAGACCTTTGACTCTAGGGCTGTAGCACTTTGGTGGTTAATATTCATCTCGAAAGCGCAATGCTCCCTCTTTATTTAGTAGGCAGTTGGCTAAACCTTGAATATCGATGGTTGCGATGAACTGGTATACTTTAAATTATGTAATAGGTTAATATATAACAATATTTATATTAATTAACCTTATCGGTTTCAGTGAATTCCAACGCCAATGTCTTTTATGGCAAAGAGCTTCGAGAACTGAATAAAATGAATCGAATGTGATTTTGACAACTGTTTGGGTGTGCTATGGATTATGTTGCTTTATTTTTGGTGCTGGTTGGAAGCATCGGGCTGGTGTTATCGTTACGCCCAGCTTATGCCATCTGTGCTTATTCTCAGTTTAGTAATAAAGGCTGGTTGACGCTGTTATTGTTAATTGGATTATTTATTGTCAGTTACCTCAGTTATTTATCTTTATTATTTAGCTCTACCAGTGAGATTGATTTTATACAATTAGTGGTGGCTGGTATTTTCTTCGCTGGCGGCGGTTTTGTGTACTTGGTGACGAACCTAAGTAAGCAAACAATTATGGATATTGATGTGTTATTGCAGCAAAAGCACCATCAAGCGAACCATGATTTGTTAACCACATTAGCCAATCGTCAGCACTTTTATCGCCATATGGATCAAATGTTAGCGCTAAAAAGTGAAGGTTTTTATTGCTTAATGTTAGACATTAACAATTTTAAAATGATTAATGACACGTTTGGGCACCCAGAAGGGGACCGAATTTTAACAGTGATTGCCCAGCGGATCTTGCAAGTCGTACCTGAAAATAGCTTAACGGCCCGTATTGGCGGTGATGAATTTGCGATTATTATTCCTGATACCGCCAATCTGAATATTTCTGATGTGGCGAAAGATATTGAAACTGCACTATTAATTGACATTCCTTGTGCTGGACATTTGATTGTCATTGCCGCCAGTATTGGAATTTCTCAGTATCCAGAAGATGGGCAAGATAGCAAAACCTTAATTAAGCATGCCGATATCGCCATGTATCACGCAAAAAAGAATGAAATGCCCCATCAGTATTATCAATCTCATCTACCGACAACCACACTACCTGAATCTGTTTTAGATGTTGAAAAGAGTTAAGGGATCATTATTCTTAAAACTAGAATCGCGAGTGGTGAATATCGCTCATTCTGAAGAACCTAGGGCTCCTATTAACCAGATATGTATTTACCAAGGTTTTTAAATTATTGCGGTTTTTTGTTGTTAAGGCTTTAATTGGATTAAATCTACCCGCTCAAGCTGATTTGCTCTCACATTGTGGTTAATGAACTGCTATTCTAGTGACGAGATCATTGATAGAGAATTACTATGGAAAAATCAGCTTTTTTAGATGCCATGGGCGTAACCCGTTGGCGCAGCGCTGATAGCCAAGGCAAGCCGTATTTAATTATTCATGATGACGGTGATGATATTAGCCAGCATAGTTTGGTTAAAAGCGTGTTGTCGCTATTACATATTGATGAGTCACAATGTGAGTTTGATACTGAAATGGTCAAAGGCATGCAGGTGATTTGGGATATGCGCAAAATGCGCGTCCGTCCACGAGTGGCTTGGATTATTACCGATCCTATTGAGGCGTTATTGCAAGGCCATCAAGGTAAGAGAGACCTGTGGCAACAGCTTGGTTTGCAGCTTGATAAAACGGCTTCGATTGATACAGATAAGTCAGCTTAGAATTTAGTTACTGACATTGACGATATAAAACAGTGATTATTTAAAGCTTCGATTATTTAAAGCTTCGATTATTCAAACTTCCACTATTGAAGAAACCTTATGACTTCAGCTTCTCCTCAAACAAGTTTAACAATTTCGTTATTATCTCCTGAAAACACAGCTGCAATGTTTGAAATTGAGTTTGCTGCACATTCTCACCCTTGGAGTTTAGCAAGCTTAGAAGACTGTTTTGGCCGCTTATATCGCGTTTATGGAGTCTTTGATAAAGATGAGCTTATTGGTTTTGCCATTGTGCAGCAAATTGTCGATGAGCTGACGTTATTAGATATTTGTATTGCGCCGAATCAACAAGGAAAGGGTCTAGGAAAGCAGCTACTTAATCATGTTATCTATGATGCTAAAGTGAAACAGGCAGTGGTGGTGATGTTGGAGGTTCGACAGTCTAATCTTGCTGCAATTGGCTTGTATAATACATTAGGTTTTGTTGAAGCAGGTCGCCGCACGGGTTATTACCCAAGCGTAACTGGCCGTGAAGATGCTATCTTGATGGATTACAGGTTATTGCCAGAATAAATGACTGAATGAATCATATGCTGAGTAAATTAATATTGTTAAACCAATAAAGAGCGTTAAATGAGAGTGTCGTTAAGAGCCAAAATAATCCAAGTGTGCGATAAAAAAATTGCCGCCAAAGGCGATAATGTTGGTTTATCATTTTATGCCTTTTTTGCCAATAAGAACGATGACCCGATATTATTGATGGAAGCTGCGACTTGGTGGATTGAAACTCATCAACTTGATCATTTCGTTAAAGCCCATGTGATTAAAGCAATGGTTCAAGCTGGTAAGTAATACTATTAATAACAGACATTAAAAACGGCGCTCTAGGCGCCGTTTTAGTCTCTTAGGAAGCAAATAAAGCTTACTTCACTTCTTTACCTTGCGCTTGTAAATCCGCATGGTAGCTTGAACGTACAAGCGGGCCACAGGCTGCATGGGTAAAGCCAATCTCGTCAGCTAATGCTTTTAGCTCATCAAACTCTGCTGGTGGCACGTAACGCTCAACCGGTAAGTGGAACTTACTTGGTTGTAAGTATTGACCTAAGGTTAACATCTCGACGTTATGAGCACGTAAATCACGTAATACATCGGCGATTTCTTCGTTTGACTCCCCTAAGCCCATCATTAAACCTGACTTAGTTGGAACATCAGGGTGACGGTCTTTAAAGCGTTTTAGTAAATCCAATGACCACTGGTAATTTGCCCCTGGACGCGCTTTACGGTAATGCATTGGCGCTGTTTCAAGGTTGTGGTTGAACACATCTGGTGGCTCAGTGGCTAAAATATCTAAAGCGGCGTCAATACGGCCACGGAAATCAGGCACTAAAATTTCAATTTTAATTTCAGGATTTAAGATGCGGATTTCACGAATACAATCAGCAAAGTGCTGTGCGCCGCCGTCACGTAAATCATCACGATCTACAGAGGTGATCACCACATATTTAAGCTTCATATCTTGAATGGTTTGCGCGAGTTTCTTAGGCTCAGCTGCATCAGGCTTTAGTGGACGGCCGTGGGCAACATCACAAAAAGGGCAACGACGAGTACAAATCGCCCCTAAGATCATAAAGGTGGCAGTACCGTGGTTAAAGCATTCAGCAAGGTTAGGGCATGAGGCTTCTTCACATACTGAGTGCAAACCGTTTTTACGCAGTGCTGATTTTATATCAGTAATTCGCTGGTTTGATGCAGGGAGTTTTACTCTTAACCAATCTGGTTTACGCAACATGGTTTCACGTTCAGATGGAACCACTTTAACAGGGATACGCGCGACTTTTTCAGCATCACGCAATTTAACACCGGGTTGTAATCTTTCAGGCCTATTCATTTTATTCTGCTAATCCTTGATGATGTACAAGTTCTTGGTAGCCTAATACTTGGCTTAATGTTTGAATCAGTTTATCGCCAGCTTCAGTCACGGTTTGTGGGCCGCCTAAGGCTTTGCATTGCACCATTTCAAGTCCGGCATAACCACAAGGATTAATGCGCAGAAATGGTGCTAAATCCATATCGACGTTGAGGGCAAGGCCATGAAAAGAGCAGCCTTTACGAATGCGTAACCCTAATGACGCGAGTTTTCGCTCGTCAACATAGACACCGGGTGCATCTGCTTTGGCGTAAGCATTGACATCGTACATGGCGAGCATATCAACGATGCTTTGCTCGATATTATTCACTAATTGTCTCACACCGAGTTTACTTCTTTTTATGTCAATGAGTGGATAGACAACCAGTTGGCCGGGGCCGTGATAAGTGACTTGTCCGCCGCGATCCACTTGGATCACTGGGATATCGCCAGGATTGAGAATGTGTTCACTTTTGCCTGCTTGGCCTTGGGTGAATACCGGTGAATGTTCAACTATCCATAGCTCGTCGTTGCTGTCACTGTCGCGATTGTCAGTGTAACTTTGCATGGCATGCCAGACCGACTCGTAATCTTGGCGGCCAAGATGCCTGATATGTAACGTCTGAGTTTGCAAGGGCAAGCTCTCCCTCAAAAAAGTTGGCTTATTATACGCACCTATCACTGAAATAACATCAAAGTGATAGGTGGATCACGTTTTATACCATTTTGAGCGGTGTTAAAGTACGCGGTTTACACCTTCAATTGCAGCAAGATCTGTATAAACTTGCTCAATATGTTCTTTACTGGTAACAGTAATACGAATTGATACTGCGTAGTAGGTGCCTTTGCTTGATGCTTTGACTGTTGGCGCATAATCGCCAGGTGCGAGTTTTTGCGCTACAGCAACGATGCGATCAGCTAAGGTATCGTCAGCATTACCGATGACTTTGAATGGGCATGAATTTGGAAAATCCATTAGTTCGCCAAAGTTTGTTTCTAACATGTGTTTGCTCTCTACGGTTGAATGCGCCTGTTTGTAGATATTACAGCAGGTACAGTTGAAGCTGTTATCACTTCTATATGGGGTAATTATACTGTAATACAAGTCTGCGAGCAGCGTTTGATGGTCATTTTTACTGCGCCATTGTAATTTATTACCTAAGGCGTTAGTTTTGCGCTGCTGCTTCGATAACAATAAAGCCACCCGAAGGTGGCTTTATTGTAGATATCAGTTTGTTTAACTGACCATTTTGCTAATTATTTAGAAAATAGCTTAGCTTATTATTCACCAAACCAGCCTTCAAACATTTGCTTGAAGTAATCCATCAATTTGCTAAACCAGCTGCCTTCATTGACTTCATTTAAAGTGACTAATGGGAATTGAGCTATGTCTTTGCCATCTAATTGGAAGAAAACACGGCCAACAGTTTCGCCTTTCGCTAACGGCGCCGTTAGTGGCTTAGTTAGCTCAAAGTTTGCTTGTAAGTTTTTAGCTTGACCGCGATTAATGGTAATAGGCGTGTCGGTAACGACACCTAAATCAACCGTTTCACGATCACCATACCAGATTTTTTGGGTAACAAAGGTGTCGCCAGCTTTATATGGGGTAATGGTTTCAAAGAAACGGAAACCGTAGTTAAGCAGCTTTTTGCTTTCAGCTTTACGGGCTGACTCGCTGTTAGTACCCATCACCACGGTAATGAGACGCATACCGTCATTGGTTGCTGAAGACACTAAGTTGTAACCCGCACCTGATGTATGGCCAGTTTTGATGCCGTCAACATTAAGGCTGTTATCCCACAATAGGCCGTTACGGTTATATTGTTTAATGCCGTTAAAGGTGAAAGATTTTTCTGAATAAACACGGTATTCATCTGGCACATCACGAATTAACGCTGCGCCTAGCAATGCCATATCATAGGCGGTGGTTTTGTGATTATCAGAATCTAAACCATGTGAGTTTTCAAAGTAACTTTGGGTCATGCCCAGTTGCTTTGACCATGAGTTCATTAAGTCAACAAAGCCATCTTCGGTGCCGGCGATATGTTCTGCCATTGCCACACAGGCATCGTTACCTGATTGAATAATAATGCCGCGGTTTAAATCTTCGACCGTGACAGTTTTACCCACTTCAATAAACATTTTTGACGAATCTGGGAAGTTTTTAGACCAAGCTTTTTTACTGATGGTTACTTCATCATCTAAAGAAATATTACCGACTTTAACTTCATGACCAATAACATAACTGGTCATCATTTTAGTTAAGCTAGCAGGGTTAAGTGATTCATAGGCATTGCTTTCAGCAATCACGCGCCCTGAATTGTAATCCATTAGAACATAAGCTTTAGCGGCGACAGTCGGCGCATTAGGCATAACCATAGGTGCATTAGCTGCGTTGGCTGCTTGAGATGAAAAAGATACCGCAGAAAGCAACAGCAAAGATTTTAGGGGAGTGTTAACAATATTCATCATTAAATTGGCACATCTCTGGTCAATGTAGAAGGTGACGTCGTTTAGGGTTTATTTTTAACTTACCGTGTTTGATGTGCTAGTGAAAGCACCAACAAACGCATTTATCAAAAATAGCATAAAAACCAAGCAAGATTATTACTTTAAAGCATCTTTAGTAGGTTTAAATGAATAAACGACATAATTAAAAACATTATATCATTAGTCGCTGACAATTTGACATTAAGCTTCATTAACATAAATAAACTGTCAGGCAGGCTAATTTATTATTTTTCAAAAACTGGTTATTTTTTAGGGTACATCATATAGCTATTAGGGTGGCCATCTTGTTTTAGCTGCACTAATACTTTATTCGCTAAATAACGCTGTCCAATTGGCCCGAGTTGAAGGCGATAAAAGCCATTAGCCGCTTCAACTTTTGCCGGCACTTGGTACTTTTGTTCAAGCTCTTTTGCCAGCACATTAATCCGCAGCAGATCTTTAGAGGCCACCACTTGAATAAAATGCACGCTGGAGTCTTTTAGTTCATCTAGTGCCATTGATTCTGGTGACTCAATATGAATGGCTTCAATGCTGACTTTAGCGGTGCCTTGCTGCAACATACCAATTTTGTAGGCCGCTGCGTAGGATAAATCAATGATGCGCCCTTCATGGAATGGGCCACGATCATTGACTCTGACAATCACTTGTTTGTTATTAGCCTCATTAGTGACTCGCACATAACTTGGTAATGGCAAGGTTTTATGGGCTGCTGACATGGAGTACATATCATAGGTTTCGCCGTTTGATGTTAGGTGGCCATGAAACTTTGACCCATACCAAGATGCGCCGCCCGTTTGTTTAAAACCTTTCGCGCTCGACATCACCTGATATGACTTGCCGCGCACAGTATAGTTTTGCTGGTTTCCTTGGCGACTATAGGGCTCATACTTTGGGTGGGCATCTTCAACCTTACTGACATCGGGGGCACTTTTAGGGGCGCGATCATCTTTGAGCTGATAGCGGTCATCTTGGCTAGTTGGCGTCGGTGAACTTGAACACGCAGCCAATGCACCGCACAACCCAACCACGGCGAGACTAATGAGTGACTTTTTTAGCATGTCATATTTAATGTGACAGTTTATTTGACCGTTCATGTGAGTGCGCATCTTATTTGTTGTCATGTGCAGGGGCTGCACCTGAGTGGTACGCAGCTGCTAATTGCTGGCTAAATTGATATACCGCCATGGCATATAGTGGGCTGCGATTGTAGCGGGTAATCACATAAAAGTTATTAAACCCTAACCAGTAGTCTGTTGCTTTGGGTTGCTCAAGTTTGATCAGTAATGCAGATTGCGAAGCATCAATATCTTTGGCAGCCGCTAGGGATAAACTTGGGGTCAAGATATCAGCCACAGTTTGTGTCGGCTTACCTTTAAGCCATACCTTGGCTTTAGGCGCGGTTTCAACGGTGTGATTTAATTTAAGGGCAACAGGTGCGCCTTTTTTCCAGCCGTGTTGGTGGAAATAATTAGCAACACTACCAATAGCATCCGGCTTACTATTCAATAGATCTCGGCGGCCATCACCGCTGAAATCAACCGCGTAGTGACGATAGCTTGAAGGAATAAACTGGCCATAACCCATAGCGCCAGCGTAAGAGCCTTTAAGGTTGTCATTATCTAATTGCTCTTCTTTAATTAATGACATCAGGTTGCCAAATTCTTTCCTGAAAAAGGTGGCTCTAGGAGGATAGTAAAAGCCTAATGTATACAGCGCATCTTGTACTTTATAGTTACCCATGTAGCCGCCGTAGTAGGTTTCGATACCGATAATGGCAACAATGATTTGCGGGTCAACTTGGAATTTTTCTGAGGCCTGCTTGATGGTTTCAGCATTTTGTTGCCAAAAGGCTAAGCCTTTTTCTAAACGGGAGTCAGTTAAAAAGATGGGATAGTATTGGTGCCAAGGTTTGGCTTCCCAAGGTTTGGAAATAGCATCAAGTACGGCTTGATTATGATTAGCAGATGATAAGAATTGCTGAACTTCTTGTTCGGTAAAGCCCTTGCTCACTTGTTCAGTGATAAAAGCCTGTTTTAGTGCGCTGACTTCTTGCTCTGTTGGCGGCGTTGGCGCCGCAAAAAGTGTTGTTGAACTGAGAAGTAATGCCAGCGCTGTTGCGATTTTAGTTGTTATTTGCATTTAAGGTCCTGTGTAATTGGACTACCGCTAAGTGATGTCAATTCAGCTGTGCGGCAGTTTTCCTTATTAAGTTATTTCATTAGATTTGGCTGGGATTACCTATCCACAAAGCGTCTATGGGTTTGAATACTCATCAGAATGCCAAAACCTATCATCAATGTCATCATCGAGGTGCCGCCATAACTGATTAAAGGTAAGGGCACTCCCACAACAGGTAAGATGCCAGATACCATACCAATATTGACGAAAATATAAACAAAGAAGGTTAAGGTAATACTGCCTGCCAGTAAGCGAGCAAAGGAGGTTTGCGCTCGCGATGCGATAACCAAGCCGCGGCCGATGATATACATATACAGGGCAAGTAACAGTAAACTGCCGATCAGGCCAAACTCTTCACCGATAACAGCAAAGATAAAGTCGGTATGGCGCTCTGGTAAAAACTCAAGTTGTGATTGTGAGCCTTGCAGCCAGCCTTTACCCCATAGACCACCTGAGCCAATGGCGATTTTCGATTGAATAATATGATAACCCGCGCCGAGAGGGTCGCGCTCAGGATCAAACAAGGTCATCACCCTAGTGCGCTGATAGTCGTGCATTAAGAAGTACCACAGTACCGGTAAAAAGGCTAAAACCGCGGTCACACAACTGCCGACAATTACCCAGCTCATGCCTGATAAAAACAGCACAAAAATCCCCGAAGCGGCGACCAAAATTGAGGTGCCTAAATCAGGTTGCTTAGCAATCAGTAACGTAGGAATTAGCAGAATAACCAAACCACCGGCTAAATAACGTTTTTTCGGTGGTAGCGGAAATTTACTGATGTACCACGCCATAGTAATAGGGAAGGCGAGTTTGATAAGTTCTGATGGCTGAAACTCCATAAAGCCTAAGTTTAGCCAGCGCTGTGCGCCCTTATTAATGGTGCCAAAAAAGTGTACCCCAAGCAGTAGGATGATACCTGCCACGTAAATAGGTAAAGCCCAGCGCCTGAGAATTTCAGGGTTTATTTGGGCAAAGATAAACATGACAAATAATGACAAGCCAAAGCGGGTTAATTGCCTTTCCATCATGGCAAAGTCTTCACCGCTGGCAGAATAAATCACAAACAAGCCAAAAATCATTAGCGCGAGTAGGCCCAACAATAACGGTAAGTCTATGTGTAGTTTTTGCCAAATAGTCTGTTTGTGTGGGTGGTGTGAGGTATTCATTGTTCCACCATCCATTGATCTCGTAACATGTATTCATCCAATAGCGCCCGGGCGACAGGTCCAGCATTGACTCCGCCCCAGCCAGCATTTTCAATAACCACCGCGAGAACAATCTTAGGGTTTTCATAAGGCGCGTAGGCAATAATTAAGGCGTTATCTCGTAAAAACTCTGACACGGTATCAGCATCGTATTTTTCATCTTGGGCAACACTAAATACCTGCGCAGTACCGGTTTTCATTGCTGCGGTATATTTGGCATCAGTAAAGCGAGACTTATCAGCCGTTTTTCGCATCGCTTCGTTAATGATTTCCCAGTTATTATCATCGTTTAATTTTATTGGTTCACGCTCATCAATCGGGGTATCGATTTTAGCTGTGTCATCTTTAAATGATTTTAATAAATGCGGCGTATAACGGGTGCCGTGATTGGCTAAAATGGTGGCGGCATTAGCAAGCTGTAATGGTGTTGAGGTCCAGTAGCCTTGACCAATACCCACCGAAATCGTATCACCAATATACCAAGGCTGATTGTAACGCATGCGCTTCCAATCTTTTGATGGCATGATGCCGTTAGCTTCTTCGTAGATATCAATGCCACTTGATTCGCCAAAACCAAATTGGTTCATGAAATCAGCAATCTTATCGACACCGACTTTATAGGCTAAGTCATAAAAGAAGGTATCACAGGAGTCCATGATGGCACTGTATACATCAACCCAGCCGTGGCCCCAGCGTTTCCAGTCGCGGTATTTACGTTCGACATTGGGGATTTGCCAAAAGCCTGGATCCCAGATGCGGGTTTTTTCGCTAATGGCTTTTTGTTCTAAGCCCAGTAGTGCAATATGCGGTTTTACTGTTGATGCTGGTGAGTATTGGCCTTGGGTTGCACGGTTGATAAGAGGGCGTGATTTATCGTTTAGTAGTGCGTTATACGCCTTGCTGCTAATACCGTGAACAAATAAATTAGGGTCATAACTTGGGCTTGATACCATCGCAAGTACGCCGCCATCTTGTGGATCGATTGCAACCACTGAGCCGCGGCGACCATCTAATAGTTCCATAGCTTTTTGCTGTAGTTTTAAATCTAAGGTGAGGTAAATATCTTGCCCAGGCGTTGGCGGGGTCACCTTCAAGGTGCGGATCACGCGGCCACGGTTATTCACTTCTTCTTCAAGGTGACCAGGGGTGCCTAATAATAGGCTCTCATAGAACTTTTCAATCCCCTGTTTGCCAATATCATTAGTGGCGGCGTAATTTTTCCAGGTACCCGATTTTTCAAGAGATGCGCGATCACGGGTGTTAATTTTACCCACATAACCCAATACGTGAGTCATCAAATCTTCATAAGGGTAATGGCGTTTAAGGCCTGCTTCGACTCTAAAACCGGGGAATTGATGTTGGTTAACACTGAATGCGGCAACTTGCTCTTCAGTTAATCGGCTTTTGATGGTTAATGGTTTAAAGCGGCGATGATAACGTAATCTTTCAGTGATACTTTCACGCTCTTCTTCAGTAAGGGCAATAACCTCATTGAGTTTATCTAGGGTCGCAGTAATATCTTTAGACTTTTCTGGGATGACTTCTAGGGTATAAAACGGCTGGTTTTCAGCAAGCAGTTGGCCGTTACGGTCGTAGATTAAGCCGCGACTCGGGGCTACGGGCACAACGCGGATACGGTTGTCATTAGAGCGGGTTTCATAATCAGTGTATGAGACAACTTGCAGTTGATAAAGGTTAGACAGTAAAACACTGATGAGAATAAACACGCACAGGAAAGTGAACAAAGCACGACGTTTGAATAGCGACGCCTCGGCAGCGTGGTCGTGCATGGCAATGCGCTTTTTTGGCGACACTTAAGCTTTCTCCGATGAGATTCAGGCTAATAAATTCAGATTTGTTATATTAGCTGAATTAGCTTTGCTTTTACCAGAGCCTTGACCAATAAGGTTTACTCTCTATGGTAGGGGTGGTTGTTATTTATACTCCATGCTCGATAAAGGCTTTCGGCAACCAGTACTCGAACTAATGGATGGGGCAAAGTGAGGGCGGATAAACACCAGCTTTGGCTTGCAGCAGCTTTGCATGCTGGCGCAAGACCTTCAGGACCGCCAATCAATAAACTGACATCACGGCCATCAAGCTGCCATTTGCTGAGTTGCTCGGCAAGTTGTGGGGTTTCCCAGTTCTTACCAGGCAAGTCTAGGCTTACAATGTGATTGCCTTTGGGTACTGCTGCTAGCATTAGTTCGCCTTCTTTTTGAAGAATGCGTGCTATATCAGCATTTTTACCGCGCTTTCCTGCGGGGATCTCAATCAACTCTAACGCCATATCACGAGGAAAACGACGTTGGTATTCTTCAAATCCGCGGGTTACCCAATCTGGCATCTTGGTGCCAACAGCAATCAGTTGTAACTTCATTATGCGTTGTTTTCAGACCATAGTTTTTCTAGATCATAAAACTCACGTGTTTGGTCTTGCATTACATGTAAGATTACGCCACCTAGATCAACCAGTACCCATTCACTGCTCTCACGACCTTCAACACCTAATGGTTGTAAGCCTGCAGTTTTAGATTCAACGATCATATTTTCCGCAATTGCGCGAACGTGTGTTTTTGATGTGCCAGAGCAAATAACCATAAAATCAGTGATTTGTGATTGTTCTGCAACGTCTAATACCACAACGTCTTTGGCTTTCAGGTCATCGATTTTATCGATAACAAAATCTTTTAATTCCGTGCTCTGCACGTCACTTACCTCGATATATAAAAATAACGGGGCATTATACGCAAAATACCTATGCGAGCGCAATTGAAGCTGAAATTGATTTTAACAGCAGCGATTTTTGAGGCGGGAATTACGAGGGGTTAACGGTAAAGTTGATGTTGTAAAATATAGGCTTGGATGCACGCTGGGAGTTTTTTATTTAATGAGCCTTTTGCTAATTTCAAAGAGCCATCAGCGGAAAAATGAGTGCTTTGTGCGAGTAGTTTAGTGCTTTGGGTGGGTAAGTGAGTTTCGTTAGCCATTAACTGAGTCAGCTGCGCCCTTATTTCAGTAGAGGAGATATCTTGCAAGGTCACTTCAACTGGGAATATATTGCCAACTTTAGCCTCAATCGACTCAGCTTGCTGACAATCTACTTGCTTTTGTTTAAGCAGTTGCATCATCGGATGGTCATGGCTCGCTGACCAACCAGGGCGGCGACAAACCACCAAATGGCACAGGGCAAATAATTGCTGCCATTGATACCATGACGCTAGCTGAATAAAAGAGTCTGTGCCCATTATGAAATAAAATTGATGCTGGGGATAACGCTGGGTTAATAACTCAAGAGTGGTCACAGTGTAAGATGGACTATCACGATTAATTTCGATATCACACACTTCAAGCTCATCATATTGCTGACAAACTAACTCAGCCATAGCTAAGCGTTGCTCACTGCTAACTTTAGTGGTTTGTTTGTGAGGCGGGATATGATTAGGCATTAGCCAAATTTTGTCTAAATTGAGCTGTTGTTTTACTTCAATGGCAGGTTTGATATGACCATAATGAATGGGATCAAAGGTGCCGCCTAAAATCCCAATCTTCATGTTTGCAGTTCTATATGGGCTAATCGTCTGTGGGCATTAGGATCAAATAACAGACTTAAATGGCTGATAGCGGTCCAATCTTCTACCCCATGCTGCTTGAGGTTGCGCTCAATTTTTGAGGCAAAGGCTAGCATGTGTTCGATTTGACTGAGGCTCAGTCGGGTTAATGCCGCTTGATAAAAGGGTTTACGCTTATCCCAAATACGATGTTTAGACCATAAACTATTCAGTTGCTCGCCTTGCTCTACTGCAGATTTTAAACTGAGTAATACATTTAACTCTTTAAACAATGCCCACATTAGAATTGGCATCGCAGTGCCTTCAGCATTAAGCTGTACCAACATATGCTGGGCATGTTTTTGGTGGTTTCCTAGTAGCGCATCGGTTAACTGAAACACAGTAAAGCGCGACTGATCTTCAAAATAATCGTTTAAATGATCGCTGTGGATTGGCTTATCAGGGCTGAGTAATTGCAATAATTGCAAGGCTTGCTCAGCAGCCAACAAATTACCTTCAAACAAGTTAAACAGCATGGCTTTGGCGTCCATCTGCACCTGTAACTTGTAAAAATGAATGCGATTATCTAACCAGCGCTGGAACTGTTTCCCTTCAGGGGTAGCGCAAGGTAAATAAATACCGTCGTTATCAAGGGATTTAAACCATTTGCTTTTGGTTTCAGCAGATATCTTTGGCCCATGGATAATCAGAATAATATCCGGATTAGGATTTTGCATCATGGCTGTTAACGCTGCCGAACCTTCGGTGCCAGGTTTTGCTTGGGGAAGCGTCAACTCGATGATGCGGCGACTGGCAAATAAACTCATTGATTGCCACTCTTGTTGCAAATCATTCCAGCTAAAGCTGTTGTCTTGAGTTAAATGTACCCGCTCTTCAAAACCTTGTTTTTTAGCCGCGCTGAGAATTTGCGCTTTGCAGTTTTCAATTAACCATGGGTCGTCACCAAAGAGTAAATAACAACCATGGAGTGTTTTGAGATGCTGATTTAATTGATCTGGGTAAACCCGCATCAATTCACCTCGATTGAGGCCAGAGTTTGGATAATATTATCAGCCGCTTGAATACGCATTTCTTTGACTAACATTTCCATTTCTCGGCTTTTTGCTAGTGCTGTACGCGGATCGTCTTGATAATCACGGCGAATTTCAGATACGAATCGCTGTGGCTCGCTGCCTGGGAACATAACAGTGTAATTAACCACATAAATAAGCTCATACTCAGCTACGTTACCCGTAGGATATAAAGACAGGGTAGCACGCTCTAGTGAGTCATTGATGAGGCTTAAAGTGGGTGTTTCATCTGATGCGGGTACGGTTGCCACACGGTGAATACGTAAGCGTTCATTAACTAGACGGGTCAGTTCACTGTATTGGTCATTGGAACGCAGGTGCAATTCTTCAAGTTCGGCAGGAATTGAATAGCTACGTTGTAATTTAAAGCCGCAACCAGCACTGGTCATAATGACGAGCGCCAACAAGGCCAAGTTAATGCGTTTAATTAGCATCACTGTTTTTGGCATCCTTTAACTGTACATGCATAAGATGGGTATTAGGTTACATCTTTAACTTTATGAAGGCGACGAATGACGAGGCTAATTGCTTGTCATTTGTCACCTTCAAGCTATCGTTACTTATAAATGATTAATTAGCAACGATGTTTAGCAGTTTGCCTGGTACATAAATCACTTTGCGTACGGTGACGCCATCAGTGAATTTTTGTACGTTTTCATCAGCTAAACCTAGGGCTTCTACTTCTTCTTTAGCAGCATCTGCAGCTACTGTGATTTTAGCACGCAGCTTACCGTTAACTTGCACGATAATCAGTTTGCTGTCTTCAACTAGTGCTGACTCATCAACTGTTGGCCATAGGCTATCTTCGATATCAGTTTGGTTACCTAAGGCTGTCCACATGCTGAAACAAGTATGTGGGATGATTGGGTAAAGCAAACGTGTTACTGCTGATAATGCTTCTTGCATCAGGGCTCTGTCTTGCTCATTAGCAGACGGGGCTTTTTGCAACTTGTTCATCAGTTCCATGATAGCGGCAATGGCGGTATTGAACATTTGACGGCGTTCAACATCATCACTGACTTTAGCAATGGTTTTATGTAATTCACGACGAAGTGCTTTTTGATTGTTATCAAGTGCTTTAGGGTCAAGTTCAACCACATCACCTTGAGCGATATGATCATGAGCTGTTTTCCAGAAACGCTTAATGAATCGATGTGCGCCTTCAACGCTTGATTCTTGCCACTCAAGGGTTAACTCAGGTGGGGCTGCAAACATCATGAATAAACGCACGGTGTCAGCACCGTATTTATCAACCATTTCTTGTGGGTCGATACCGTTATTCTTAGACTTAGACATCTTGCTCATGCCGGTATAAACCAGTTCATGACCTTCACTGTCTACCGCTTTCACTACACGGCCTTTATCGTCAGTTTCTTGTACTGTAACGTCAGATGGTGAAACCCAAACGCGGGCGCCTTTCTCGTTGTTATAGTAATAAGCATCAGCCAATACCATACCTTGAGTCAGTAAGCGTTTGGCTGGCTCATCAGAGTCAACTAAACCAATATCACGTAGCAACTTGTGGAAGAAGCGGAAGTATAGCAAATGCATACAAGCATGCTCGATACCGCCAATATATTGATCCACTGGTAACCAGTAGTTTGCTTTAGCAGGATCAAGCATTTGATCTGCATGGGGGCTACAGTAACGGGCGTAATACCAAGATGATTCCATAAAGGTATCAAAGGTATCAGTTTCACGCAGTGCTGGCTGGCCATTTACCGTGGTTTTAGCCCACTCTTTGTCAGCTTTTATCGGGCTTTGAATACCATCCATTACCACATCTTCAGGTAATACAACCGGCAGTTGCTCAGCTGGTGTTGGCATTACGGTGCCATCTTCAAGCGTAACCATAGGGATAGGAGCGCCCCAGTAGCGTTGACGAGATACCCCCCAGTCACGCAGACGGAAGTTCACTTGACGCTTACCTTTACCTTCAGCAGTCAGTTTGGCATCAATAGCATCGAATGCAGCTTGGAACTCTAAACCGTCAAACTCACCTGAATTAAATAGCACGCCTTTATCAGTAAAGGCAGCTTCACTGATATCCACATCGCTATCAGCAGGCTTGATCACAGCTTCAATGGTTAAACCGTATTTTTTAGCAAACTCATAATCACGTTGGTCATGGGCTGGAACTGACATTACTGCGCCAGTACCGTAGTTCATTAATACAAAGTTACCGACCCAAATAGGCACTTCTTTGCCGGTTAATGGGTGGATTGCATTAAGACCGGTCGCAACGCCTTTCTTTTCCATTGCAGCCATAGCCGCTTCGGTAGTATCAACGTTTTTACATTCTTCAATGAATGCAGCAAGCTCAGGGTTATTCTTTGCTGCAGCTTCAGCAAGAGGGTGACCACTGGCAATTGCAACATAGGTTACGCCCATCACGGTATCAGGACGAGTGGTATAGATATCAAAGCTATCGTCACTGCCAGCAACTCCGAAAGTCATTTCAATCCCTTCACTGCGGCCAATCCAGTTACGTTGCATCGCCTTAACTTGCTCAGGCCATTCATCTAACTTATCGATATCGTTTAATAGCTCTTCAGCGTAATCGGTGATTTTAATGAACCACTGAGGGATTTCTTTTTGAACCACCTCAGTGTCACAACGCCAACAGCAACCGTCTTGTACTTGCTCGTTAGCCAGTACTGTTTCATCGTTTGGACACCAGTTAACTGAGGCGGTCTTTTTGTAGACTAAGCCTTTTTCAAATAACTGGGTGAAGAACCATTGTTCCCACTGGTAATACTCAGGGGTGCAAGTCGCGATTTCACGACTCCAATCATAACCAAAGCCTAATAGCTTAAGTTGGTTCTTCATGTAGTCGATATTTTCATAAGTCCATGGCGCAGGCGCAGTCTTATTATTGATTGCGGCATTCTCTGCAGGTAGACCAAATGAGTCCCAACCGATAGGTTGTAACACATTTTTACCTTGCAAACGTTGGTAACGAGCAACAACATCACCTATGGTGTAGTTACGCACGTGTCCCATGTGAAGTCGGCCTGATGGATAAGGGAACATAGAGAGACAGTAAAATTTCTCTTTGTTTGCATCTTCAGTTACTTCGAAGGTTTTTTTGTCTTCCCAGTGCTTTTGCACCAAGGCTTCAATTTCTGAGGGATTATATTGCTCTTGCATCACTCTATTCCGGCCAATGCCGCCCATTGTTTGATCTAGCGCTAAAAAGCGCGAGTAAGATCTGCATAGAATAAACTAGAAGTGATGCATTAAAAAGGTTCAGATGAAGGAGTATTTACTATGAGTGGACGAAGTTCAGCGTTATTAGCACTATATAAGACGCTTTTTGAGCAAGTTAAGAAACAATATGATGAAGATAACTCATTGACGGCAAAGAGCCTTTTTGCTTCTGTGACCCAGTGTAAAGATTATTTGCAATTAAAGTCAGCCGCCGATGCCGAGGAGCTTGCTTTAGCAGAAGATTTTTTAAAGCGTGACATCGCCAGCTACATAAAAGAGGAAAATGCCGATAACCTCAGTTTTAGCCCAACTGTCATTGGTATTGAAAACACCTTATGGCACTGGCTGGGTGAAATTACTGATCGCAGCCAAGTAGAGTGGCATGAAATTGCCCAAGACTTTAAGCATCAGGGTTTTTATATGTCAGGGGAGGTGATTAACCAAGGTAAAGTGATTTGTACTGAGTGTAATCATGAAATGAAAATTGAATTCCCCAGTATTATTCCAGATTGCCCACAATGCGATAATGAAATGTTCACTCGAGAAGCGCTAACGCCTTAAAGCGCTGCCTATTTCAAACAATAGCACGATTTTAGAGATTGTTTGAGACAGCAACTATGCTAGCTGACTTAAGTGGCATAGTGTTTTACGTTTTATGTTTATGTAATAGTGCTTTACGTCTTATGTTTATGTAATAGTGTTTTACGTCTTATGTTTATGCAATAGTGTTTTATGGTCAATTTTTTATCGATTAACTGAGTTTAAAGCGCATATTTAGCAACCCGAGGTGCTAACTTGGTATGTTGGCGGGTTAGCTTCACTACTGGCCTGGGTGTACAAAAAATAGCAGTTGTCATCACGCACTTCACCATCGTCATTGAGATCATATCCAATATAGGTTTCAGGTGCACCTCGATATTGGATTTCCCAATCGTCCATCGACACAATCCATTTTTCGATATCAGTATTATCAAGATAACCGTTTATTAAACGGGTATTGAAACTGCCATCGCCTTCTAAATCGATATCGGTTAAATCATCACGACCTGGAACACTTCGGGTAGAAATACTGGGCATTTGCGTGCGTGCATAAACGAGGGTATTAGCTGCTTTAACGCTGCTCTGTAATTGTGATAATGCGTTAATTCGGGCTTCAGTGGCAAAGTTGATAAACTTTGGCGCAGCAATAATGGCAATGACGGCCAAAATGATAATGACCACCACTAACTCAATTAATGTAAATCCATTTGGATTGAATATATTTGGCTTAACTGGCAATGCTTGCGGCAATCATGGCCTCCTTGCTATTTTTTTCTGCCTTTGTTTAATAATAGTTGATATATAAAACTAAATAAAATTATCAAGCTACATAATATGAGTAACGGTGTTTGGCCTATTCGCTTAAACCAAGTTTCACCGTCATATAAGGCAACGTCAGCCACTAATACTCCAGATTTGAACTGTGGCAGTTGGTGAGTAATACGGCCTTTAATATCGACCACAGCGGTAACACCGTTGTTGGTGGCTCTGACTAAGGGGCGCCCCAACTCAATTGCGCGCATTTGGGCTATTTCCATGTGTTGCAGTGGCCCGATAGAGTCACCAAACCAGGCATCATTAGACACTGTGAGTAAAAAATCAGTGTCTTTATTCACATTGGCGCGTAATTGCTCAGGAAAGACGATTTCGTAGCATAAAGCCGGTGCCACTTGATAGCCTAAAGCATTAAGGTTTTTTTGCTCATAGGTGCCACGTGCAAAAGATGACATGGGTAAATTAAAAAACGGGGCTATTGGGCGTAAAAGGCTTTCAAAAGGGACAAACTCACCTATTGGTAATAGATGATGTTTCTTGTAATCATTAATGCCACTTCCAACGTAATCGCCCTCAGTCTGCTGAGGATGATAGGCATTGCCCAATACAATTAATGAGTTATAAAAGTCATTTTGTTGCATGCTAATAATACCGGTAATGATGGCGCTATTATTTAAATTAGCCACCTTGTCGGTATTATGTAAAAAGTCTGCCACCATAGCTTCAGGCGCTGGAATCGCGGCTTCAGGCCAAATGATGATATCAGCATCAAAATTAGGCCGACTTAAATCCATATACTTGAGTAAAGTTGGCCATAGTGCGTCAGGCTCCCACTTCATACTTTGCTCAATATTGCCTTGTACTAAAGCCACTTTAACCGTTTCATTTCGTGGGCTTATGTCGGAGATGTGCGGCGCAAGGTAAGTGCTGATAAATATCAAAGAGAATATGATGATAACACTGGCAAAACGTTGATATAACACCAGTGCGATACTGCCACAAACCAGTGCGATAACATAACTTAAGCCTAATGCGCCAATTATACTGCCAAGCTCTGACACTGGCCCTTGGGTTTGACTGTAGCCTGCCCATAACCAAGGGAAACCTGTGAGAACCCAACCGCGCATCCACTCGGTAAATACCCACAGTGCGGGGAATAACCCTAAGTAACGAAAATAAACTTGCCAGCCTTGAGTTTGCTGATATTGGGACAGTTTCGCAGTGAGATAACCTGCTAGCGCTGGAAATAAGGCCAGATAAAGCGCCAATATTGCCATTAATGCCATTGATACTATTAGCGGTAAACCACCAAAGGTATCAATGCTGACATGTACCCAACTAATGCCAAATGCAAAACAGCCAAAGCCGAAGCTTAACCAATGAAAGAAGTTTTCTTTCGGGGTTAGGCTGCGACTTTGCCATAAAACAAACAGCATTGCTGCGGGGTAAAAAGCCCAAATAGCGTAGGGGGCAAAAGCAAGTGTGGTTGAAGCACCTGCAACAAATGCAGTCACCATTTTAATCACTGATGACTTGGAAAGTTTATTTTTTAGCACAGAGTTAGTCGTCGAGTTCTTCTAGCAGTTTTTGATCGGGTAACTTCACACTAAGTTGAATTAAACGTCTGGTGTCAGCATTGGTGACTTTAAACTCGATATTATCGATAACGACAGTTTCATTTCGCTCTGGTAAGTGACCAAATGCGTGTGAAACTAAGCCGCCTACGGTATCAAATTCTTCGTCGCTAAATTGGGTGCCACAAGCGTCATTAAATTCATCAATCGGTGTACGTGCTTTAATCATAAACACGGTGTTACTGATCTTTTTGATTTCGGTATCTTCTACTGAACTATGATCGAACTCGTCTTCGATTTCACCGACGATTTCTTCTAAGATATCTTCAATCGTCACTAGGCCGGATACACCGCCATATTCATCGACCACGATGGCCATATGATATCGCTGGGAGCGGAATTCTTTTAGCAGTACATCAACGCGTTTGCTTTCAGGCACAACAACCGCAGGCCTGATGACTTGATGCAATGAGAAAGGTTGAGCTGATTGTTTGAAACCATATTTAAGTAAATCTTTTGCAAGCAAAATACCTTCAATATGATCTTTATCCTCGTTGACCACAGGAAAACGGGAGTGTGCAGACTCAATGACTGTTTCTAGTAGCTCTTCAACAGTGCTATCGATTTGCAATGTGACTATTTGGCTTCGAGGGATCATGATGTCGCGTACCCGCAACCCTGATACTTCTAATACGCCATTCATCATTTCGCGGGTGTCTTCAGTAATTAAAGAGCGCTCTTCTGCGCCAGCAATTACATCAACTAAGTCTTCGCGATTTTGAGGTTCGCCCTGAAACATCTGACTAATTTTGCCAATCCAGTTCTTCTTACGGGCGTTGGTACTCGGTGGGATGTCGTCACTCATAATATTTTACTAAATCAAAATCAGCATGTTATATGCAGTCGTCTGATTTATTTACGCTTCCTTATATGGATTTGAAAAACCTAAGCCTTCAATGAGTTGAGTCTCTAATGACTCCATTTCTTCAGCTTCATTATCGATAATATGGTCATAGCCTAGTAAATGCAAGCAGCCGTGAATAACCATATGGGCCCAATGTGCGACAAGGGGCTTATTTTGTTGATTTGCTTCAAGTTCTACCACCTCAGCACTAATGATGAGATCGCCTAATAGCGGTAACTCAATCCCTGGAGGCGCTTCAAAGGGGAAAGACAATACATTAGTCGGCTTGTCTTTACCACGGTAAGTATTATTAAGTTGCTGGCTTTCAGTATTTTCAACAATTCTGATGGTCAGTTCAGCTTGCGCCATAGTGTTACCAAGGGCTGTCGCTACCCATAGCTCAAATTCACTTCGGCTGGGGAGCTTACTGCTGTCAGTAACGGCAATTTGCAGATCTAAATCAAGTTTAAGACTCATTATTTATTGCTCCGTCTTTACTGATCTCGTTGGCGTTAACGTCCACATTGGCCATTTGTTCATTAAAGGCCGTTTGACGTTGTTTATACTGGCGCTCTTTTTCAGCTTTTTGTGCTAGCTCTTTTGAATCAAAGGCTTCATAAGCTTCGACAATTCTTGCCACAATCGGATGACGCACCACATCTTGAGACATAAAGAAGTTGAAGCTGATTTCATCGACCTCACTCAATACTTCAATGGCTTGGCGAAGCCCTGATTTTTGACTGCGAGGCAAATCTATCTGGGTAATATCACCGGTGATCACCGCTTTCGAGTTAAAGCCGATACGGGTTAAGAACATTTTCATTTGCTCAACAGTAGTATTTTGGCTTTCATCCAATATAACAAACGCATCATTTAGGGTTCGACCACGCATATAGGCTAAAGGCGCGACTTCAATAATATTACGTTCAAGTAGCTTTTCAACTTTCTCAAAGCCCATCATTTCAAATAAGGCATCATAAAGCGGGCGTAAATAGGGATCGACTTTCTGACTTAAATCCCCTGGTAAAAAACCTAATTTTTCGCCAGCCTCAACAGCTGGGCGGGTAAGGAGTATTCGTCTTACTTCTTGTCTTTCAAGGGCATCAACAGCTGCGGCAACTGCTAAAAAGGTTTTACCGGTACCGGCAGGTCCCACACCAAAGGTAATGTCGTGTTTGGCCATATTCGCCACATACACTGACTGGTTTGGATTGCGAGGTTTGATGATGCCGCGTTTAGTTTTGATATGCAGGGTGTCATCTTCAGCCGATGATTCAGCTTCGAGGTTAATGACCTCCTGAATGGCTAAATGCACTCGCTCTGGCTCTAAATCTGGGGTGCTACCTTTAACAGTTTGGGTTTCAATGTATAGCTGTTTCAGTAAATTATTAGCATTAAAGGCATGTCTTGGCAGGCCAACGATTTTGAAATGATTATTCTTATGGATAATCTCAACACCTAAACGACGTTCAAGCTGTTTAATGTTGTCATCATATGGACCACATAATGAGGCAATTCTTCGAGTTTCAGCAGGCTCGAGGTATAAATTCATGGTAGTAACTTTAGTGGACAAAAATAATGCTCCAAAAGAAAAAGAATGCGAATAGGTATAAAAGTTAAAATACCACGGTATTAACTGAAAAGCACAATAAAGGCGGCTCGAGGCCGCCTTTATTAAATAATGATAAACCCGTTTTATGGCTAAATTAGCTGCCTGGGGTAAATTGGCTTACACCAATATCATCATCAGTTTTGTGTTTGGCTACGATATCTGACGGACGTAAACTTCGACGTAAATCCATCTCGTCTTCGCCACGAATAAATACGCCGCGCAGCGAGTTTGTATATACATCAACAATTTCAACATCCACAAAACCGCCAATACACTTAGGATCTGCTTCAAAGTTCACTACGCGGTTATTTTCAGTACGGCCGCGAAGCTCCATAGGGTTCTTAACTGAAGGGCCTTCAACTAAAATACGTTGAACAGTGCCTAACATTTGGCGGCTGTAGCGCATGGCTTGTTGGGTAATACGGTCTTGTAAAATCGCTAAGCGCTTTTTCTTTTCTTCCATGGTGACATCATCTGGCAAATCAGCCGCTGGTGTTCCTGGACGGGCGCTGTAGATAAAGCTAAAGCTGTGGTCAAAACTGACATCTTCAATCAACTTCATGGTGTCTTCAAATTCAGCATTTGACTCACCAGGGAAGCCGACAATGAAGTCGGAACTGATTTGGATATCAGGGCGCGCTTTACGTAAACGACGAATAATTGATTTATATTCAATTGCCATATGACCACGTTTCATATTAGTTAGAATGCGGTCTGATCCCGATTGCACTGGTAAATGTAAGAAACTCACCACTTCAGGGGTGTCTTCATAAACATCGATAATGTCTTGTGAAAACTCAATGGGGTTACTCGTTGTGTAACGCACACGGTCGATACCATCAATTGATGCCACTAGACGCAATAACTCTGCGAAGGTGCAAATATCATCATCATGGGTAGCACCGCGAAACGCATTCACGTTTTGACCAAGCAGGTTTACTTCACGTACACCTTGTTCAGCAAGTTGTGCGATTTCTAAAATGACATCATCAACCGGGCGGCTAACTTCTTCACCGCGGGTGTACGGCACTACGCAGAATGAACAGTATTTACTGCAGCCTTCCATAATAGACACAAACGCCGATGGACCGTCAGCGCGAGGCTCAGGTAGGCGATCGAATTTTTCAATTTCAGGAAAGCTCACATCAATAACTGCTTTATCGCCATTATTAATTTGGGTGATCATCTCAGGTAAGCGATGTAAGGTTTGTGGGCCAAAAATAATATCAACGCACTGAGCACGTTCTTTAATGGCTTTACCTTCTTGTGAGGCAACACAACCACCTACACCGATAATTAGATTAGGTTTTTTGTCTTTGAGGGTTTTCCAGCGACCAAGCTGATGAAACACTTTTTCCTGCGCTTTTTCGCGAATTGAACATGTGTTTAGTAGCAGTACGTCTGCTTCTTCAGCATCCTCAGTCAAGGTATAACCTTGATAATCGTCCAGCAAGTCAGCCATTTTAGATGAATCATATTCATTCATCTGACAGCCCCAGGTCTTTATGTGTAGTTTTTTACTCATCAGTTACGCCGTTCTATTACCACAGAAAAATAGCCGAGTATTTTAACTGCACAAAGGCTCGCTGGCTAGCCTTTGTGCACACTTAAGCGGCATTATTCTGAAATGACTAATACCCCTATATTTTCAGGGTGTTTATCTATTTGGGCTAACTCATTTGATTGATTGGTAAAATAGCCAAATTGTTTCGCCATTGTGACGTTATCTTGTCTTGCTTGAACAATTATTTTTTGCGCTAGCTCTCTATTAAACTGCGTAAGCATTTCCGTGGTTTGTTGATATAAGGCATAATCGAAGGATGAACGGTGAATAACCGTAATGGTTTCCATCGGTTGTACTTCGGCTTGTGCTGTCATTGGCATAATGGCTGCGCCAGCAACAAGCCCTGCAAGTAGCGGCATAGTATAGAGTGACTTAGTAAACTTTTTTACATAACTCATTAACGTATTACGGCTGCTTGTTAGTGATTTAAGGGTTCCATTATTAGATTGTACATAGGTGCTTTGACTGAACATACTATCCTCTCTTACCTTGGCATTTAAGGGGTTGGTTGCAAGGCATGTCATACTAGACAGTCTCAGTATAAGGTAAGGTTTGGTGGTTAAAGTTTGACCAGTGTAAGCAAGTGTTGCTCAAACTCAAGATAGCAACATATCGATACGATTGAGGCGTTACAGACATCTTTGTACATAGTTTAAGTGACGCTTATTGGCACATAATAGTAGCCGCTGTCATGGCGTTTCAGTATTACAGCTTTTTATTAAGGTAAATAAACAATGCATCAAGCATCGAATGTAGTTGAACATGATGTCGTCATCGTTGGCGGAGGTATGGTGGGCGCAGCTGTAGCTGTGGGGTTAGGTCAGCTTGGCTTAAATGTTGCCATGGTTGAAGCATTCGCGCCTAAAGCCTATTTACCTGAGCAGCCCTTAGACTTACGCGTATCAGCTATTAGTGTGGCCTCTGAGCAATTACTCGAACGCTTGGGCGTAATGGAGCAATTACGCACTATGCGTCATGTGGCCTATAAAGGTTTAGAAACCTGGGAGCTCGATGATTGCATTACCCGTTTTCATGCTGATCAGATCGATGAATCACATCTGGGCTATTTTTTTGAGAACCGCTTAATTCAACTGAGTCTGTGGCAGCAAATTGAAAAGATGGACAATGTGCATTGTTATTGCCCTGATAGCGTTGCTAAGTTCGAGCGTATTGAAATGAGCAATAGTGACGTAAAATCATTGTCTCAAGGAATTAAAGCGACCCTTAAAAGTGGCGTTGAATTACATGCATCATTATTAGTTGGCGCAGATGGGGCTAACTCACAAGTAAGACAATGGGCCGGTATTGGTATTACTGGCTGGGATTATGCTCAGTCAGCCATGCTCATTAATGTTGAAACTGACACCGCGCAGCAAGACATAACTTGGCAACAGTTTACCCCTCAAGGGCCACGCTCATTACTGCCATTACCGGGTAATAACGCCTCATTAGTATGGTATGACAGTAATAGTCGCATTAAGCAGCTTATGCAGCTCAATCATAAACAACTGGCTGAGCAAATTAAGCTTAACTTTCCATCAAGGCTTGATGAGAACTTTACCGTTATAGCTAGAGGCAGTTTCCCGCTCACAAGACGTCATGCCCAAGATTATTGCCAAGATAATATTGTGATTTTAGGTGATGCAGCCCATACCATTAACCCGCTTGCAGGGCAGGGCGTCAATATTGGTTTTAAAGATGTCGATGTATTGATTGCAACCATTGCCGATGCAGTAGGCAATGATAAACCTTGGTGGACAGCATCTTGTTTAAAGCAGTATCAATGCAAACGTTATAGCGATAATTTATTGATGATGTCAGCAATGGATGCATTCTATGCAGGCTTTAGTAATGATTTATTACCAATAAAACTGTTAAGAAATGGGTTGTTGAAACTGGCAAACTACGATAATCCGATCAAACAGAAAGTGCTTAAATACGCATTGGGTTTAGCGTAACTTATTCTATTTAATCAGCAATCACGCCTTCCCCACCACGCAATTTCTAATGGCGGTTAACTATATTCACTGTGAACTTTTTCACAGTGAGGTTATCCCCATTCTGTCTAATTATCACAGTGTATTTGTTGAGTTCAGTTTTGAGTGTTAAAATGCCGCGCTTTAGCGCCTTCAAATCACAAAATCTTAGTCTATAACTATTAAGATGGATAAATGATATTGAAGATAACGCAGTCATTTAACCACTGAAATTGAGTGCTAATGAGTCAAATAAAACTAATTGTCGGCCTTGCTAACCCAGGTGCAGAATACGCCCACACTCGTCATAATGCGGGTGCATGGTATGTACAAGAGTTAGCGCGTTTATGTGGCGCCACCTTAGCGCCAGACAGTAAATATTTTGGCTTAACCGCCAGAGTCACTATTGATGGTAAAGATGTGCGTCTACTTATACCTACTACGTTTATGAATTTAAGCGGTAAGTCAGTGGGCGCATTAGCGAACTTTTTTCGTATTTTACCTGAAGAGATATTAGTGGCCCATGATGAGCTTGATATGGAGCCGGGCGTTGCCAAGTTTAAATTGGGCGGTGGTCATGGTGGTCATAACGGCTTAAAAGATATTATTGCTAAGCTTGCCAATGAAAAAGGCTTTTACCGATTACGTATTGGTATTGGTCACCCTGGAGATAAAAACCGCGTCAGTGGTTATGTCTTAGGTAAAGCGCCAGCGAGCGATCAAGAAAAGATGGACGCAGCAATAGATGAAGCGGTGCGTTCAACTGAAATATTGTTTAAACAAGACATGGCGAAAGCGATGCACCGATTACACACATTCAAAGCGCTCTAATTAGCCGCGCTTTGATTATTGATTTGACACAACTTACCACTTCCTAGGTGAGTTTAATTATATAAAGGTAAAAATATGGGTTTTAAATGCGGCATTGTGGGTTTGCCAAATGTTGGTAAGTCAACACTATTTAATGCGTTAACTAAAGCAGGAATCGAAGCTGCTAACTTCCCGTTTTGTACCATTGAGCCAAATACGGGTGTGGTTCCAGTACCTGATCCACGTTTAGATGCATTAGCAGCGATTGTTAATCCAGAACGTATTTTACCGACTACAATGGAATTTGTGGATATTGCAGGTTTAGTTGCTGGCGCATCAAAAGGTGAAGGTTTAGGTAACAAGTTCCTAGCTAACATTCGTGAAACGGATGCCATTGGTCACGTTGTACGTTGTTTTGAAGATGACAACATCGTTCATGTTGCTAACAAGGTTGACCCTGCAGGCGATATTGATGTTATCAACACTGAACTTGCGTTAGCGGATTTAGACAGCTTAGAGCGTGCTATCTTCCGTCAGCAAAAGCGCGCTAAAGGCGGCGACAAAGATGCTAAGTTTGAAGTAGAAGTACTTGAAAAAATGCGTCCAACTTTAGATGAAGGCCAAATGCTGCGTTCATTAGAGTTAAGCAAAGAAGAAATGGCTGCAATTGCCTACCTTAACTTCTTAACCCTAAAGCCAACCATGTACATTGCTAACGTATCTGAAGATGGATTTGAGAATAACCCACATTTAGATGCTGTTAAAGCCATTGCCGCGACAGAAAACGCCGTGGTGGTTGCAGTATGTGCTGCTATTGAGTCTGAGCTTGCTGAGATGGACGCTGAAGAGCGTGATGAGTTTATGGCAGACCTTGGTCTTGATGAGCCAGGGCTTGATCGCGTTATTCGTGGTGGTTATGAATTATTGGACTTACAGACTTACTTTACTGCAGGTGTAAAAGAAGTAAGAGCATGGACTGTGCCAGTAGGCGCCAGTGCGCCACAAGCTGCTGGTGTGATCCACACCGACTTTGAGCGTGGCTTTATTCGCGCCCAAGTAATGGCCTATGATGACTTTATCGAGTTTAATGGTGAAGCAGGTGCTAAAGAAGCAGGTAAGTTACGCGTAGAAGGTAAAGCTTATATCGTTAAAGATGGCGATGTAATGCATTTCTTATTCAACGTATAAATAGTATTTGCAGACTTTAATTAGTCAAACAAGCGGTCGAGGTTAACTTTTTTGGTCAAATATGCCGATTTGCTACGCAGTTTGGTGAACTTATAGCCGAACAGTGCCAATTGATGAAAATAGCTAAAAAAAGCAGTTGACCTCGATACGCTGAATAAGCATAATACGCCCCGTCCTCACGACGAGGGCAACGAAAGATAAAGTGGCAATGTAGCTCAGCTGGTTAGAGCACAGCATTCATAATGCTGGGGTCGCAGGTTCAAGTCCCGCCATTGCTACCTTCTTCTCAAGATGTCAAACTAGAGATTCGCTGGTTAGTTAAGGCCGCAAGGTTTTAGAGATATGACTGGCTACCTTCTCAAGGTTAAATGAGCATCGTGTTCTGGATGTTAAACAGAGTCAGTGCGGGAGTGGTGGAATTGGTAGACACGCCAGATTTAGGTTCTGGTGCCGTAAGGTGTGAGAGTTCAAGTCTCTCTTCCCGTACCATTATATAGAAAGGCTGGCATTAGCGGGTTTTTCGAAAAAGCTTTAGATTGGGATATCGCCAAGTGGTAAGGCACCGGGTTTTGATCTCGGCATCCCCAGGTTCGAATCCTGGTATCCCAGCCATTTTAAAGTAAGTAGACAAGATTATTGGGATATCGCCAAGTGGTAAGGCACCGGGTTTTGATCTCGGCATCCCCAGGTTCGAATCCTGGTATCCCAGCCATCTTAGGCAATGTAGCTCAGCTGGTTAGAGCACAGCATTCATAATGCTGGGGTCGCAGGTTCAAGTCCCGCCATTGCTACCATGTTTAAAGGTAGATTAGTGGGTAACGCTATGCTACTTAGTTAGAAAAGAGCAACAACAGAGTTTACACTATATATAATTAGTGTATATTCTGAGAAAGATTTGATGCGGGAGTGGTGGAATTGGTAGACACGCCAGATTTAGGTTCTGGTGCCGTAAGGTGTGAGAGTTCAAGTCTCTCTTCCCGTACCATCAAATTTTTTCAATATGTAAACCTTCCTTTATGAAAAGTTATACATAACCAATTTTGGGATATCGCCAAGTGGTAAGGCACCGGGTTTTGATCTCGGCATCCCCAGGTTCGAATCCTGGTATCCCAGCCAAATTTAGCCTCACGGTTAAAGCAAGAGCCCGTCTTATGACGGGCTTTTTGTTGCCTGAAATTTATGATTTATCTTCTTATATTTATCCATTATCACTTATCGATTGAGGCATATGATTATTTTTGTATGATGGATAAGTCATACGTTCCAAATTATTACTTTCTAAATTATTACATTCAGAGTCTGCCCGAAATGCCAATTAATCCAATTACAGAGTCAATGTGGCCTGAAATCTATAAACTCCAATCGCAAGTGTATGTGGATATTGAACCAGAGCCGCTCGAAGTCCTTCGGGATAAATGGCAGCATTCTGCTCACTGCTGTTTTGTCTATCAAAATGAAGAGCAAAAGGTAATGGCTTATCTATTGGCTCATGTTTGGGCTAATGAAACGCCTCCTAAGCTCTATCAGACACTTTCTGAGAAAAAGGAGGGTAATAAATTGTTTCTACATGATTTAGCGGTATCTGCTCTATTAAAAGGCTCAGGAGTCGGTAAGCAAATGGTTGAGCAGTTAAAATTAATTGCTAAGCAATACAATTACTCACAAATACAACTTGTGGCAATACAAGGCTCAGTCCCTTTTTGGCAAAAAATGGGCTTTGAGATTGATCATGAGCAGGCGGCTAACGCAAGTTATGGCCCTGATGCTAAGATTATGAAGCAAGTGCTTTAATCTGTTTTACTTTCTAAGCCTTAAGCAAATAAAAAAATACGGCCAATTGGCCGTATTGTTAACTGATAAAAATTAATTAATCATTTATCGCTTACTTCTGTCTAGCTGGGTAAGAAGTCGATCGCCCAAATGGTTGTCATTGTTGCAACATCTTCTGCTGGGAAGGTGATTGAACGTAACACAACCTTTAGTTGGCGCTCTAATTTGGCATTGTTAAGCTGGCTTGATTGAATATCAACCCGACTAATGCTGCCATTAGGCAGGATCTCAATCTCAAACATGACTTTACCTTTGAGGAAAGGGTCTTTACGCAGAGCTCGATTATACAAGGCATATAAACGTGCTTTGTTCGCCTCAAGTGTGCGGCGTAATGCTGCCTCTGAACGTTGGCTTCCCGCAGAAGCCAGTTGCTCTTCCTCGGCAATTGCCCCTTGAGTAGCTAACACCTCCTCTTCTGCCAACCTAATTTGTTGGGTGTTTTTAGTGCTTAAAGCATCTGACACAACGGTTTGATTGACGGTAGAGGTGGTTAAACTCTCACTTTGGGTATTGGCCGAAGCTGCTAACATCTTACGTTTGATTTTCACTTCTTGCGCCTGCGTTTGTTCAAGGGCACTTTGAGATGCCGGCTTGATATCAAACGCTTCACGCATTGAAAAAAGCTCATCTTTCATGGCTGCTAGCCCTGAAGTTTGTGCTTTTTCTTTTGCGGCCTCACGGGTCATTGTCGGCTGTACTATTGGCTTTTCAACAGGTTTATCGATAGGCTTCTCTTCAACCTTTTCCGGTTCTTTTTCAAGTTCTGGCTCAGGTTCAGGAATAACTTCTGGCTTTTCAGGCACTGGAAGTTGTTTTTCTTTAAGCATTATTTTCGCTAACTGCGGTGGTAATTGCTCTTTAACTTCTCTTGGCACTTCAACTTGCTCAAGTAAAGGCACACCGATGCCGAACACAGCGTAAATGACCAGTAGTAACACTAAGATCTGTTTAAATAACCTATCTTGTTTACTGGGCTTAAATAAATCACCTATGTCGTTAAAGCTATTACCATTTGGGCTACTGCCATTAAACGAATGGGATAAGCTTGCTGCTGTCATGCTAACTCTCCTCAGCCGCTTTACTGGCTTGGCGTTCCACGGCTAATGACATATTTCTATATCCCGTTTCAGCACAAGCAGCCATAATTTGCTTTAACGCCATATAAGGTGTGCTGCTATCGCCAATAATGGTGACGGCACGGCCTTTTTCCTTTTCTGACTCTGTTAACTCAGTACGTTTACTCGCTTGGTATGTAAGCTCAGTAGTCATCGCTTCGATAAACTCAAGGTTTTCTTGTTCACTGAAGTTAGGCTTATCAGCACTATTTTGCCAAACAGCTCGCTCTTGGATAAGCACTGTATCTTTAAGTACTGTGATAACCAGGTTTTCAACTGGCAGTTCTTCAGCAATAGAGACAGGTAACTTTATCTTTTCGATATTTTGTAGAACGCGTACTTCAGATTGATTCACAATCAAGAAGAATACCAAAATCGTAAAGATATCCATCAAGGCAACTAAGTTAAGTTTGCCACCTGATTTAAAGCGCTTATGGTGCTTAGCAAGTCGTTTAGCTCTGGGTGATTGCTTCATGATTTGCCTCCTGTGGTTTCACTTACTTGTGTTTCAGCAAGTGATTCTTCAGGTGCATCGCCTAATGAGATAAGCGGAAACAGTTCAGCATCGACTAGATTAGCCGCAACCACTGCTTTGTATGAACGCACGGTATCCATTGCAGTCACAATGGTCTGATAATCGATATTAGATTCAAGCAAAAGCACTATGTCATTTTTATCGATTTCTTGTTGTTGAAAAGTCAGTTTAAGGTCTTGTAAGTACACAGACAAAGCCTTGAAAGCATAACCTTGTTCTGTTGTTTCAAAACGTTTAAGTAATATGCCCGCAGGGTAGTTGAGCTCAAGACTTTGCTGAGTAATGACCAGTTCCAATACTTTAGGTTCTTGATCATCTTCAGCTTGTTGAGATTCTGACATAACAGGCAATTGCAGATTTAGTATCCGTACTTGTGAAAATACCAAACTCAGTAATAACACAGGCACGAGCACGATCATCAAATTCATAAATGAAGTGATATCGAGTTCTGCATCTTCGGTATTAGGGCGACGACGGCGTCTCATAATTATTAGCCTCGGTCCGAATCCGCTTGCTTAGAAAATGACAGTGAATTAAGTAATTTAATGCCAGCCATTTCAATTGAATCAACAATAGTCGCAGTTTTAGTTTGCAGTGTTGAGTGAAATAGAATTAGCGGAATAGCGGTAATAAGACCAAATGCAGTGGTGTTCATTGCAACAGAAATACTGGAAGACAGCAGGTTAGCTTTTTCAGCTGGATCTGCACTGGCTACCGCAGAGAACGCTGCAATCAGCCCCATAATGGTACCCAGTAGACCAAGTAGCGTAGCAATATTGGCTAAGGTAGCAATAAATGGCGTGCGCTTTTCAAGTCTCAACATGTACTCCATGATGGTTTCTTCCATGGCGTATTCCACATCTTCACGGCGATTAGCTTGTGAAATTCTGACGATACCAGATTGCAATACATCAAATACAGGGGCTTTATTATTTTGCGCATGTTGACTGATTGTCGCGACATCACCGCTTTTAAGTGCTTCTTTGATTAACGAGAATGCTTTTTGGTTAGTGCGATGAGCTGAACTGAGATATAACCAGCGTTCGATAGTGATGGCCAAACCGACGACTAATACTAGGGCGATAGGGTATATGAACGGGCCACCATTTTGTAAAAATGCAATAATATGGTCGGTAAAACTCATGATATTTTCCTTTTTATAGAGTCGAACGAAGTTGTTTTTGACTCGTCCTAAATGTAGTTATTTTTTGTTACTGCTTTTTTGTTACTGCTTTGGGTTAAACTTTTATCTTGGTGAATACACCCTTTATTGTTTTGATGAAGTATTCACACTGAAATCACGTACCTCTTGTTGGAACTTTTTAGGGTTAATCGGTTTGAATTGCGGCAAGATGATTTGCATATTGTTATCTTGTATTGCTACAGGGTTGGTAATTCCTTGCCAAGGCATGATGTAAAGCACTTTGGGTTGCTCTTGCGTGCCGGTCACTTTACTTTCAATTAATACGGGTTTGTTTGCTGTGCTGACGGTTTCAGCGGCATTAAGCTGGCCAATGCTAATGACTGATAGCAGCAAGAGTGTCATAACAGCAATAACCGCTGCGTTTACACGGTATGTTGTCATCGGGGTTAATGAACTAACCATCTTATCCTTCTCCTTCTTGCAAATTGAGCCCAGCGCGCTGAATTTTTATTTCAACGCCAGCCAACCATCGCTGGGCTTGAACATCATCAGGTTTTAGCAATAAATAGGATTGATAATAACGTCTCGAATCTAATAGTTTTCCTCGGTATAGCTCGAGCAAAATAGCCAGGTTAACTTGTGCTTCTGGATAATTAGGCCAAATAGATAATGCGGTTAAATAATCTTTTTCTGCCTGTTCAAATTGACCTTGCTTTCTTGCTACAAGGGCCTTCAACTGAAAGGCGTAAGGGTTTTTATGGTTAACGGCAATGGCTTGATTTAACAAAGATTCAGCCTGACTAAAGTCACTTTTATTAATGGCGATTAAGGCTTTGTTTACTAATGCACCTGATAGGGTTGGCTGCGCCAAGAGTACTTGATCGAATAATACATCAGCTTGATCAAATTGCTGTTGTTTCATCAGAGCAAGCGCATCTTGATACTGAGTTAACACCGTACTGGGTACATTGGCTAAACGTTGCTGTGCTTGCTCAGCATATAAGTTGTAATTGTTGGCTGTTATGTCATTTAAAGCGCCATTACTTGCCGTTTGCTTGTTCGAGCTGTTCCCTACAGAGCCATTTGCCACAGAGCTAGCATTGCCATCATCTGTGTTAACCATATCCACCATACTGCTATCTAGGGCATCAATACCGTTAGCTTCGGCGTTTTCACTCGCTTGATCATTAGTCATCGTTGAGCATGCAGACAAGATCATTAGGCTGAAACCCATTAATAACTTGATGGTGACATGAGCTGAGGAAAGTGTGTTATTCACTTTATTATTCACCCGACTGTTTACTCTCTTACTTAAAGGTTTAGTGAATTGATTCAACGACATCATGTGTCACCTCCTGTTTGTTATATAACGCAGGTGACAGTTCAGTTAAGGTTGTGAAACTTTTGCCAATCCATTGGTCATAGATATTTTTCCAAGCTCGCTCAGTGTTACTGATATGAATTTCAATAGCCTTTTCCTCAAATGGATAGGCGAGCTCTTCAAGCAATATTTCGTACTCTTCCAGCGCTAATTCATCTAGGTCACTAGGGCGCTCAGAGTCCATAACATCAGCCGCTAACTGGCGATACATTTCAGCTAAGTTAAAGGTTGCTTGCGGCACATATTGTGCTCGTTGAAAGTCCAACACTTGCTGGTAATAACCAATAGCTTGTTTCATCGCGTCTTGTTTACGCTTCAAGGTTTTATTTAATGGCGCGGTTAGCTTAATCGCGATAAATGTTTGCTGGTGTGCTTGGGCTAATTCAGAAGCTGCAATAGAGGCAATTTCAATTTCTCGCCCAGCAAAGGTATTCGCTTTAGCTTGCTGCTTGGCGTGGAAGGTTAATATCTGGCGATACCAGTAATATTCCTTGTTGGGCTCGTTAGAAACTTGATAAAACTCGCTCATTTTAAGGCGTACTTCTTGTGCTACATCAAAAGGCTCAGGGTAATCTTTAGCGTATGTTCGATAGGTTAAGCGGGCTTTTTCGGTTTCGCCTGCTTTGAGGTAGTACTCCGCAGCAGTATATTGCGCCTCACGCTTTAGCGCTCCTTTGGGTTCATTGGCAACAATAATCAACAGTTGCTCAGCAGCCAATTCCCATTGTTCTAATGCTTCATATGACTGAGCAAGTTTTGCTGGGATTGATGCACTGAATTGATGTTTAGGGTAACGCTTTTGAAATGGCACCAATACCGTAATAGCTTGTTGCCATTGCTGTTGCGAAAGCAAGATATTCGCCGCTTCAAACTCGCCACTGACTGCATATTTTGATTCAGGCACAGCTTTGCTAATCCGTAATAAATCGACAACAGCAAGTTGCGGATTGTCGTTCTTGTTAGCCTGTGCTTGGAAGTAAATGCTTGATGCTAATAAATCGCGCATTTCAACTCGTGATGTCGCTTGCTGCGCTGTCGGTGTTTGACTGACACTTAAATATTTTAACGCCAGATTATAAGATTGCTCAGCAAGGGCATATTGGCTTTGCTGATATAACCCGTGAGCATATAACTGAGTCACAAGTTGTACTTGTTTTAATTGAGTTTTAGGCAGCTGTTTACCGTGCTCTACTGGATTGATAACACTTGATTTATCTAGGGCGATATAAGCCTGAGGTTTTTGTACACTGGCTAATTCATCAGGTGTTTGTCGCGCTACTACCGCTATTTGTTCTGCACTTTTCTCAGAGGGTTGATTAATGACACCGTGAGTCACTAATACAAATTCGCTGAACTGGGCTAAATCCAGGTAATTTTTCGATGCAAATGAATATTGGGCGCCGTGAGTTGCAAGCTCTAGAGCGCGTTTATCATCTGGATAGTTGGCGATAAACTGTTTATCTAAGGCGACCCTCTCTTGGACAACGACCTGAGTGCTATCCAAATTTGCATTAGCTTGATTTTGCAGCGGCGTTAGGATTTCTCGAATTGTGATTGTGGTTGCATAAGCAGCCTGCTTTTTGAGGGCTATCTGCTCTTGGTTTAGCTGCTTATTTGGTTGGCTTAAGTGATCAGCTTGTTGGTTTGGCTGGTCTGCTTGAAGCGAATCATCAATAGAACTGATTTCACCATAAGCGATAGTTTTATAACTGTTAAGTGCTTGTCTAAATTGCTGGGCTTCAAAATTAGCATCAGCAAACAGGTATTCATCAGTGTGAATATCTTTGCTGAGTAAGCTGCTTGATTGTGGCAGTTTTGCGAGTTGTAAGTATGTACTTAATGCATTTGCAGCCGCTTTAAAAGCGCTTACTCGGCCAATGCCTGCAGGCTGATTTTGCGCGTTGGCGTAAACTCTGCGGCTATGCTCATCACTAAATGCCAGTAAATGAGGCAGTAACTCTTGTTGATGCTTTGCACTTGCTTGACTCCAAAAAGTGCTATTTAACCCGTACTGGTTAATATAATCATTTTTGAGTTTATGCATTGAAGCAAATTTACCTTGGCGCTGATAAAGCTCAAGTAAAGCCAATGAGTAACGAGCAGACCAAATGTTATCTTGTGCCAAATCGATATAGGCTTGATAGGCCAGCTCTGCATCATGTTGCAGCTCTTGTTTCAGTAAGAATTTTGCTAAGTTATCAAATAGAACATGTTGATAAATAGGTAAGTAACGCGTGTCTTGTTTTGATGTCACCAGTGCAACTAAGGATACGGATTGTTGCTGCTGACTGAGTGAAATACTTAAAACTCGCTGCGCATCAATTGCTAGGTTTTGCTCGCGACTGCTCAAACTGGCAAAACTGAAATCCGTTGCGGTTAACTCATTTTGCTTTGGTTTATGGTTAGCTAAAATCGTATCGAACACGGCTAAAAAGGTACTATCAGCCTCAGGTAAGCGATTCAGTTTAAACAGTGACCAGCCAGACATATAAATGCTGTTGAGTAAATATTTATCATTGTTATCAGCTGATTGAACCTGTTTATAAGCGCTTATCGCAGCAGGGTAATCTTGCAAGTTGTAATAGATTTCGCCGCGCCTAAAGTTAAGCTCCGCTAAATATTGAGTGTTAGGGTAGCGGGATAATAACGATTCCATCTCGATTAAGCTTTCATCTAGCTGGCCTTGCAAATCTAGCGCTTTTGCCAGTTGATACTGCAGATGCTCGTTATCAGCGCGATTAGGGTAGCGCTGTAATAGTGTTTGATACTCAGCGATTAATTTTACTAGCTGTTGATCGTTTTGCTTGAATTGTTGCAAAGCTTTTTGCTCTGCAGCTAACGGGTTAACCCCTGTATCTTCATCAAGAACTGTGGTTTCAAGCTCACCAAACATTTGCTCTTCAAGATTTTCAGTCTTAATTTGAACCAGACGATATTCAACGTGTGTTCTGACTTCTGGGTTGGGTTCTAATGTCAGTAATTGCTGATAAATTTGCGCAAGTTTTTGGCTTCGCTGCGCTTTTGTCAGAGCAAGTGAGTCCAATGAAACTTGGGGTTGTTGTTTGGCTAAATCAGTTAATGTCGCTCTTTTGGGATTGTTATTAGCTTGAGTATCTAGGGTGCTTTTACAACCGCTGACGCCAGCAATGATCATGCAGCTAACGAGTAGAGATAGCGTTGGTTTTGATGGGGTCATTATAATTTCTCCCCATTTATAACAGGTTGGGACATTTGCTCTAATACAGCCGCCATTTCATGGCGAGAGGCCAGTAATAACTGTTCAAGCTGAATTTGTTGCTCAGAAACAAAGGCTGAGATTTTTTGTTGAATTTGAGCTTTGGTTGAGGATTCAAGTGCTGCGATATTTTGAATTGTTGTAACCAGTCTCGTTTCTGCTTGAGCTTGGCGCTGCTCAAACGCAGTGGTTTGTTGCTGAGAATTGGCTAACTGAGCAAAGCGTTGTTGCTGCAGACTTACCAGTACGAGTTGTTGGTCGACTTGTTTAAGTAATTTTTTATGTTGCCATAACCTTTGAGGAAATTGCTGTTGCAACTCCCAGTTAAGGACTGCTTTAACGCGGTTTAGTCTTTGTTGATACTCTTCAGTGCTGCGCTGACCACGAATAGCCTTGATAACGTTTTCACTTTCATTGACGCGTTTAAGCCATGCTTGCTCTGCGTCATTGGCAAAAATATCTGCGTTTTCTTGTGCCTCAGCCTCAGTAATCATTTGTGCTAACAGCTGCTTTTGATTGGTTAACTGCTGAATCAATTCAGGATACTGGGTTTGGCTTTGCTGTTCGATGATGCGAGCTTGACGCTGTTTATTGAGTGTTAAGCTCTCTTTTATCCAGGCATTTTTTTGCTGCTGACGGTCAATATTGCTCGTTAACAGTGATAACTCAGATAAGGTATCGATATCGTGTTTCAGCTCTGGATTTTCTAAGGCTTTTTGCAGCCATTGACCATTAGCTCCCGTTTGAGCGTTTACATTACTGTTGAACAATAATGGCGTTAATTCTGTTTGCTTAATATCGGTATGAAAGCGTGCTAAGTCAGCTAATTGTTCAACATAGAGTTGCTCGGCTTGTTGATAGCTATATAGGCTCTCAGAAAGTGTGTTTTGCTGTTTGATTTGAGCAGAAATGAGTAATGCTGATTGCCAACCGAGCTGGGAGTATTGATAGTCACGTTTTAATAAATCAAGCAATGCCAGTGAAGTGTCATATCGCTTGATCTGCTGAGCTGAGAAGGCAAATAGAAATAGTGCAGACTCAGTGTAAGGACTGTGCTCAGGAAAATCTTGTAATTGATCGAATGCTGCTTGGTATAGACCTTGTTTAACATACAGTTGGGCTAACAATAATTGAGCATAATCATTAATGGCTTGCTGCTGGATTTGTTTGTCTGCCTTTAATTCATCAGCTGTCATTATGCTTATGTCAGTGATTTCTTTATTAACATTTTTACTAGAAACTTGAGCTCGTTGTTGTGGACTCTTTTCGGTAAATAAGCTTTGCCAGAAATTCGTTTCAGTTGCTGCTAAGTTTATGTTTTTAATGCGTACCAGCAGTGTTTCTGCGCGTTGATAATCCTTTGCTTGCATCAATTGCAGTGCTTGGTTAAGCATGACGTAAGCAGATAATGCTGACTTTGCAGTTAATTCAGTATCTGCTTGGTTTGATCCCGCGGCTGACTCATCAAGTATTTTCGCTGAAGGAGTCACAGATGCAGGCCAATATGCCAATTGATGTAGGATCTGATATTGCTCAGCATATGAAGCAGGCAGTTGAGTGATATTAGCGAGGGTTTGCTGGGCAGCATTGTGTTTACCTTGCTCTATTTGTTGTTCTGACAACTGTAGTAGCGCGATAAGCTTTAGCTCATCAGCAGAGGTGGCAGTTTTATTGCCTTGTTTATCTTCGGTTGGTGGCTCAATACCTGCCAACTTATCGTCTGCTTGTTGTTGAATTAATGCTTGCTCGAACGTGGCCAACGTCTCAGTAGCTTGATGATGTAAACCGATGGATACCTGTAAGCCAGCTTCAAACAAATGGCTTTTTGCGGTATCAGCATCAAAGCGCTGTCTGTTTAGGCTAACTTGGCTTAATGCGGCGTTGTAATCACCTTCAAAATAAAAGTATAAGGCTTGGCGATAAAGTTTATTGCGCAGGTTAGCTTGCTGAGCAAGGGTTAAATTAGTTGCAGCCGTTGAATGAGCAACTTCAGTTGGTTGCTTATTTAGCTCATCAGTTGAGACATCAGTGGGCATATCAGCACTGATAGCTGCAGTTGAAAAACAGCCGCTAACGATAAGCAGTAATATCGCTTTTAGCTGAGGCGTTGCTACTGCATAGCGGCTAAAGTCACGGAAAGCTTGGTTCATATTAACTGGCATAACCGTTATAAAACCCACTCTTCAACTTTCACATCTGCACGATAACTGGATTCATTATCTTCAAGTTTCAATTCCACCATCACGGTTTCATCTGTCTTTTCAAATTGATGAGTCACTGCTCTTTGTACGGTGCGACCTTCTGCATCAACACCGGTAAAAATAGCGGTAAGCTGATGCTGTCCCATTTTCAAATTGCCCATATAGACTTTTTGAATGCCGCCTTTTTCCAGTGCACGACGTTGGCGTTGGGTATATAAAAAACCGGCTACATTTTGCTGATTAATTTTTAGCTCGACACTGTCTAGGGTAAAAAAACGTCCAATATCCACTGACACAAATACAGCTATTTGAGTGCTTGCGGGGAACAATAAGTCTTCTTCAAGAATGAATAAATCACGATTTAATTTAATGACTTGGCTTTTGATGTTTTCAAGATCGCTTGCTACCTGACTCTGACTATCAGCGCTAACATTACCATTAGTCATTGCATTAGCACTCGCGTCATTATCAGTATTGGCTAACGCGGCATTTGGCTGCATCGCGCTCCAGAAAATGGCTATAAATAGCCCCAAAGTGAGCCATATTTTAAAATTTGTAGATGACTTAACAGTGTTACCCTGCGCTGTACCTTGTCCAGTACCTTGATCTGTGTTGTTCATATTTCTACCTTGAAAATGGGCTAAATCGCTAACATTACGCAAAATGATTAAAAGTAAACGCTATAAAAAGCGCGGATGACGTTAGCGGAAAAATTGTAAAACGGTTCGTTACCTACGCCACCATCAGCAGTGGGATCTCTAAAGTTGTTGTAGTCGAAGGTGATGTAGTCCCATTGAATACTGGCTTCTGAGCGAGTATCTCCAAAAGATAAGCTTTCAGGCATTAAATATGTGACACCTAGGCCTAAGGTTAAGTCATTAAAGTCACTTAACTCTTTATCGCGGGCTAGGTAGTTTTGTGCATCTTGATAAGGGAATAAGTCACTATAAAATTCAGCTTGAGTTTGCTGGTAGTAACGCACTTTAAATTCAAGTTCTAAGAAGTCACCAATAGGGTGGCGGTATCCGAGTTCGACATCATTAGCATCAATTTCCCAGCTGTCGTTGAAGTAGCGATAATGAAAAAATAACGCCGCGCGATAGGGCAGAAAGTAGCTTGCCGATAATTTGGTTGAAAACGAGTTACGAGTCTCTGGATAGATTTCAGACTGATAGCCAACACCGGATGGGTTAGTTGTATCTATGTAGCGTACCGTACGGTATGGGTTATTGAGGTAACCTTCGTCAGCAATGGCTTCAAAGTTAAGTTGCGCGGTTAAGTTGCGAGTTAAAATTTGACTTATGCCTGCGCGAATACGGTACTGCTGGCTTTGTTCTTCAAATTGGTCATCGCCATTGCGGCGTATTTCATTATCACCATATGACACACCAAGACTTAAATTGGTTAAATCGCCAAAGGTATCTTGAGATACATTAACACTAAAGGATTGTGCGAGGTAATCGTCTTCATCACTCTGGCGGGCATTAAAGGTCATTAAGGTCTTATCGTTGAGGTATTCGACCCCAATTTGGCCTTCATGGCGCTTTTCGCTATATGGACTTGCTGTACTGAGCACATCTACAGAGGCCGAAGAAATGCTATCGAGGTAGTAGTAGCCAGTAAACGCCAATGATTCTGAGGTCTTTTTTCGAAGCAATACCGAAGGACCGTCAATTTTCATCCCGCCGCCTTCATAGCTGTGATAAAGCACATCAGCGCGATCAGGCTCTAGCACTGCTGCTAGGCTGAGTGGCGAGCAGAGAATTAATCCTGTCAGTGTGGCTGTCTTTAATAAGCACTTGAGCATCTTAGTTACAACCACAGCCACCGCCTCCAGTTCCTTCTGCTCCGCGAGCAGACTCACGGGCCTCCAATACATGCGCTACGTGCATATTGGCAATGGGGTGCCTACCAAATCGCATAATAGGATCGGCAAGGTTTTGGCGTTCATAAGGTTTTACCCAAGGTTCTATGTCTAAACTTGAGCAGCCCGATATTATGAATAGTGACGACAGGGCCGTTATGAGCATGAGCATTTTTTTGATTGGATTCATCATAGGGTTACTCTCTGATCAGCTTTTTAATCGCAGCGGCGTATTTTTTCTCGTAACCGTCTTGATAACCTAAGAACACATATCGCACTTTGCCGTCGCGATCGACAATCACAGTCGTTGGCATGGCTTTTACATCGTAGGTCTGAGATAGGCTGTTTGTTTCGTCAAAAAAGATGTCAAAACTTAAATTAAGATCGGCTAGAAAGTCTTTACCTGCTTGGTTTTCTTGCTCAACATTGACGCCCCAAACGGCAACGCCTAAATCTCGATATTTGTCTTCAAGCTTTTGCAGTACTGGCATCTCTTTTCTACAAGGTCCACACCAAGATGCCCAGAAGTTAATCAGGATGATATTGCCGCGCTGCTCAGAGAGTTTAAGGTTCTCACCTTGCATGTTTTTTAAGGTGAAATCTGGTGCCATATCGCCTTCTGATAACGCATTGGCTTGAATCGATACACTTAAAGTAAATAGGGTAAACAGGGCAATGAACCCACGCTTAAATAACATCATTGATAATCCTTTTTTTCTTACTATTTAATTTTTGTTTAACTCTTTTTCGAGCTAGGTTGTGACCAACGGCTATAGATTAAAAATAAACAGCAATACCGGTAGAAAAGGTTAAATTGTGCGTCGTTTTTGATGAGCCTGTTATTTGAGTGTCAAAGATGTAGTCACTCATCGCCAGATCCCATGCAACCCAGTCATTGAGAAAAACACGGTAGTTAGCGGTTAAGTTCACCGTAAATTGTTCATCACCGGCAAACTCAGTGTTACCACCACCGACTTCAATGGAGAACACACTGTTAAAGACTAAATCTTCACTGAAAAATATTTCACCAGGCAGAAGGTTATAACCAATATTGAGGCCGTAGTAGGTCATTTCGCGCTCTTCATCTGTCAGTAAAGGCGCGGTATGAGCAAGCTTCTCAAAACTGGTATATCCGCCTTCAGCGACTGCATATCTGCCTTTGACATAAAAGTGTTCACTGATGTGATACCCCAGATGTGCACTAATCCAAGGGCTATTTTCAAAGTCCTCAATTGACATCAAGCCACCTTGAATACCGACCTCGAAATTTTCGGTATCCAATACATCATCGAGTACTTCGCGGCGCTCAACATCGGCTTTAACTCCGACGGTATTTGATTGGCTAGCTTCAGCTGAAAGTGCAATGGCGCTATAGCCCATGCCTAAAGTGACGATACTTAGGGTTAAACAAGATTTAATTGCGTTTTTTACCATGGTATTAATGCTTATTTTTGTTGTTATCGCTGTTTTCATCATTGCCTTCATTATTCCCATGCCCATTAGAAAAAGACGCTAAAGCCGACTTTCCAAGATTGAAGTTGTTCATTTTCATCTCTGTCGGTTAAGGCCAACGAGAGTTTATATTCGGCGCGTAAGATAAAGTTACGTGCGAGATGGTATTTAACCCCAGCCGCTGCACTCATTAAGGTGCTTTGACGTGATTCAGAATCCGCGATAACACTGTGAGGCTTAGTGTTGATAATGCCGCCACCTATGCCAATGTAAGGGACCAAGGTAAATTCAGGAAAAGGATGGCTGTAAAGCATGGCTTCAAATAAGTCACTATCAGAAATGCTACCTAAGGCTTTACCTGCAGATATTTCAGCACTAAAAACAGGGGTGAAAACATAGCCTAAGTGCACGTTATAAAAGTTAGCGCCTTCAAGGTCGCCATACATTACGCCCGATTCCCAGTCTCTTTGCATAAAGGCTTCAGTGCCAATGACATGCTGGTTAACCGCTTCACCATGTTGGCTGAGTCCGCGTAAGTCATCTTCATGAAACCAACCTTCAATGCCACGCTTATCACGGACTTTGAGCCAAGATGTTCGTTTGAGTAGTACACTGACCTGTTCATGTTGCTCAACAACATGTACGACGGGATAGCCTGCACTTGGGCCTGAATGAAGCTCAACAAAGGGAACATCAATGGTTAACTGCGCCGCCGAGGATTCAGCGTGAGCAAGGTTGGAGTTCAATAACGTTAAACAGAGTAATGTACCTGCCAACATGAATTTGAATGGGCAGGCGAAATTAAACATAGTTTCCTTTTTGTAACATCATCAGTCCTTGTTTATTGTTGTTTTTATTTGGCTTTTAACTTTGTTGTTATCAAGGTTTTTCTTATCAAGCCGTCTCTTACCAAGGTTGCTCTTATTATGGCGGCTGTTATCAAAAGCCTTTTCGACTAATCTTGAGCGTAAAAAGGAGTGTTGTAATACTGAGCTCCAATATCTATCCATTCGCTTAATAATTTAAGTTCGTCGGCTGTCAGCATATTTTGATGGGTTTCATCATTCATGGTATTAAAAAACCTGCTACTGGCTCTGGCACCATTAGTCGAGATAATTGCTGGTACATTCACTGTGGTTAATACAGGAATTGGATTACCTTCGGCATCGAGTATCAATTCACCATCGGCATCCACTTGATAAACCACGTTACCATCGGCATCTAGCACTTCGACTAGTTTGTCGATAACGATCCCATCCACTTCTTCTTGTTCGACATCATTAAAAAATAACTCACGATAACTCGTTAGGTGAGCGATTTGATCTATTGATGGAGCTGCAATCAATTCAAGCTGACCAGCTGGCACCTGGGCAAGGTTATTATCATCGACATTGCTATGGCACACGGTGCAAGTGTTATCCGCAAGGACCTCTAAGGTGTCTTCGTCTATGGCTAAACGAGGTAAATCCCAAAGGGGCTGAATATGTTCTTCATAGTTGATTTGAATGCGGCAATATGGGGTCCAATTATTAAAACATTCACTGCCATTTGGTGCAGGGGTTGTTAAGTTTTCATAACTCAGATTCATACTCGGGTTTGGCGCTGAGATAGCTGGATTAGTCCAAATATCATCGTAACGTAGGCTCGCCGATAGCTCTGCAATGCCATTGACCATGGCATCGGCCTGCGCCATGGTTTGACCTTGTATTGGAATAATATTGCTGCTGGTATTAGGGTATGCAGAGCCACCAATCGCCCCTGTGTTAATGCTGTCTGCTTGGGCATCATAACGGCCATGAGGTAATTGGCTGTTAGCCGTGTGACAACCCATACATTGCAGGGTTTCACCGGCTTGTAAACTTATCCATTGGCTGTGGCGACCACCAATGCGTTGGCCGTTGCTATCTAAGACACTGATGGCCAATGGCACATTTGCAGGGACTTTAATTTTCACTGAGCCGTCTGGCTGAATTGGGGTGTAGCCAATAACTTCGCGCATTAATTGATTTCGGCTGCGGCCAAAATCGGTATTGGCAATATCTCGAACTTCATCAGGTGGCATAGGTACGCCGCGGACGACTTTTAAAAAGCGCGCTGGTAATTCACTGGCTGGGGTTAATGAAGGATCGCTTAATCGACTAATACCGCCTTGATTACTGCTGCTGTCTTGACCATCAAAATCATATACGCTGCGAATGTGAATTGCCGCAGCGAGTTCTTGGTGCAACTGTGGATCAAGTTCATTACCAACCACTTGATCGGCGATAAAGGCTTTAGGTTGCGATGAAGGCTGCATCACTAACGCTTCAGTAATCACTTTACCTTCTTCGCTATTGGCGACTAACTGCTGAGTACCGTCGGCATCGTTAAGTAGCCAAAGCTCATATAAGGGATCGGCAAGTGTTAAGGTTTGATCCAGTAACTGTTCATCAGTTAATTGACCACATGCACGGATTTGTTCTTCAACAACAACCCGACAAAGATCCCAACTCAATAAATAACGTTGGCTGTTATCAGGTAATGGATATAAATGAGTTAAGCGCCCAGAAGGAGATAGCGCGTCTGCGAAGTTAAATTTAAAATCAAAACTGAGCGGTAAATCGCTTATGGCATTGTTAGTTGTGTTGTCGGTTTCGCCCGATACCGCAGTGGCTTGCTGGTTATCAATATACTCATCGATATTGATTGTCACAGGCCTTTTTTGATAACTCATTTCATCCTGTGATGACAGCAGCATTAGTATATTGCCATTTGGTAATTGCTGCGGTTTAACAAACTCAATTTGTTCATCTTGCTCATCGAGAGTCATTTGATGAGAATGCCAGCCGAACATTAATTCATTCTCAGTGCCATCTGGATTCATTTTGTAGAGGTTAATACCATGGTCGCTACCCATGTCATCCCAACGGCTATAGAGGATTTGTCCATCTTGCAATACCAGTGGGTAGAAATCATGACTAAGATTGAAGGTCAGTTGCTCAATACCGCTACCATCATCGTTCATTAAATGGATGTTGAACGTTTCGTTATCGCGGCTTTCATCGAGAGCGGTGTATTGCGGTTTACCTTCATCGAGTAAAATGGCTCGTGATAAGCGCTGGCGGGTTGAGGCAAATATAATCCGTCCATCAGGGAGAAAGGATGCCATCAAGTCATCACCTTGTTCGGCAGTCGTATCACTGTCTATTAATCGGGTCAGTGATTGGTCAGATAATTGGTAACGCCATATATTCCAACTTGGTTGTTCATCTTCGTCGGCATCAGCAATTTCTGGCGCGCGAATAGAGACTAAAAATTGTTGACCATCATCAGAGACTGATAAATCACGAATATCTATGCGTTGGATAGTGTCAGGATCTTCGGTGATTAAATCGGCAAAAAGTTCGGCGGTGATATTGGTAACGGGTGAGTCAGTAAACGCATTTCGTTTTACAAATAATTGTGCGCCAGGATTAAATTGGCTTGGGTTTCTACTTTGAAAACTAGCGGATTCTGGGTTGTCATCACTGGGCTGGGTAATGAGATCGCGCTGAATGTAAACCACAGGGTATTCAACTAAAACAGGATCAGGCTTTTCATCCTTAAGCGCGGTATCCGTGTTACAACCGCTAACAAGAAGAAACGCCATTAATGCTTGATAACTAAAAGCTTTATAGCCTAAAACTTTATTGTCAAAAGTTTTACGGCCTAATCCCTTTAAGCCGAAAAATGGCTTCATTTATTACCCTTAATATATAATTGTTATTATTGTTATCGTTACATAGTTAAAACGTAATAACTCTTGACATTATTGCCGCCTAGTCTCAGTGTTTCAATACTTTTTAATAAAAATTATTTTGCCAAGTAAAAAATAAAGTTAACAAAAATAAAAACAACAAGCTTTATGATTCCCGAAATACTTATCATTGTCTGCGTTTTTATAACTCTGCCGCTTAAGGCGTTTGTTGGCTGAAATAACGACAAGGAGACAGTATGAAGAGGCAACTTTGTACGGTGAAAAGTCAACGATTTTCAAATAAATTCAATGTGCTAAGAACGCAATTAAGACTGAATAAAACCCGAGCCTTTTTGCATAAATTAACACTAGGTTCAATAATTGTTTTTGCTCCTTTGTCTCATGCTGGGACGTTAGAGCAAGCAAAGCAATTACATGATCGTATCGCCGGTGTTCCCGCATCTGAACAAACCCTCAATGATATAGCGCAATTACTCGACGATAGTAAACCGATAGAAGCGGCTTATTTAGCAATGGAAACCCCAGCTTTTTATTCCACGACTTTAAAATTGTTCGCCACCCCCTGGACTAATATCGATCAAGACAGTTTTGCACCACTAAATGATTACAGTGCAACTGTAATTGGTGCGGTACGAGATGACGTTGATTTCAGGCAGGTACTGCAAGCCGATATGGTGTATGTGGGGAAGAACAGTCTTAATTTACCAGCCTATAGCACCAGTAATAACCAACATTACCAATCATTAGAAGATCAGTTTATTGATTTAAAAGATGGCTTGGAGCGAACCAGTCAGTCTAGCTTAAATGGTTTGCCAAGTGATGCTACAGCAGGCGTTCTAACCAGTAGAGCGGCTGCCAAAGCATTCTTTTATTTAGGTACAAACAGAGCCATGGTGCGTTTTACCTTAATGAATCATTTGTGCACTGATTTAGAGCCCCTAAAAGATAATACCCGTTCACCCGATAGAATCCGCCAAGATGTTAGCCGCAGCCCTGGTGGCGATAGTCGCTTATTTATCAATAACTGTTTAGGTTGCCACAGTGGCATGGATCCATTAGCTCAAGCGTTTGCATTTTATCAATATGATTTTAACCTTGAAGCCGATCCGGTTGGTGATAATGGGGCTATTGCTTACAACCAAAGTGGCCAAGTTGATCCCGATACAGGCACCAGGGTGCAAGGTAAATACCATATTAACTCGACCAGTTTCCCTTACGGTTATGTCACTGAAGATGATGAATGGCATAACTATTGGCGTGAGGGGGTTAACCAAAAGCTTGGCTGGGATGAAACCCTTGAAGGTAAAGGCTTTGGTGCTAAGTCATTAGGTGAGGAGTTTGCTAATAGCCAAGCTTTCGCTCAATGCCAAGTAAAGAAAGTATTTAAAACCGTGTGCTTACGAGATGCAGAGTCCAATGAGGATATTAACCAAATTGCGGCGACCACTGAGTCTTTTCAACAAAACTCATATCAACTTAAGCGTGTATTCGCTGAAGTTGGCAACTACTGCATGGGAGAGTAACGGTGAAATTATCTCAAAAAACCTTATCTAGCCTCTCGGTGTTGAGTTTATGTTTAACCCTCACGGCATGTGGCGGCGGTGACGTAGAAAGTAATCCGCCTCAACAGCAAGAACCAGACTCTGGCGTGTATACAGGTCCTGCACCTGCCACTGAAGACATTCAAAAATATAAAGTCTCATTGTGGGACAATATCTCAACCCAAAATCGCTGTGGAGCCTGTCATACAGAAGGAAATCAAGCGCCATATTTTGCCAGTCGAGAAGACGTTAACGACGCGTATGCTGCGACTAATCCGCTGGTTGATTTAACTGATCCTGCTTCATCTCGCTTAGTTGAAAAAGTGGCTGGTGGCCATAATTGTTGGCTAGACAGTGATAGTGCCTGTGGTGAAACCATGACTTCGTGGATCAAATTGTGGTCAGATGAACGGGTCAGTAGCGCCAATACAATTGAGTTAACTGCGCCAGCCATGCGAGAGCCAGGTTCAAGCAAAAGTTTCCCTGATGACAGTGCGCTATTTAGCCAACATGTTTACCCCATTGTTAGTCAGTACTGCGTTGATTGTCATAACGAAGGAGCGACTTTTGCTCAGTCACCTTTCTTTGCAAGTAACGATATAGCTCAAGCTTACGAGTCGGCTAAAAATGTCATCAACATCGATGAGCCATCTCAGTCTAGATTAGTGGTTCGTTTAGGCAGTGAGTTTCATAACTGTTGGACAAATTGCCAAGAAAATAGCAATGAAATGCTTGCTGCAGTGACAGCGATGAGTGATGCAATTGCTGTCGATGAAATTTCACCAGAAATGGTGGTGTCTAAATCACTACGATTAACGGATGGTATTACCGCTTCAAGTGGTGGTCGATTTGAAACGGATGTCATTGCCTTATACCAGTTCAAAACTGGCGCGGGTTCTACTGCATACGATACCTCTGGTATCGCGCCAGAAGCGAATTTATCGCTGACGGGTGATGTTGAATGGCTCGGCAGTTGGGGCTTATCTTTTACTAATGGTAAAGCGCAGGCCAGTACCGCCAACAGTAAGAAACTCCATGATTTAATCACCTCTACTGGTGAGTTTTCAGTTGAAGCTTGGGTAACACCAAATAATGTCACCCAAGAAGGGCCTGCAAGAATCGTCACTTATTCAGCAGGTGATGATGCACGTAACTTCACATTAGGCCAGAGCCAATATAACTATGACTTTATGCTGCGCACTGAAGCTTCAAGCACCAATGGCGAACCAGCCTTAAGTACGCCAGATGCCGATGAAGTGTTGCAAGCGACACTGCAGCATGTGGTATTAACTTATAACGCTACAGAAGGGCGAAAAATTTACGTCAATGGTAACTTAATTGAAGTGGCTGATGAAGATATTGCGCCGTTGGCATCTTGGGATGACAGCTTTGCGTTGATTTTAGGACGAGAGGCTTCAAACCAACATGTCTGGCAGGGTGATATTCGTTTGTTGGCGATTTATAACCGCGTCCTAGAGCAAGAACAAATCAGCCAAAACTATGATGTCGGTGTAGGTGAGAAATTCTTCTTGCTGTTCTCGGTAAGTCATTTAATTGATTTGCCCAATACCTATGTGATGTTTGAAGTCAGCCAATTTGATAATTACAGCTATTTATTTACTGGCGCTTCATTGGTGAATATCGATGGGACGCCAGTGGCTGAAGCATTTGATATGCGTTCAGTTCGTATCGGGATTAATGGTAAAGAAAGTGCCCAAGGACAAGCTTATTCTAACGTCGATTTAGCCATTGAAAGCGGTCAGGCGTTAGCTGAACCTATGTCGCTGTCTGCATTAGGCACTATTATTGGTCTCGAAAAAGGTGCCAGTCAGGATGAGTTTTTCCTCACTTTTGAGCAAATCGGTGAACATGAAAATGTGGTTGTGCCTGGCGTGATAATCACACCTGATGAGTTACCCGCAAGTACTGAAACCGCGCAAATAGGCTTAAGAAACTTTGCTGAAATTAACCACTCAATGAGTGAGTTAACTGGTGTACCTCAGCAAACAACCAAAGTGTTTGATACCTATGCACTAGTAAAAAGCCAACTGCCGAGTGTCGAAAATATCGATACCTTTATTTCTGCACAGCAAATGGGGGTGACGCAACTGGCAATTGCCTATTGCGATGTCGCCATTGATGACGATAGCTTACGCAGCGCTTGGTTCCCTGATATTGACTTCACGCAAGAGCCAAACGTGGCATTAAGCAGCGCAGAAAGACCTAACTTGCTCAACCCGTTAATTGGTCAACTTATGCCGCTGAATTTATCGAGTCAGCCTGATGCTAACTTGGTTTATAACGAGCTGGATTCACTAGTCAGTAATTTGTCTGTGTGTGGCACAAACTGTAATGCAGAGCGAACCCAAACTATTGCTAAAGCCTCATGTGCAGCAGTGTTGGCAAGTGCTGTGATGTTGATTCAATAGGAGCGTAATGATGATAAAAATACCCACACAGATCACCACGTTTCCAATATTGAATATCGACAATCAAGCGGCGGCAAAAAAGAGTTTAAAAGGACTTCAACATGACTAAACGTACTCATCTTCACCCTGACAGTCCTTTATTGTTTTCCGATCATCGTAAACCCATGACTCGGCGTGAGTTTATCTCAACGGGCCTGGCAAAAGGTGGCCAAGCGGTCGCGGGTTTATCATTAATGAGCATGTTTGCTAACCCAAACCAAGCCAATGCTGCGTTGTCTTCTGACCTAGAAGCACTGCGAGACTCATGCGGTATTAGCGTACAAGGGGCGGGTAAAATTCCGTTTATTAGTTTCGATTTAGCGGGCGGCGCCAATATTGCTGGCTCAAATGTGCTGGTTGGTGGCGCAGGTGGTCAGCAAGATTTCTTATCGACAGCTGGCTATAACAAGCTGGGTTTACCTGGTGATATGGCACCATCGATTGCAAACCCTGATGTTGGTATGTCTGATTTTATTAACACTGATTTAGGGCTCGCGTTCCACTCTGATTCAGCGTTTTTACGTGGCATATTGGAAAAGGTTTCAGCCGATACCGCATCACGGATTAATGGTGCGGTGATCCCTTGTCGTTCTGATAACGATACAGGTAATAACCCACATAATCCTATGTATGCTATTGCGGCGGCTGGTGCTAACGGCTCGCTGATGCCACTCATTGGCTCGCGCAGCACTGACTCTGGTGGCAACTCAATGGCAGCGGCTAATTTTGTCGATTTGAGCATGCGACCAACTAAAATCGATCGACCGTCTGATGTGACTGGGCTTGTGGATGTGGGTGATTTGTTTAACTTGTTATCTCAGCGCGATGCCGTAACCGTAATGGAAAGCATCCAGCGCATTAGCGCCCAGAAAATGGCTTCGGTGAACACTCAAGTAACTCGTGATGATGTGATTAAAGACTTAGTCAATTGTGGCTATGTGAAAAGTGCTGATTTAGCCGATCGTTTTGGTGATCCTTCGACGCTTAACCCTGTGTTAGATCCTGACATTGTGGGCCCAAGCGGTATCTTTACCATTAATGAATTTGATTCAGAATCAGAGTTCCAAAAAACCGCTTCTATTATGAAGTTGGTGGTCAATGGATTCTCTGGTGCTGGCACTGTCACTATGGGTGGTTTTGACTATCACACTGGTGAGCGTGGTACCGGTGAGTTACGAGATTTACGCGCAGGGCGTTGTATGGGCGCATGTTTGGAATATGCCGCTCGTCGCAATCAACCTTTGATGATGTATGTATTCAGTGATGGCTCGGTTGCCAGTAATGGCCGCATCGATGACTCAATGGAAGGACGAGGCAAGGGCGAATGGACGGGAGATAACTCATCTACAGGTGCATCTTTCTTCTTGGTGTATAACCCAGCGGGTAAGCCACAATTGATGGGCGCAAGTGCTGATCAAATGGCACAAAACCAACAAATCGGCTTTATGCGCTCTGATGCCTCAGTGGATACCGCATCAGCCCCATCGGCAAATAATGTGAACTTGCTGGTGGATACGGTGTTGCTTAACTACATGGCACTGCATGGTGAACAAGGCCAGTTCAATATGGTGGCACCAAGACAAGGTTTGGGCAACAGTGCGATGTTAGATTCGCTAACAGCGTTTCAGCCGATAGTTTGATTAAAATATAAGTTTATTTTGCTGGTTAAATTGAAAGGCTCAGAGGTTTTCTCTGAGCTTTTTTGTTTTTATATTTGTTTT
>NZ_MCTV01000058.1:0-1975 GCF_002874545.1 Shewanella sp. 10N.286.52.C2
TCACCTTAAGCATACCGCTGATGCGGCTTGCTAGGGAGGGGGCTCAATGAGTATCAAGCTGTTAAACAAGGACAAAAAACAGTTGGCTTTTGTTCCTTCGTCACTATTTTAGCCAACAATTTTTTGCCTGTTAACAGGGCGTTAGATTTCAAGGATAGTATTGTGCTCTTAAAAGGTTTTGGCTTTTCAGGTTATAGAAGTTTCGGAAATGAATTAACAAAAGTTGCGCCTTTGCGGAAAGTTAACCTGATTATCGGTAAAAATAATATTGGTAAGTCTAATATTGTTAATTTTCTTAATGAGCAATATTCGTATTTTGTTTCTAAGGCTCGAAATCAGCAGCAGTATGGTAGGCAGCAACAGGAAGTACCTTTTAAAGACATCGATAAACATTTATCCGGTGTAAGAGCTGAGAACAGAATATCTTTTCCTTTGTTCTCAGAGGAAATAGAAGATTATATCAATGAAAAACTACCTGATGCTCACGCTCATCGAGCTCATAGAGGTATAGCAAGAAAGTTGCTTTCTTCCGACTTGTTTTCTGATGAAAATGGAGATGTATGGTTTACATATAAATCAGAAAGCCCAGCAGGTAATTTTTCCTTAGAACTAAATATAGAAGAAATTAAACAAGTTTTAGAGAACAGAGAGTGGGCACAACTTTGGGGAGTTTTGACTCGGCAAAGTGGTGGCGATATTAGAGCTCATTGGGTTCCAGAAACAATACAAGCGTTGGCTTATATACCAACAGAAATCCCTGATGTTGAAGTTATTCCCGCTATTAGGAAAGTTGGAATTGAAGGTAGTCAAGCTAGCGATTTTAGTGGTGAAGGTATAATTGAAAGATTAGCAAAAATCCAAAACCCACCTTTAATTGAACAAGCAGAAAAAGAAAAGTTTTTAGCCATAAATGCTTTTATCCAAGAGGTTTTAGAAAACCAAACTGCAGAGATCGAAATACCATATGAAAGAAATATGATTTTAATTCATATGGATAATAAAACTTTACCTCTCGAGTCTTTAGGGACAGGTGTTCATGAAGTCGTAATTATAGCAGCCGCTGCTACTTTACTAGAAAACACTATTTTATGTGTCGAGGAGCCAGAATTACATTTGCACCCTTTATTGCAAAGAAAACTGGTTAAGTATCTTTCAGAAAGTACAAATAACCAGTACTTTTTTACAACACATTCTGCACACTTATTAGATGCTGTGGAATCTGAAATATTTCATGTTACTCAAGAAAATGGAGCTTCAGTTGTAAATGCAATCGCTAGCACTAAGGAAAGATCTAGTATATGTAACGATTTAGGTTATAAAGCATCTGATATATTACAAGCTAATTGTATCATTTGGGTAGAAGGACCTTCAGATAGGATTTATCTAAACTACTGGATTAAAGCCAAGAATAATAACCTTATTGAAGGGGTTCATTACTCAATTATGTTCTACGGCGGTCGATTGTTTAGCCACTTAACGGCAGAAGATAATGACGAGTTAGAAGATAAGATAAGTGATTTCGTTTCAGTTAGAAATTTAAATAGAAATACTGTCATTATGTTCGATAGCGATAAAGAAAACCCAAGATCAAGATTAAATTCAACCAAACAAAGGTTAAAGCAAGAGTTTAACTCGGGTTCAGGTTTTGCTTGGGTAACCAAAGGCAGAGAAGTAGAAAACTATTTAGATCATGATAAAGTCGAAGATAGTGTTATTGCTGTTCATCCATCAGCTGAAAGGCTTATTTCTAAAGGTGACTGGGAGAACTTGCTTAAATACAAAAAAAATAGAAGTAATATTGAAAGGACTGCTAGTAAAGTTAAAGTAGCAAGGCATTATATAGAAGAAAATGAAGTTAATTTTAATGTTCTAGATTTAGACTCGAGATTAAATGACCTTTGTGAGTTTATTGCTCTATCAAATGGAAATGAAATCTAACACATATGAGCCTTCCACCAGTCAATAGGCGAGCCTA
>NZ_MCTV01000059.1:0-10133 GCF_002874545.1 Shewanella sp. 10N.286.52.C2
CTTACCTGGCTTACCTGGCTAGCAGCATAGAGCTTCCATTAATTGAAAATAGTTCGCTGCTGACTGAAGACTCGTAAATCCACAAGAAAATGATTAATTAGCTTCTCTTAATTAGCTTAGATTTACTCGCAAACTACCCAGTTGTAATTGTTAATCATCTGAACCTAAGTCAGTTAAACTGCTTTGAAAGTTGTTTACGAAGCTTTCTGTAATAGCTAAATTGTCATTTGCATTGCTGTAATCAGTTTTGACTGTAGCCATTTAGTTGTGTCATTTTTTGGTGACATAAGTTGGTTTACTAGCCATGAAAGGTTAACTGTTTAAGTTAGTTGGCAGCGTTAAAGGGTTCTGCGTCTTTGTTTATAAAGCCACTAAACGTGTGCTTAAAACCAGTTATCTTTTTCAAGTAGCACATGTTAAACGAGTCCACCTAAGTCTTTATCACCAAGTGTCCCGGCTTGTTAGGCTCAGAATCTAGTGGACAACGAAAGTGATTTACCTGTTATTTAAACCCTAGTTGCTAATTTTAAGATTTATTTTGATTCATTCTAGATTTTATTAAGCAGTGAAATAACACTTCTTTTTATTAGCTGAAAAAAAAGGTATTCCAGTCAACTATATCAATTGCAGCCTGGTTTGGCATTGGTGTTTGCTCCAATGCAGAATATAGTTTTGTTTAAGGGATTTTTTTAAAGAAGGGTTTTGTGCGGTGCTAATAGGTAAGTTAGCTATTCATGCGCTGTAGGTATTAGAAATATAATCGCTTGAGAGCTATTTAAAAGCTTCCAGTCAGCTTATTACGATTAATATAGGGTTTAGTGTACTTTGTTAATATAAGTCCGTTTAAATGTGCGCAGAGGCTAGGGTTATCATTTTCCGGGTAATTAGCACTTTATAGTTTTTTTGGGGGGAATTGCGGCTAATGCAGAGGGATTGATTATTACAACTTTTTGGTTAAACATTAACTCTTGGTTGTTTGAGGGCAACAGTAAACTTAAACTCATAGTTGACTTCCTATACTTTAATTACGCAAGCCAAATAAAAAAGCACCGACCAATTATGGTCAGTGCTTTACATGGTGATTAGCTTACGGATGAAGCTTAAATTTCGTATGGTCGCTACTTAATCTTGGATTAGTTGTATTTATAACCTTCGGATTGAGTTTGCTCAGAGTAATCTAATTTTTCATGGCTTTGGCCCATGGCTTCAGCAACTTCTGGAGGCATGTAATTTTCATCATGCTTTGCAAGTACTTCAGTTGCTTGTAATACGCCAGGCTCTGTTAATACACCTTGTGCAACAATACCTTGTCCTTCACGGAATAGATCAGGCAACAAGTCATCAAATGTTACGATGATTTCGCCACCAAGAATATCATGAATGGCAAATTCAACATGTAAACTATCAGGATCACGTACCATTGAGCCTAAGGTCACCATACCACCTACACGTATACGTTGACCAACTTCAGGCTTGTCACCTGTATCTGGTTTACCGTTTACAATTTCATACGGAGTATAGAATAAGTTTAAGTTTGAATTTAGCGCATATATTAGTAATGATGCGATACCGGCAACACCTGCAATTAATGCGACTGCCAGTGTTAATCTCTTTTTGCGTCTTGAATTCACTATCTGCTACTCCTAGTTTCTTTAAGGCGGTCTTCTCGTTCCATCTTTTTAGATATTTCGAGTAAGACGGATCTTTTTTGACGAAGGCTCAAGAATAGTAACGTCCCTAAGCTTCCGAAGGTAACACCGTATGACAACCATACATAGAATGCATAACCGCCCATATTTAAAAATTCAGAAAATGATTCGAACTGTATCATTTCGATGCCTCCGCTTTTGCTAATTCTCTAACCCAAGGACGCATTCCATTTCTAGCTAAAATCTCAGCTTTGTAGCGTAGCAAAGTGATTGCACCAATCATTAATCCAAAACCGACGATATTGATAAGTAACGGTGCTAACATTTCCATTGGCATTGATGATTTTTCAGTGATTTTAATTGTCGCAGGTTGATGTAAGCTGCTCCACCAATCAACTGAGTATTTAATAATTGGAATATTAATTACACCAACGATTGCTAAAATGCCTGCTGCACGAGCTGCAAGTACTTTATCTTCAAATGAAGCGTAAAGAGAGATTACACCTAGGTATAAGAATAATAGCACCAGTTCTGATGTTAAGCGTGCATCCCATACCCACCAAGTGCCCCACATAGGTTTGCCCCATGCAGCACCAGTTAACAAGGCGATAAAGGTGATTACAGCGCCTATTGGTGCAATTGAGGCTGCAACCCAATCGGCTGCTTTAATCTGCCATACAATCCCGACAAATGAAGCGGATGCCATAGCCATATACGCGGCCATAGACATTGAGGCAGCTGGTACATGGATATAAATAATTCTGAAACTTTCGCCTTGTTGGTAATCCATTGGGGCAAATAGCATTCCCCAAATGGTTCCGACACTTATAAATAAGATGGCAGAAAATGCAAACCAAGGTAAAAGGGTTGATGCTAGTTTGTATGCACGCTCTGGATCAGCGTATGAATGTAGCCATTTCCACATTTAGTTTGTACTCACTCTTAATGAAGCACCAATTGCAAATGGTGCCATAACTAATGAACCGACCAACATTGCACCAATAATAGCAAGTTGACCTGTGTAGGGTAAATTCATTCCAGCCGCATCAATCGCACTTGTAGCGAAGATGAGAACAGGTATATATAGCGGTAAAATTAGCAAGCTTAGTAGTACACCGCCTTTGCGTAATCCAACCGTTAATGCAACACCAATAGCGCCAAGAAGGGACAATACTGGTGTTCCGACTGCTAGTGTCGAGATTAGCGCGCCATAGCTATTGCTATCTAAATGCAGCAGTACTGCAAGTAAAGGTGCCACTAATATTAATGGTACACCGGTTAAAATCCAGTGTGCCAATACCTTTGACAATACCAATATTGATAATGGCTGTGGGCTGAGCAACATTTGCTCTAAGCTGCCATCACTAAAATCGGCTTTAAATAAACGCTCTAATGACAGCATCGATGCTAGTAGGGCTGCGACCCAAATAATGCCTGGTGCCACACGTGATAATACTTGTGGTTCAGGGCCAATGCCTAGCGGAAACAATGTCACTACCAGTACAAAGAATAATAACGGGTTAAAAATATCACCACGATGTCGAATGGCGATTTTTAGATCCCGATGCAACAATGTCATAAATGCTTGGGTGTAACTTATGCCTCTTTTCATTGTTGTACCTTATACGAAACGATAGTCTAGTTTTACCTTACGAAGCACATCATCAGTAATGATGCCCATATCTTGGTGAGTTGTCATAATCACGCAACCCCCATTTTTAGTGTGCTGAATAAATAATTGCTCTAGTTCTTCAACACCTTTTTTATCAATGGCGGTAAATGGCTCATCTAAAATCCAAATACGACTGTTGGTATGCCACAGTCTTGCTAATGCGGTGCGACGATGCTGACCTGCAGATAAATGTCCTGCTAGGGCTTCTTCAAAACCGCCTAAGTTAACTTTGGCTAATATATCGTAACTATCAAAGTCATCATAACCACTTAACCTTAAATTGAAGTTAAGATTTTCTTTTGCTGTTAACTCACTTTTAACACCTGCTAAGTGACCTAGGTAAAGTAAATCTTCATTAAATTCATCACGGCATTGTGTGATATCGGTATCGATATATTCGACTTCACCAGCGTATGGCCTTGAAAGTCCGGCTATTATGCGTAGTAAACTGGTTTTTCCGGCACCGTTTGGGCCTTCAATTTGGACAATATCACCAGCGTTAATTTCAAAACTCAATTCGTCAAACAGAATGCGATCTTCACGAATGCAGGTTAACTCATTCGCTCTTATTAAGGTCGGCCGTTGAATGTTTTCTGTCACTTAGCCCTCATTATCACTGTTAAAGATGAATATAATTTTATATTAACATAAACACAATTAGCGGTTTAGCATTCAGCTCATCTATGTGCTAGGTATTTGAAGTGGTTCCAATAAAATACATCTTATGTGAACTTTTTCATGATTCTCTAATATATTACTTTATCTTAGCTTATTGTCTTCATTTGGACGCCAAGGTGAGATTCTTGTCACAAAAAGGTGAGTTTTATTGAAGTTTGTAGTAATCTGATGACGATTTATAAGTCTGCCTTCATTAAAAGGTGGCGTTGAGCTGTTAATTTATTTGCATTTAGGAACGATGAACATGAAAAAATTATTAGCAATGACTGCAGTTGCCGCGTTGACTTTGTCTTCAAACGTTTTTGCCCAAGATGGCGAAGCGGTTTATAACAAAGCGTGTACAGTATGTCACAGCATGGGAGTTGCTGGTGCACCAAAGACTCACGACGCTGCAGCTTGGGAACCACGTTTAGCTAAAGGTCTTGATGCATTAGTTGCAACAGTCAAAACAGGTTTAAATGCAATGCCACCAGGTGGAATGTGTACTGATTGTACTGATGAAGATTACAAAAACGCTATTGAGTTTATGTCTAAGTAATTTTAGGTTGCTCAATAAAAAAACCGGCTTAAGAGCCGGTTTTTTTATGTCTATTTATTGATAGTGGATTATTGAACCACTGTATCAAGTAATAGTTTAGCTTCTTTACCCACAGCAACAGATGCAACGATACCTTTTAAATCACCAGGTTGCGCCTTCACACTGCCATGTTTTGATAGCACTGCGATAATTTCTACATTTGCAGCACTGCTTAGTTTTACATCGCCACCCATTGAAGTAGTGTCATCAAGTGTCACCGTTACAGGTAAACTGTTGGCACTTATTTTGGTCGCAGCTAAAGGTACCTTAGGGCCTTGAGTTGAACGGGCGAAGATAAATACCATATCTGAAGAGCTAACTTGATCGGCTAACTCTGGAGCAATTGATATCGCGACATCTACAGTTTTAACACCTGCTTCGGCTGTAGCTGCTGCCATTGGGTTATGAGTTCTATCGTTTGGCATCACTCCCGTTTCAGCTTGAATACGCATTTGGGCAGATTCAATAGCATTCATAAGTGCAGTGCGATCCACATCTTTACGATCGCTATCTAAAATAGATTGCCACGCTGTGATTGCGCTTTGATAGTCAGCAGTGAAAAACGCATCCATACCGACAAGCAACAATGTAGAAGGGTCGTTTGGATCTAAAGCTAAAGATTGATCAACAAGCGCTTGAATCTGAGGATTCATTTGCTGACCATTTTTGTAATACAGTGCCGTCGCTTTAGGGCCTAATAATTCAGAAGCTGTGCCAACTAATTCCATCACTTTATCAAAAGAGGCAACAGCATGATCAAACTGGTTTGCTGAAATATAAGCATGACCTAAGCTAAACCAAGCTTGGCTGTTTTCTGGCTCAGCTTGAACTTGCTGCTCCATCATTTGTACACGTTGAGCCATAATCTGCTCATTGCTCATACCTTGATGTGGCGAAGCTTCAGCTTGTGGCGGGGTAGCTAACTCCTGGTATGCACCAAGGGTTGAGTAAAAGTAACCTGAAACAGCCAAGACACCAACGGTCATAATTGATGGCCATAAGATCCCTTTTGCTTTTAATTTCGTATCTAAAGAATCGTCACCAGCAATCTTCATATCTTGCAGAAGGCCAATTTCTAGTTCTTTTTTAAGCGCGTCAAACTCTGTTTGATCAAGCAAGCCTTCTTCAAGTTCTTTAGCTAAAATGCCTGCGCGCTCGTTGAAGAGTTCAAGGTTAGTTTGCTTACGTACGCCTGATTCTTCAGCAGATAGCATTTTTTGCTGACGAAAATGAGGGATCCAAATCAGCATTAAGCTGATGAGTACGACAAGCGCAATAAATATCCAAAATGTGGTCATTGTTTCAATATTCACTTTTAGGTTGCTGAAAAAATAAAGCGGAACTGCCGCCTAACTTGAGTGCTAGATTATACGTAAAGATGATTCATTGAACAGTAATATACGATTTTACTTAGTCAGAATCCTTATAGTTGGGCACTGGTTCACAAATAAATAACCACCTTTGAAATCAAACGAAACTTAAATGAACTTTTTTAGTCATAGGCTTAGCTGTTATAACTGTGTGTTTTTAATCTCTATTTTTTTGAGAATGAGACTAGTGACCCAGTTTTGCATGAAATAGGCAGACATAAACAACAGCAAATACTAAAATATAACAAAATTCGTATTAGCTAATGTTAATGTAGCTGATATATAGCATTATGTTAGTTATGCGTTGGTTTGATTAGGTTCGGACCAACTTTTATCACACTGAGGAATACCCATGATCCCAGAACTTGGACACTTCTCGCTCATTATAGGTGTGGCATTTGCCATGCTATTAATGACCGTGCCGTTAATTGGTGCAGCCCGTAAGGACCAGTATCTCGTAAGATATGCTTGGCCGATTTGTTACGGTATGTTCTTTTTTATCGCTCTTTCAGTTATCAGCCTAGGCTATAGTTTTGCCGTTGATGACTTCTCTGTGGCTTATGTCGCACATCATTCAAACTCACAATTGCCAATCTTCTTTAAGATTGCAGCAGTGTGGGGTGGCCATGAAGGGTCACTTCTATTCTGGGTATTCTCTATATCTGTCTGGGCTGCATCAGTTGCATTGTTCAGTAAAGGTATGGAAGAAGTCTTTATCGCACGTGTTCTTGCGGTATTAGCAATGATCATTGTTGGCTTCTCTTTATTCATGCTAATCACTTCAAGCCCATTTGAGCGTATTTTCCCAATACCGATGGAAGGTCGAGATTTAAACCCAATGTTGCAAGATGTGGGCTTAATCTTCCATCCACCAATGTTGTACTTGGGGTATGTTGGTTTCTCAGTTAGCTTTGCATTTGCTATTGCTGCGCTTATGAGTGGTCGTCTAGATTCTGCTTGGGCTCGTTGGTCACGTCCTTGGACACTAGCAGCTTGGGTATTCCTAACAGGCGGTATCTCGTTAGGCTCTTGGTGGGCATACTACGAACTTGGCTGGGGCGGATGGTGGTTCTGGGATCCAGTTGAAAACGCATCGTTCATGCCTTGGTTAATCGGTACAGCGTTAGTGCATTCACTTATTGTGACTGAAAAACGTGGCGCATTCCGTAACTGGACCGTATTACTGTCAATATTCGCTTTCTCATTAAGCTTGCTAGGTACCTTTATTGTTCGTTCAGGTGTTTTAACATCAGTGCATTCATTTGCAGCCGATCCTAGCCGTGGTATGTTTATTCTGCTCTTGCTTGGCCTCGCAGTTGGTGGCTCCTTGACCTTGTTTGCGTTAAGAGCAAGTCAAATGAGCAGTCCTGCAAGGTTTGAACTCAAATCTAAAGAGACCTTCTTACTTGTATGTAATGTGTTATTAACTGTTGCAGCAGGTACTGTACTACTTGGTACGCTATATCCATTGCTAATTGATGCATTAGGTATGGGCAAAATCTCTGTAGGACCTCCATATTTCAACGCTGTATTTGTACCAATTGTACTTGTACTGTTTGGCTTCATGGGAATTGGCCCAATCATTCGCTGGAAAAAATCTAAAGCGGGTGAGATTAAACGCCAACTTATGATCCCTGCGATTGTGGCTGCAATTGTTGGTTTGGCAACACCATTTATCGCTGGTAACGAAATGAACCTTTGGGTTGCATTCGGTATTGCTGCTGCGACATGGGTAGCACTAGCAACCTTCAGAGCGGCATATAACCTAGTAACTGACAAAGAAGGTAAGTTCACCCTTAACAAGATTGGCCGTAGTGAAATGGGGATGATTATTGCCCATTTAGGTATTGCCGTATCAATTGTTGGTGCCACTATGGTGTCTAACTACTCGATTGAGAAAAGTGTTCGTATGGGCCCTGGTCTCAGTGAAGAGTTAGCGGGTTATACCTTCAACTATATTGAAACCAAAAACGTGGTTGGTCCTAACTACACCGCGCAACAAGGTCAGATTGAAGTTTATTACGATGACGAATTTGTTACATTGTTAAGACCTGATCGTCGTCAATACAATGTACGTACGATGGATATGACTGAAGCAGGTATTGATTGGGGCTTGTTCCGTGATCTATATGTGACTATGGGTGATCCATTGAGCATGACTCAATTTGCTGTACGTCTTAACTATAAACCGTTTGTTCGTTGGATTTGGTTTGGTTCAATCTTTATGATGGTCGGCGGTTTCTTAGCTGCATCAGACAAGCGTTACCGCGTTAAAGAAGCTAAAACTGCTAAAGAAGAAGCAGAACAAGCAAAATTAGCCACTGCTTAATATATCGGAGAAAGTATGAAAAAGTTGGTGCTGTTTATACCATTGGTATTGTTTTTGGGGATGGGAGTTTTTCTTTATCAGGGGTTATTCTTAAATCCACAAAAGCTGGATTCAGCACTAGAAGGAAAGCCGGTACCGGCTTTCCAACTTGAACGCCTTGAAACGCCGGGTGAAATGTTAACGCAAGCTGATTTAAAGGGTGAAGTGTCGATGATCAATGTTTGGGCTACATGGTGCCCGGCATGTAAATACGAACATCCTTTTTTAATGATGCTTGCGCGTAAAAATATTTTACCTATTTATGGTGTTAATTATCGAGATGAGCGTGCGCCAGCAATACGTGAGTTAAGTCGTGAAGGCGATCCCTACACGCTTAACATTTTTGATAAAGATGGACGTTTAGGTTTAGACCTTGGGGTATATGGAGCACCAGAAAGTTTCATTGTTGACCATAACGGTATAATCCGTTTCCGCTACGCGGGGCCAGTTGATAGTAATGTCTGGAGTGAAACACTCTACCCAATGATCCAACAGTTACAAGCTGAAGCTAAACAAGACGGAGTTTAATAATGAAAACATTGAAAATACTTGTTGGCTTGATGACAAGTTTAGTTTTAGCTTTTAATGTGATGGCAACGCCAGTAGATACTTATGAATTTAAATCTACCGATAACCAAAAGCGTGCGTTGAACTTAGCGCACTCTTTACGTTGCCCACAGTGTCAAAATCAGAACTTGATCGATTCTAATTCGCCAGTAGCCCAAGACCTCCGTCTTGAAGTCTACACCATGGTTGACGAAGGAAAGAGTGATGATCAAATAGTAGATTTTATGACAAGTCGTTACGGTGACTTTGTACTATATAAGCCAAGATTAGATCCTAAGACCTACATTCTATGGATTGGCCCATTTGTACTAATGCTTATTGCACTTTACATTGCATTGGTTGTTGTTCGTAAACAACGTGGTAAAGCAGCAAATGTGGAGCAAGAGTTAACTGACACAGATCGTGACGAGTTAGCCGCTTTATTAGCAAGCAAGCAACAGCGAGATGAAAAATGAACAAGATGATCAAATTGATCATGCTTGGTGCATTAGCGGTAAGTTTTACCGCTAATGCATATCCTGGAATGGAAAAACAGCAACAGCATGTTAGTCAATCAACACTTGATAAGATAAATGTATTAGCGCAGCCGTTTCCTATTGCACACATTGGTTTTAATGATGCCGAAGGCAATGAAGTTGATTTCGAAGCCCATAAAGGCAAAGTTGTTATCATTAATATGTGGGCGACCTGGTGTCCTCCGTGTGTAAGAGAGCTACCTGCATTAAATCGATTAGAGAAAACACTGAGTAAAGACGAATATGTGTTGATGCCAATCTCTATTGATGCAGAAGGCAAGAAGCAAGTTAGCCCTTTCCTTGATTCTATTGGTCTAGGTGCTTTTACTTCTTATTACGACCCAAGACAGAATTTACGAGAAGTATTTCCACTAGACACCATACCAGCGACCTTTATTCTAAATAAAGAAGGTGAATTGGTTGCTTATGTGCGTACTTATGTCGATTGGGATGATGAAAACGCTGTTGAGTTTTTACGACAGTTTCAATAAATTGCAATTAAAGTCTAACGATAGTGATATAAGGTTGCTTACTTAATAGACTAATCACACCTGAATTGATTAAAAAAGATCGTATTTGATGAAAAGATCATCATGCGATCTTTTTTTTGCTTTTTTATCACTAAAAGCCCTTGCGCTAAATCTTAACTTGCCTATAATGCGCATCCACTGACACGGCGACAGGCCAATAGCCTCAAGGTGTTAGCGTTAATTAAGACGCTTTTAAAGCTTCATAAT
>NZ_MCTV01000060.1:0-14257 GCF_002874545.1 Shewanella sp. 10N.286.52.C2
AAGTTACTGCCAACAATCGGTAACCGGTCACCAAAAAGCACTCAAGCTATTTGCGTTAACGATATCACCTCGGCTGATGCGATGAAGTACCGTGATGAGCTACTCACACAGGGCAGAAGCTATAAAAGTAATAAAGAATACTTAGCGGCCGTATTTCAGTTTTTTAAGTGGTGCAAGTTAATGAACTACTGCAGCCATAACCCTTTTGAAAACGTGACAGTAGGGCAAAAGCCCAAAGTTAAAGCCAACCAAGAAAGAGACCGTTGGGATACGAGTGAACTAAAAAGGCTGATACATTCCGCCGAATTTAAAGCTTCAACAGCGGACTTTAAGTGGGTCACCCGATTGATGCTTTATGGCGGCCTAAGGCCATCAGAGGCGTGTCAGTTAAAGCCCAGTGACATCGTCGTAATCGAAGGTATTCATTGCATTAACGTTGATGACAGCGGCAAAGGGCAACGTATTAAGAATGCCAATGCAAGACGCAGTATTCCAATCCACCAAACCTTGATAGAGCAGGGCTTTATTGAATTTGTAAAAACACGTAAAAAACATCCCCAGTTGTTTAATTACAAACCAGTGGGGTTAGTGGAAGATTGGTCAAAAACCTATTGTAAGCACCTATCGATATTACAAACCTGCATTGGCATGAAAGCGAGTCAACGACCTACGGCTTATAGTCTACGACACACTTTTATCGATGAATTTAAACGACTGGATATCAGTGAGCATATTGTGGCGCAGATAGTTGGCCACGCAAACCCAAACATCACCTACGGCCGCTTTGGCAAGGATGCTCAGGCTAGAACATTACTCAAATACATTGAGCAACTTGAATATAACATTTGATGACCGGGTGTGTTTATTCGAAAGTGATAGGGTCGTGTGTAGCTCATTTCTGCCCCATTTCGTGCTAGCTCATAAAGCTGGGTAGACTGTAGCTAACTACGTTTGCCATACTGTAGTGGCCACAGTCATGGAGTTCAACCAGAATAATCATTTGATATCTTGGTATAGAATTTCTGCTTATCTTGTTCACCCAAAACAACAGAATGTAGGGTCTTACTAGCTAGAAATAAAAAAACGACCATAAGGTCGCTTTTCATTTTCTGACAGGCAAAGCATAAGTTTGTTTGTATAACTTTAAATCACGCGCGCAGCGTGTACCTAGCATTGATTTGAATGTGTTTAAGTAGCTCTAAACTCTAAGTTCAATTAATCCAAACATCCTCACTGGTCAACAAAAAATCACATTTAATATTACTTTAATTAATTACTTACCCAAGATAATAGTATTGCTTATTCCGCACAGGTTTATTTATATTACAAAGGACAATCTGTGACAGTAAATACATAGCCAATGCTCGTCAACTATAGTGGCCAGTTTTACTTGACCACGATAGTTAAGTACATAAGGAAAGTGATGTCCCCCAGTGTTAGGCTATTAACGGTTTCCTTTGTAGATCCATTTATGTTCTCTTTTTAATTCACCTTTTTGCGTAAATAATTTTTTTTTACGTCACTCATCAATTTTGAACATTCCTTTAAGCTGACTCTATTCGCATATTGATTGAATATGTATACATAAGAAAAGGAAGAAGTGATGAAATCGAATTTTAAAAACAATATAAAAACGAGCGTGATTTTTGGGTTAAGTGCGATGGTGTTAGTGGGTTGTGGCAGTTCTTCAGAAGAAGATCAACTGGTTTGGATTCAGAATTGGAACAACTCGCTTAATGTTGAGGCAAAAATGAAAATGCTAAATACCTGCTTTAAAGAAGCGGGAGTGAAAAGTATGACTATGGAAATGACAGACGCACAAAATCAAATAGTGAATCAGTGTGAGCTTGATTACGTCATCGAATTGGCTGAAAAAGATGACATTAACTTGGATAGAGAGCTTTTAGCGGCTAACACGCTGCAATTATAAGATTTAATACGTCATCACGCTGGTAGTTTGGCAAAAGAGATCAAAAAGGAATATATATGTCATTAAAAGAAAAAAACTTAGATTTAGTCAACGAAGTAAAAAATACTGCTGAGCAGTTAACTCATAATTTACAACAATCGCAAACATTTGAGCAAGCTAAATCAACGCTTTCCAATACTAAAGAACGGGCGCTAGCAGTAGACCCTGCCAGTATTAAATTGATGAACTTTTTTGCGGTATTTAGTTTGGCTTTTATGCTTTTAAGCACTTATTTCCCGGTAATGAAGGTGATGGGAAGCAGTATACCGCTGAGTGAGATGACTCCAGTTTGGTTATTTATTGTTGCCATTTTAGCCTTGTGTAGTCACTTGTTTGGGGTCAAACAGTCAATTTCACGTGGGCTTTTATTATTACTGCTACTGTCGATTTCTTACACCGTGTATCAACAAATAGCAGATATGTTTCAAGCTGCAGAAATGTTTGGAGGTGTAAGCACAAAAGACATTATGAGGGGGGTAGCGGAAGGATTGAAATATGCAGGTGTTGGTTTTTATCTGTTTTTAGCGAGCCTTGTGTTGGTGGTAATTGCAACGATTAAACCTGGTTACAAAACTAACCATGCATTGTGGGCTCAATTAATTCAAAAGTAGCTCGTCATTTTTGAAGTAGCCAGTCTATGACTGGCTATTTTTTTAAGGCTTAGATGATATGCAACTAAAACCTCGCAAGCAGCATATTTTTAATACTAGAAATTTAGTGGGTAAAGACTATATCGTCGGCGATATACATGGCCAAATACAACGGCTTTATGTGCAGTTAATTACACTAGAATTTAACTTTCAAACTGATCGCCTTTTTTGTACTGGAGATCTTATCAGTAGAGGTGACGAGAGTATTGATTGCATTAATTTACTCACAAAGAAGTGGTTTTTTTCGGTGATGGGAAACCATGAACAGCTGTTTCTATTAGGTTTTCAGAGCCCTGGTTATTGGGACTTTTTGAGACAAAAAGAAGGTGAGTGGCTATCACAGCATATGCACCGTTTTGATTTGTTAATACGCTGGAAAACCTTAATTGATATTACGATGCCATTAGCGCGTACTATTGATGTTAATGGCAAAACGATTGGTATTAGCCATGCGTCCTCCACATCTAGTTGGAAAAGACTGCAAAATGGTACTTTGTCAGATGATGATATTTGGCATGTGTTATGGAGTCGTCCTTTACAGAATGCTCACTCTTGCGCAGGGATTGATGAGGTTGACTATGTAGTACATGGGCATAGCCCCGTAGACAGGGTAACTTGTCATGGGAACCGTTATTGGATTGATACCTTCAGCTTGAAGCAAGAACTGTCCATAATCAATCTCAATGATTTATAATAATGTCAGCTTAATGTTTTGTAATTTCTAGTAATTGAGGCTGAAGTAGTTGATAATTCAATTGTGATGAATGTTGAACAAAGGGATTGTTGTGTCAATAAGAGAGCTAAGCAATGCCACTGAGTTATTGGTGGGTTGGCAAAATAGAGACAAGCATCAAAGTAAAGAGTTCCTTACTTATGCTTATCAAGATATTCGGTTAATTGTTGAAAAATACCTTTCTCAACACCGCCCTAATGAAACCATTTTACATGATGCCTCCATTACTGAGTTAGCCAATGAGTCTGTGGTGAAATTACACCGCTGGCGTAACGATGAACAGCCCTTTGAAAACCGGCAAGACTTTTTTGATTATGTGCGCGTATCAGTGTGGCATTTGTTGTTTGGTAAGCCCCATCAATCACTAGTGAATCAACACAAAGCGAAACAAGAATACTTGCATTCACAATTAATGGACTCTGAGGTGTTACTGCCTAATTGGACCGAAAACCTTTCATTATCTTCTGCTTTAGAGCTGCTTCAACAATTCCACCCAAGGCAAGCTGACGTGTTTGAACTTAAAAACTTTGCCATGGTGTCACATCAACAGGTGGCTGATATGCTGGGGTTGTCGCCAAGAACAGTCGATAACGACTTAAAATTTGCCACGGTTTGGCTTAGAGCAAAGTTAACTGAATGATAGATATTGTTTCTCTATATAGTGAGTTGGCGAATTTAAGTAAAACAGATCAACAACAACGCTTATTGCCCTTAAAGAAAAAATTCCCAAAACAAGTGTTAGCGCTTGAAAAAATGCTGACGATAGATGATATATCGTTATCCAGTAGTCAGTTAATATCGCAGCAACTTTCTAATCAGTCCTCTGTTTCTTATGATGCATTGATTGGTGAGGAAGTCATGGGGTTTACTATTACCCAGTTAGTTTCAGAGTCTGGTGGGATGGGGCTGGTTTTTCAAGGCGAACAACGCTTAATGAACCATGATAATGGGCGTGTAAGAGTACATAAAGCGGCTATTAAAATTCTACGTACGAATAAGTTTAACTCCCGGCAGCAAAGGGAGATATTTCACAACGAAGCCTCTATTTTAATGACACTAGACCACCCTAATGTTTGCAGTATATACGGGGTGTCAGAGGTGTTAGGCAGCGCCTGTATCGTCATGGATTTCATTGACGGTCAAGGGCTGGATGTATGGCTAGCTAATAATAAACTCAATCTAAAACAAAAACTGAATGTGTTTGAACAATTACTGCGAGCTGTGAGTTATCTACATGGCCAACATCTTTATCATGGTGACTTAAAGCCGCAAAATATCATTATAAATGATCAAGGACACTTAGTACTGATTGACCTAGGACTCGCAAAAAAATATAAACAAGAAGTCAGTGATAGCAACGATGGCTATCATCAAACAGTTCAGGCGTTTACACGCCACTGGAGCGCGCCTGAGCAGGTGGCAGGGCAGGTTTGTACCTCACAATCAGACGTATTTTCACTTGGAGTCATACTTCACTATATGATCACGGGTAAGGTTGCGATAACCGATGCGGTGAATAAACTAAAAAATCCTGAGCTTAATTCGATAATCAATAAAGCCTTAGAAAACGCACCACAGCAGCGTTATCTCGATGCAGAATCATTTAGGCAGACTATCCATTTTTTTCGGCAAGGTTTACCTGTTCAGGAATACTCCCAAAGTGCGCCTTACCATTTGAAAAAACTGTTAAGACGAAAGCCTTTTACCTCTCTTGCTTGCGGGTTACTGGTTTACTCTATTGCAACAACCTTATGGATAGTATTTCGTTAAAACATTCCATATATATTGCGTAACCTCAGAGTGTATCAGTCACTGCAATCTCATTAGCCGTCGCTATATCATTATCTAGAGTTAATCGCTACCACTCATCCCTTAGTCTGTCATATTGCTCCAATAATGCTAAATATGTAAAAACGGCGAAGTTATGATTATGTAAATCTCCCTAGATTTTTTGGGGTCCCTACTTAGGTTAAATTAGTCCAAAAAATCTGGGGTTGTCCAATTTAAATGTTGACTTTGTTTTATATTTCTCCATAAATATAGTAAATTGGATGATATAAACCTTTTTCTAGAAGGTATGAATGGACTCAAAAAAACAACTTAAAGGAATAAGATGAAAAGGCTAGGAATGACTTTACTCACCTTTGTTATCGCTTACTTTATGGCCGTCTTTATCATTAAATTCGGCCTGACACTTCACCTGACTACTAAAACTGGATTTAGCCTGAACCATTTTGTCGAAAACTGGCAACTTATCGGTGTAATTCTATGGCTTTTATATATTCCAGTTAGCTTTTTGGCCTCCTTAATTATCTCTATTATCTTCTGGTGTAAATATAATCGATATGGTAATAACTAAGATTATTGCAGCACGTTGTAATGGTTTGATTTTATTTGATTTTATTTTTATGGCAGTACACCATAATTTACAGGCAATACTATTTGTTGAACCTTCTCTAAGTAGTAATGGTTTGTAACTTAAATTTTGCAACTTCTCAACATTAATTCTTTTCGATATTCAAGAAAGTGTGTAATCTATTGGTTTTATATGGTTTTATTTATTTTTATTGTAAAGAGGTTTAAATGTATAAGGAAATGCTTTTATTCGACTCGTTGGCGCTCTCTTTTCAGGGAGTATGTTCGACACAAATAACAGATTTGGTTAATCCATCAGGAGATGTAAGCCCAGCCAACCAAAAAACATTTTGAGTGCCTACCCTAAAGAGCACTGAGATCGTCGATTTAAATCGTCCTTGCTCTTTTGAGTGATATACACGCTAAATTAGTCGGTTTTTTTACACCCATTATCTTGCTGATATTAGGGATGCTCCATCTGGTCTTAAAGGTAGTGAAACTATAACTCAACCAATTATCAAGCAATTTTCCTTTGAGGCTTTATGATTTCAAATGCATTAGTTGAAAACTTTTTTGAATACCGAACAGTGATGTGTTCTGACATGGAAGTGGACATGTACTTGCTAGAACAATCGGATGTAGCACTTCCATTTGTTTTGCTGTTGATTAAATTAGCAATTAGAGATACTGAGTTGGAAAGCTCAGTGGTTAGTTTTGATTTAGTAAAACAAACGCAATCATTGTGCTTTTTGTCAGCTGAAAACATTGATCTAAAAGATGAGAGATGTGCGTTAAATATCATCAAAGAATTTGGTGGGTACCGAGCTGTAAATCAGTTCTCTTGTGTTGCTGACACAATTCAAATCGAAAAGTTGGTTGAGCAACTTCGTCATTTTTTACAAGAGCTTGAAGAGGGTAAAGTCATTCAATTTAATTCGGATTTGTATAAGGCCGTTTCTGGGCTGTTCTCTGTTGAGCTTGATAAAAGCTTTGTTCAGTCCGAGTTGAAAATAATGAATGACGAAAACTATTTGAATCTTACCGAGGATGTTAAATTGGAGCATACCGATCAGTCTTTTAAAGTGAAACAACATTTTTTTGAATTAGAACCTGACGCGCAACAATTGATGGAAGAGGTATCGGTGCTGACATCGGCATTATATATATCATCTAACCCAAAATCTGCCGTTCAAAGCATTAAAACAGCGAATCTTCCTTCGGTTGGCTATACAGCATTACTTGCTGCAATTTTTGCCATACCCAGTGTTTTACAAGCTCTGGCCATGCAACTTAAGTGTCACCCCCATCAGTTGATTATGCCGCGTGTAGTGTATCAATGTCGCCAAACATTAAAGAATACCGCAGTTACACGGAGTTTTACCGCTGATAATGATTCAAGTAAAAATTGGTATCAAGTCGCTAAGTCATATGTAGGCGATCTTCAATTTGAACACACTATACAGGCTTGCCTCGATGCAGCCTTTAGTCACGGCGAACTTTCTTTTGCAGATTTTATAGCAGCATTACTAGAGACAAAATCGGATGTGATAATTGAGTTGTTAGCGCTTAACAAGCAAAGCAACCAGTTTATAAAAACAGCGCTTAGTATTAAAAACATCGCTGCTAACTTAAATGATAAAGTAATCGGTCAAAGTGCTGCAATTGAAAGTCTTGCACAAGGATATCTGGCATCTTCTATCAGTCCAGGTGAAGGCCCTAGAACTATCTATACCTTTTTAGGCCCATCGGGAGTTGGTAAGACATATCTGGCATCTACATTCTGTAAGGTCATGAATGAATATGAGCAATTAGGCTATGTTTTTACAAACTTTAACATGGAACAATATTCAAATGAAAATGACTCATTAAGATTATTCGGTTCAGGAATACAATACACCGATGCGAGCTTAGGTGTACTAACGAGTTCTGTCAGAGCGCAACCTAGACAAGTATTACTGTTCGATGAAATTGAAAAAGCGCATTCGAGTATAATTCAATCACTGTTAAGCGTATTAGATAAAGGGAAAGGTCAAGACCAGACAAGTCAAGAGGTTGTTGATTTCACACAATGTATTATTATTTTTACTACCAACCTAGGGCAGGATATCGTTGAGAAAAACTCGCAAGCACATCAAATTAATGTTTTTGATCTGCTTCGTAACTCAGAAAACCCTGATTCAAAGGTTAAGCTTTCTTACGAATTTATCAACCGATTGGCCAAAGGTTACTCAGTTCTATTTTCCCCCTTGAAAACTAATCATTTGATCCGCTTAGCTGAGAGAGAGTTGGCCAAGCCTCACGATTTTGAAGAGCAGCTTAAGTTTTGTTGGCCGGCAAACTTTGCTTCATTCTTTCTGCAAGACCTGTCACCAGAAGTGAATCCTAGGCGGATAAATCATTATTTGCCAAAGCTTAAATCATCAATTGTAAGTAAAGCAACAGACTTGATAGACAGTACTCAAACACAATTAGAGTTTGTTATTGAAGTAGACGACGTTAATCAAATAGGCCACAGACAAGCAAAACTTCTGCTTATTGATGACGATTCAAGAGTTTATGGTAATTTAAATGAGGTTGTCAGTCTCAATTCGATTTCACTGTCGAATTCAATTGAGGATATGCAGGTTACGTTAGAGAAACACAGCCCTGATGCCTTACTTATCGATATCGATTTCATTGGCAGTTCTGGGACATCACTTACTGATTTTACGAATAGCGTCAATAAGATAAACCCTAGCTTGCCATTGTTTAGTTATCAGATTTATCACGGCAAACCCACTCAAGATCTTACACTAAGTAAGAATCATGATATTAGAGAACACTTTTCCCTATCTGGTATAACAATTGAAAATGAGCTCGACAAAATGCTCGAGCGAGTCAGTTATTATATAGCTATGGAGCAATCTTTAAGAAGCATGTCGAGGCGAAACGAAAAATTAGAATATCATTGCTCCACTTCATCAAATGAGGGGGTGTTTAAGGTATGTTTCAATCAATCGTATCGAACTCAGCTCATCCATTCTGCCGATCTTAAAGAAAGTGACTTATTTACACATAGCGTACCAGATAATTCATTGGCAGATGTTATTGGTCTAGACCGAGCTAAGCAGCGGCTTTCGGAGGTCGTTGGTTGGTTAAAGTCGCCTGACAAATTGAAGAATTTTGGGGTGAAATTACCCAGTGGATTTTTGTTTGCAGGTCCTCCTGGTACGGGTAAGACCTTGTTAGCGAAAGCGTTAGCGGGGGAGTGTGGCTTGCCATTTTTCAGTATTACGGCTTCGGAGTTGTCAGATCGTTATGCTGGAGGGACGACTGCGAATATTAAAAAGCTATTCGCGACCGCACGTAAATATGCTCCTGCAATAGTATTCATCGATGAGATAGATGCGCTAGCGGCGCAAAGAACCACCAACAGCGATAGCTTGTCACGTGATAAAAACCTTACCGTAAATGCGCTGCTAACAGAAATGGATGGCTTTACTCCACACGATGAGCCTATTTTTGTATTGGCAGCGACTAATCATCCTCAGATATTAGACAAGGCAATTACTCGACCTGGGCGCTTTGATGAAACGATATATTGCGATTTACCCAATAAAAAAGCACGACAGACCTTCTTTGAAAGGTTTGCTGAAAAACATCATATAGATTGGTTGCAAAATGATCTTATGCAATTGGTCTCTTCGGCCCAAGGTATGTCCTCGGCCGATATCGAGCAAGTACTAAGAGAAGCAATTTACCAAGCTGTTAGTGATGATAAGGCCTTAACAACTGAGCACATTAAGCAATCGATGATCCGAATAGTGTATGGAGCACCTTCAGAACAGATTGTATTAAGCCAAGAAGAAAAACGCCGCACCGCCTATCACGAGGCGGGACATTTGTTAGCCTATAAGTTGTTATTTCCAAAGCAACGTATTGACTTTGTGACTATTGAGCCAAGAAACCAATCGTTAGGGTTTGTTTCAACGCGAGCGTCTGATGAATATGAAAGTTATTCCAAACGAACCGTGATGGATAAGTTACAAGTGCTATTGGCTGGGCGGGTAGCTGAAAAGCTGTGTACGGGCTCAATTGATGAAGTCAGTACAGGTGCTTCAAATGATATCGAAAAAGCGACTCAGTTAGCTATGCATGCAATCTACGAAGGTGGTATTGAGCCTTCCATCGGCCCGGTTAATGTTGCCCTGATAACCCGTTTTGAAGAAAGTGAATTATTGTCTGATGCTCAGCTAGCGGTAAAGCAATGGTTAGAGCAAGCTGAGCAACAAGCTGAAAACCTACTCATTGAGCATAGCCAACAGCTCTCGTTGGTGGCTGAAGCCTTACTTGATAAAGAGTCTCTTTTGGGTAATGAGATAGAAAGATTATTTTGCAATTAGTTAAATAATTGTTCGATTAGAACAACAACGAAACTTAATGGACTAGACGTTAAGTGGCAAAGTCATAAGTCAACTAAAATTATAATAGGAAAAATCATGAATGAAATTTTAAGTAATATAAAGAACATTGTGCTTAAACATACCGATAATGAGGCTTTGTTTAAAGAGAGTGAAGAGAGGCATTTAAATTTTTCATATCAAGGACACAAATATTTTATAATATTAGGTAGAGATGAAGCCTTAGAGTGTACGGTTGTATACTGTGACGACAAAGGTGATGTCTATGCAATTGATGATGAATTAAAGACACTACTTAATAAAATTCTACCTTTAAAACAGGATGATTTTACGATCGGTATAGACAAGTTTGCACATGTTTCTTGGCTGCTTGATCAGACTGAGATTGAAGAAAGTATGGTTAATGTTTTGGAGAAAAGCGACGAGATTTTGCAGGATGTTGTTGTGGCTATTGAAGATGTTAAACTTAAACTAGAGCAGAGTGACGAACCTCAAAAAACATTAGCCGGGAGTACACCAAATCAAAGTAGCAATGTTAAAGACAAGAGTGTGATCGAGGTTGTTAAATCAACACTGAAGGAGCAGGAGTGGAATTTCAAGGAGACTGAGCCTGGCAGAATAGTGCAAATTGGCTTTAAGACTGATAAATATAAAGATGATGATGATGATGATGGTTTTCTTCTAGTGATTAGTCATGACAGAAAGGAAGTAATATTCTACACGCCATTTTTATACAACTTACTTAATAATCTTAAACAAGAAATAGATCAAAAGAAAGTTATATTACGTCAAGCAAAGCTTGGACTATTAAGTTTACACATGACCTCAACGCGCAAATTTATAACCATGTGGTATGACGTGAATGATGGCGAGATTCGGTATGAAGTTCGTCAATTTTTAAATGATGAGAATAGTTTTTCAAAAGAGCAAGTGTTACGTGGCGTTAGTGTTTTGAGAATGATTGTAGATGAGTTTCATTTAAAATTTACTGATGGTGTCATGGATGATAGCAAAAGCGTTGACTCTTTTTCCCAAGATCTATTTGTACCAAAAGCCAAAAAGGACATTGTCTTAGAGGCGCTTACTGAAAGAATTGCTGCTCATGCTGACAATATGGAACAGCTGAATGGAAAGCAATTAGATGAAATAGCTAAACAAGTGGCTTCAATTACTCAAAAGATGTTGCAAAGTGAATTAACGGATTAACGGATTAACGGATTAACCGGAGAACATTATGTCTTTAATAAAAAATAATGAGAGTGCTTTTGAGTTACTGATAATCACGATATTTCTGATTTTTTCGTTAGTAGCTGTTTTTGCTTGGATACATAATGGTGAAATATCATTAATATCATTATTAACAAATCCAAAAGATACTAAGCAGGAAGCATCAGCCTATATAGATGCAATAGGCAGCATTGCTATTGGGTTTGCAGGGGCTTGGGTCGCTATTAAAATTGCAAAAGTTGCAACCACATTACAACAAGAAGATAGTAGGAAAAAAACTAAGGAGATCTATCAAAAAGAGGCCGACCGTGTTTCTACATTAAACTCGGAGTTGACAATAAATGTGCTAGAAGCAAAACGTACCTGTACTAGTTTTATTTCTTTTTTACAGTCAAATGAAAAAGTATTATTAAGTGAAAAAGAAAGAGAAAAATTCCAAGAAAAATTGAAGTTATATAATGGTCACGAAGAATATAAATTTGATAAAGCTGACGACTTATTAGTGGAGTTTTATGTTCGTTTAGAGTCAGATTTGCTAAAGTTAATAAAATCAATTGAAGAAGTTGCAATGGATAAAACTTATGTCAGCATTGCTTGCCCACCAGTTAAGTGTGAGAAAGTTTCCACCTCTATGATTGGCGAATATTTTCTTTCTGATTCTACTAAAAGAAAAAACATTTGCAAAAATCTTAATGACATCATTATAAAAGATTCAGAACGCTATGATTTTTTCAAAGAGTATATGGATACACAAAATAATTTTGGCGATGGATTGCACTTTATTCGCTCACATACATTAATTTTAGACCGAAAAGAGTACCTTTCAAAATTATTGCTGGAAATTAAGAACAACGATAACGAGGAGGCAGGAGAAGGCTTTACACCTTCACACGCTGCATGGTTATTATTAGGTAGTTTGATAGCAGGTACCAAAGTCGGAAAGTCACTGACTAATAACACTGGGTTCTTGTTTATCGCATTAATGCTAGGGTCACAAATTGATGATGACCTATTTTTCACTTATTTGGATAAGTTGGGCAAGAAAGGAGTAGATAAGACAGATAGTAATATGGATACAAAACTTGCAAAGGAAATATCTGATTCTGTTTTCTTTATTCACGGAGAAGATCAAGACCAAGGTGAAGCTGCAAAAATTCTTGTTGAGTTATCAGTAATTCTAAAGCGTACAAGCGATGACTTATATCATCTGCTACAAATTCCTGGAAAGAATCACGGTAACTCAGGAGGTGAAAAGATATCTGATACGCATGTTTCTACAGATAAGACAAAGCATAATCGTTCTTCTGAAGGCTCGGGGGAAGATATGAAACGAGAGCAAAACGAAATTAAAGCTAATGTAAACTGATACATTGTTTGTTTTTGTTACGAGGTTGTAACAGACTCTGTGTAACTGCAGTTTAGTTAATATGCTTTTCAAGCCTATCTTCGAACTCAATAATAAATCGGTTCATGGCTGAACGCCAGTTTCGAATGGACATCGTCCATTTTTTACTGGCTTCTTTTATCGCAAGCTAGTAACCGTCCGGATAAGTACATCTTCAACTGCTTTCACTGATCCCTTATTTTAACTCCTGACTATACATCAGGAGTTAATATGGCTAGACGTTCTCATGAAGATTGGACTGCTTTGATAAAACAGCAATTCGCTAGTGGCTTGACGAACACAGCTTTTTGTCGTCAACATAAGTGCAGTACAAGTACCTTTTATGCCTAAAAATAACATAGTTATATATGATGGACGCTCCCGGTGAGTCAAGACAATAGCCTGCCTACCGAAGGCTTTTGACCTTGGTTTTCTGCTAAACTATTCACACTTGCTGTTGTTATTGATGTCACTCATGTACCGCTTAAAGCGGTTGTTCTGCCAGATATACGGGCTTAACAGTCTAACTGCGCCGCTTAATGGTGAAACACCCATTCGGTTTAAGTTCATCCTTGGCCTTTTCTGGCTTACATTGGTTGGACTGAGCCATTACTTCATCGTTTACAACAACCCTGGTGAGTTATTAATGTGCTATTTCGTCACTGCTTGATTGAGGTTGCTATTGGCAGACCATGAAGCACGTTTGTCAGTATTGAAGACGCAACATTTTACTACTCCATTGGCAGTTGTGTACTTAAGGCATGACTAACGGGAACCGATACCGTTGAAAAAATGGTTGGAGGGGATAGGTTCCCCCTAGAACAGTGGGTATAGCATAAGATTACCAGGCATTCTGCTTTCCAAATCTGCGAAAATCAACCTACTCAGTGTCTTCCCAAAACCGCATCTTTACATCAGTAAAAATCTGTTGATAGTTAAATGCTATTTTAACAACTTTGCCTGTGATTTTATCCATATGAATGGCTCCAATATACCGACTATCACCACTCATGTTTCTATTGTCGCCTATCATAAAATACGTATCTTCAGGAACAACATAAACCTTACTACTTACAATCATATTTTTAATATAATCTTCCTTAAAGCCTTCTGCATAAATAACATCATACTGTAGCCCTGAGAAGTTTTCTTCTCTATAGGCTTTATATGTATACTCTTCTTGAGTCTTAAACTCATTAAGGTCAACAGATTCATTTCTGGTGTGGTTTAACGGTAATTTTTTACCATTGATATAAAATCTATTATCTGTCATTTTAAATGTGTCACCACCGACAGCCATAATCCTCTTGACATAGTTAACACCATTATAATCAAATGTAACAATATCCCCTCGCTCTGGAGAACCAAAATTTAAAAGCCCAGTTTCAGCAAATGGAAGCTTAAAGTTGTAAGCAACCTTGTTAACTAAAATAACATCTCCTTCATGCAAATTAGGATTCATAGATTGAGTTGGTACATGATTATAATTTAAAAACATTGTGCGAATAACAATTAACATGGCCACCCATTCTAGTTGGC
>NZ_MCTV01000061.1:0-373 GCF_002874545.1 Shewanella sp. 10N.286.52.C2
CCCCAATACGAAAAAAGCCCTGACTGTTAAGTCAGGGCTTTATCGACTCTCTTACGAGAGATATTAGGCGCTTGGCGATGACCTACTTTCACATGGGCATTCGTCCACACTCACCGCTCACGCTGATATGTTGCAGCTAATGACTCAAGTTATCAGCGTTAGGATTTATTCTTTTTGCCCCAATACGAAAAAAGCCCTGACTGTTAAGTCAGGGCTTTATCGACTCTCTTACGAGAGATATTAGGCGCTTGGCGATGACCTACTTTCACATGGGCATTCGTCCACACTCACCGCTCACGCTGATATGTTGCAGCTAATAACTCAAATTATCAGCATTAGGTATTGTTGTTTTCCCCCCAATACGAAAAAAGCC
>NZ_MCTV01000062.1:0-395 GCF_002874545.1 Shewanella sp. 10N.286.52.C2
AGCCTAGACTCAGTGTCATACTCTGGTACCGACGGTATATTAGTGCAAAACCAAGATGGCTCAGTGACCTTCTCGCCAAATGAGAACTTCAACGGCGAAATCAGTCTTGATGTGGTGGTTATCGATGATGACGGCGCCACTGCTGAAACCACCGCAGGCATTACTACACTGGCGGTTAATGACGCACCTGTAGTTGATGGTAATATCGCTTACAATGTCGATGAAGATGGCACCATTACTCTCAGCCAAGAACAATTACTTGCCAATGCATCTGATGTAGACGGTGATGATTTAACCGCTGAAGGGCTTAGCGTTGCTGGTAACGCAACAGTTGTGGCTAACCCCGATGGCAGCTTTACCATTACCCCAGATGCGGACTTTAATGGCGACTTAGA
>NZ_MCTV01000062.1:1146-6503 GCF_002874545.1 Shewanella sp. 10N.286.52.C2
GATGTCTCTGATGGCACCACTACAGTGGCGACAGGTGTTGATTTAACCGTTAACCCAGTCAACGATGCACCGATTGCGGGTGCCGATATTTATATTCAAGCAGAAGAAGATCAAACCGTTGGCGTTAGTCTTCGTGAAGAGCCTGCTATTCGCCTCGATGCACAACCTGAGTTTGGTATTGTACAAGCCAATATCAATGATGAATGGGTGACGTTAGAGGTAGGACAAGAATTCGCGCCTGATACTGAAGTACGCTTTGTTGCTGATGAAACCGCAGTTACTGATTCTACTCATACTAGTCAAATCGGTACCTTCGATGATAATGCGACAGTTGATGATTGGGGCACAGAAATAGATTCACATACCCGTGAATTTACTGATGGCGACTTAGTAGTTACCACCCAGAGTACAGATGGGCCGTTAGGCGCTTGGAATGGTAATACTCATATTGGCCATGGTATTGGCGATACCGATAGACAAGGTTTAAGTGGTGATGAGCAGCTAGTTATTAATGTTGAAGGTCAAGATATTAATGAAATCAGCTTCGAACTAGATGGCTTAGGTGGTTGGTTTGTTGAAGGATCTAAAAACTTCACTGAAGTAGAAATTAGGGCTTTTGATGCCGATGGTAACCTCATCGACTCACAAACTTATCATAAAGATGATAATAGTAGTTTCGAGCATACGTATACCCTTACCACGGATGAACCCGTAGCACGATTTGAGTTAGGCACAATTGAAGGTAACGGCACTTATGTGGTGCAGAATATGTCTGTATCGCAGACGTTACCTGATGATGTGGTCTTTACATCGATTGCCGTAGATGGCACTGAAGTAACAGAAACAATTGAGCTGAACCTTCACGCTGGTGATCAAGATATCGATTTATCTGCAGAGCTTCCTGTTGTGACAAGTTCAGAAGGGGCAGATGGTTTTGCTTCTATTGTGATAACCGAGGAGCAGTTGCTTGCACAAGCTTCTGATATTGATAGTGAAAATCTCGATATCATTAATCTTGAGTTAAACGATGAGAATGCAACGCTAACCGACAATGGTGATGGCACTTGGACCCTTACCCCAGATGAGAATTTCTCGGGGGATATTGACCTAACTTATCAAGTGACTGATGGTGAGTTAGTTGATGACAATACTATCCATATCAACTTTGCTGAGGTCAATGATGCACCAATTGCATCTGGACCAATAGTCCTTAGCACTGAAGAAGACAACTCTATTAGCTTCACTGATGCTGATTTACTTGCGAATGCATCTGACATTGAAGGTGATGATTTATCTATTCAAGATGTGAGTTACAGCGGTAATGCCGGTGAGTTAATTACCAATGACGATGGTAGTTACACCTTTGTTCCCAACGAAAATTTCAATGGTGACGTCGACTTAAGTTATGGCATTAGTGATGGTCAAGATGTTACAACCAATAATATTGATTTAACTGTTATCCCTGTTAATGATGTCCCTGTTGCAGGGGCGCCATTAGATTTACAAATGCTCAATGATGGCACCATGACCATTAATGCATCTAGCTTATTGTCAGGTGCAAGTGATGTTGATGGCGATATTCTTCATATTGAAGATTTAGTGCTGACCAATCAGCTGGATGGTACTTTGGTCGACAACGGTGACAATACCTTTAGCTTCACGCCAGCAGAAGGATTTACCGGCAATGTGTCTTTGTCATTCGAGGTTAGTGATGGCCAAGCATCTGCTCCTAGTTCATTAAATATTACCGTTGAAGAATACAACGAAGGCCCTGAAGTCTCTGGCCCAGTTGCGGTAACTGTGGATGAAGACGGCAGTATTACCCTATCTCAAGAAGAATTACTCGCCAATGCCAGTGATGTCGATGGTGATTCTCTGGCCGCAACCAATCTTGTTACCAACGATGAAAATGCGACTGTCGTACAAAATGACAATGGCAGCTTTACGATCACCCCAAGTGAAGATTTCAATGGTGACATCCAATTTACATACGATGTGACTGATGGTATTGAAACGGTTGCCACTGAATTAGATCTAACGGTTACGCCAGTTAATGATGCTCCAGATGTTCCTGATCTTTCATTTAATACCATGGAAGATGAAGCTATAACGGTTACTACCGAGCAGTTACTGGCTCAAGCAACGGATATAGAAGGCGATGAGTTATCTGTTGTTAATGTCACATCGCAAGATCCAAACGTTGAAGTCATTGATAATGGCGATGGGACTTATACGCTAACCCCACAAGCGGAATACAGCGGTACCGCCAGCTTGAGCTTTGATGTCAGTGACGGCACTGATGTGGTTTCGGCCGATATTAGTCTTAATGTTGAGTTTGTAAATGATGTCCCTGAAGCTGGGCCTATTGTTGCTTCTGTAGACGAAGATGGCACAATTTTAGTTACTCAAGAAATGCTACTTGAAAATGCATCAGATCAAGATGGTGATTTCTTAAGAGCCGATGGTTTACAAACTAACGATCCAAATGCGACCGTTGTCGATAATGGCGACGGTACCTTTAGCGTTACGCCTTCTGCTGATTTTAATGGCGATATTGTCTTTAGTTATGATGTTTCGGACGGTGAAACTGACACACCTACAGAGCTGACTCTGACAGTTAATCCAATTAATGACGCGCCTGAAGTGCAGCCGCTTAATTTTGCAATTCAAGAAGATGGAACATTAATCTTCACAGAAGAGCAATTATTGGCACAAGCGACAGATATCGAAGGTGATGAGCTTAGTATTACTGATGTATCTTACAGCGCAGATGAAGGTACATTGACGAATAATGGCGACGGTACTTACAGCTTCACTCCGAATGAACATTTTAGTGGCAATATTGAGGTCGATTTTAGTGTGTCAGATGGCACAGATGAGGTATCACAAAGTATTGGTGTTGCCATCGAAGCCGTTGCTGATGCTCCTGACTTAACAGTAACAACCGGTGATGGCGATGTCGTCACTGATGAAGTGATTGTGGTAGAGCCCGGTTCAACCACGCAACTTAATATTGATGCAAGTCTAGTGGATCAAGACCTTTCTGAAACCCTTACGGTTGAAGTAAATGGTTTACCAGAAGGTTCAGTACTGACCTATGACGGCGAAGCGCTGTTTGACGAACAAAGCAGCGGTATTACCAGTTACGACAATACCGATATTACCGTGACGTTCCAGGGCGAAACTGCCGGATATCAAAATACGGCGGGTTACTATACCGTTGATGAAGAAGGTAATATTACAGGGGTACAAATTGGTTTTGAAAATGCTTCTGAAGTGGGCTCTGGCGGTGAATTAATCCCAGGTGAATCATCCTTCACGTTTGATGTCGAGGCGGGTGAAAGCTTCAATCTATTTGTGATCCCAAATGGTTTCAATCGTAATGACTTTGAGAATATGCAGGACGGTACATTTGAGTTCCGCGATGCCGATGGTAACCCTGCGACTATCGACTCAGTCGACCCGCAATTGGTTCACATTAGTGAAGATGGCGTCGAAACGCCGATTTTAAGTCAATTTGGTGATGCGATTTTCCATGGTGGCAGCAATAGCAATCTTAACGAAGATGGCATAGAGCATACGAGAACCACACTGAATGAAGATGGCGATATTGTTTACGGTGTTGAAGATCTCTTTGGCGGCGGAGATCAAGATTTTGATGACTTCACATTTACCATTGATGTTGGTGAAACAAATAGCCAAATTTTCCAAGGTGAAATTGTTGTTGGTGAAGATGGCAGCGTTGTTATCCCAACCACTGTGTTGGATCAAAACCTTGCAGTTACCTTCCCTGAGGATTACACCGGTTCAGCATCGTTAGAGATCATCGCAACAGCCACTGAACTGTCAAATGACGATCAATCTAGTACTGTTCAAACGATAAACTTTGAAGTTGACCATGCACCTGATTCTGATGCAGTTACCGCACAGGTTGATGAAGATGGCTCAATCACTATTACTCAAGCTGATTTATTAGCGAATGCGACCGATCTTGATGGTGATGATTTAGTTGCCGTTAATGTCAGCTCTGATGATGACAATGTCACATTGGTCGACAATGGTGATGGAACATACACAGTTATCCCTGATGCGGACTTCAACGGTGAAGTATCGTTTAGCTTTGATGTCAGTGATGGCGATCAAATCGTCTCCACTGAATTAAATCTAAGTGTTAACCCTGTTAATGATGCTGCTCTAGCGCAAGATCAAAGCTTTAGCATGAACGAAGACGGCGTGATCATCATTACCGATGAGCAACTGCTTGTTGGTGCCACCGACATTGAAGGTGATAATTTAACTATCGCCGATGTGAGTTACACCGGCACTGACGGTGTGCTTACCGACAACGGTGATGGTACCCATAGCTTTGCGCCAAATGAAAACTTCAATGGTGATGTGCAACTAGAGTTTGGTGTCAGCGATGGCACCGTTGTGACCCCAGCTAACATCGATATCGCGGTTACGGATGTCAACGATGCACCGGTAGCGGGTTCAACCTCATACACAGTCAACGAAGACGGCCAAATCACCATTAGCGCTGAGCAGCTATTAGCGAACTCAAGCGATGTGGATGGCACCGTCAGCCTAGATAGTGTGACTTACTCTGGCACCGACGGTATCCTGGTTCAAAACCAAGATGGCTCAGTGACCTTCTCGCCAAATGAGAACTTCAACGGTGATATCAGCCTGGATGTCACCATCATCGATGATGATGGGGCAGTGGCGCAAACCACAGCAGGCATTGAAGTCATTGCGGTGAATGATGCACCCGTTTCGGGTGATCTGGCTTACAGTGTTGATGAAGACGGCAGTATTACCCTGTCTCAAGAGCAATTGTTAGCCAATGCCAGTGATGTAGACGGTGATGACTTAACTGCTGGAAATCTAACTGGCGGTAACAACGTTACTATCACAGAAAACGACGATGGTTCATTTACCCTGACTCCTGATGCAAACTTCCATGGTGAAATGGATATAAGCTTTGATGTCTATGACGGTGGAACCACAGTTCAAGCCAACATTGATCTGACTATTAACCCTATAAATGACACAACAGTAGGAGTGGAAGATCAAGCTTACACTGTCGAAGAAGATGGAACCTTAATCTTCACTGATGAGCAATTGCTCACGGGCGCAACAGACATCGATGGAGACGACTTATCCGTTAGTGGTGTTGAATACAGTGGTACCGAAGGTGTATTCACTGATAATGGCGATGGAACATATAGTTTTGCGCCAAATGAGAACTTTAATGGTCAAGTTGAACTTAGCTTCTCGGTCACTGATGGAAAAGAAACCGTTGGCGCTAATATCGATATTACAGTAACTGATATTAATGATGCACCGGTTGCGGGTTC
>NZ_MCTV01000063.1:0-3113 GCF_002874545.1 Shewanella sp. 10N.286.52.C2
CTCACTTATGCTTATAAGCTCCGCGTGTTTTCATTGAACTTGAAACAATGGCTTGCTCTAATATGCTTAAAAACTAAATTATAAAACACCAATGACTTAAGTTAAGTCATTGGTGTTGGCGTTTTAGTGACGGAAGTGACGCATGCCAGTAAATACCATGGCAATGCCGTGCTCATCTGCCGCTGCAATGATTTCTTCATCACGGATTGAACCGCCTGGCTGAATGATGCAGCTGATACCAGCCGCAGCTGCTGCATCGATACCGTCACGGAATGGGAAGAAGGCATCTGATGCCATCACTGACCCTTCAACCACTAAACCTTCGTCTGCCGCTTTAATGCCAGCAACTTTTGCTGAGTAAACGCGGCTCATTTGGCCTGCGCCGACGCCGATAGTCATGCCATCTTTTGCGTAAACAATCGCGTTAGATTTAACGAACTTAGCCACTTTCCAGCAGAACATTAAGTCAGTTAGCTGCTCGGCGGTTGGTTGCACTTTTGATACCACTTTAACGTCAGCCACATCAACCATGCCTTGGTCGCGGTCTTGAACTAATAAGCCGCCGTTAACACGTTTGAAATCTTGAGTAGTGGTTTTAGTATTCCACTGACCACATTCGAGTAATCGCACGTTGGCTTTAGCGGCAACGATGTCGCGTGCTGCCGCACTAACTTTAGGGGCAATGATCACTTCAACAAATTGACGATCAACAATGGCTTTCGCGGTGTCAGCATCTAATTCTTGGTTAAAGGCGATGATGCCACCAAAAGCTGATGTTGGGTCAGTTTTGAATGCGCGATCGTAAGCTTCAAGGATCGTGTTACCTAGGGCCACACCACAAGGGTTAGCATGTTTTACGATGACACAAGCTGGGCCTTCAAACTCTTTCACACACTCTAGCGCAGCATCAGTATCTGCAATGTTGTTGTATGACAGGGCTTTACCTTGCAATTGTGTTGCACTTGCAACCGATGCTTCATCAATGTTGCTATCAACATAGAAAGCCGCTTTTTGATGGCTGTTTTCGCCGTAGCGTAAATCTTGTTTTTTGATCAGCTGAGTATTGAACGTGCGTGGGAAGCTAGAATCTTCGTGGCACTCATCTTTACTGTGTGCAGGCACCATAGTGCCGAAGTAGTTAGCAATCATACCGTCGTAAGCGGCAGTGTGTTCGAATGCGGCAATGGCTAAATCAAAACGTGTTTCTAAGGTGGTGCTGCCGTTGTTTGCTTGCATCTCTGTAATCACGCGATCGTAGTCACTGGCGTTAACAACAATAGTGGTGTCTTTATGGTTTTTCGCAGTAGAACGTACCATGGTCGGGCCACCGATATCGATGTTCTCAACGGCGTCAGCTAACGTACAACCTTCTTTTGCCACAGTAGAAGCAAATGGGTAAAGGTTAACCGCAACTAAATCGATGGGTTTAATGGCATTTTGTTCCATTACGATTTCATCAATACCGCGACGGGCTAAGATGCCGCCGTGTACTTTTGGATGCAATGTTTTAACACGACCATCCATGATTTCAGGGTGACCGGTATAGTCAGATACTTCAGTGACAGGAATATTATTGTCAGCAAGTAATTTGGCTGTTCCGCCTGTAGAAAGTAGTTCTACGCCTTGCTCGTGAAGTGCTTTAGCAAACTCAAGCATTCCAGTTTTATCAGATACACTTAGCAGTGCGCGACGAATAGGTCTGACAGTATTCATGTAGGTACAGTGTCCACTATTTATTTTAAGGAAGTTTGGCAAAACAGAGCAGACATCGACATGGCTCTGCTTTGCAAAATTCCCTTAATGTTTTTACTTGTTAGGGGGTTGCTGCCTATAGACAGGGCGCGCGCATTTTATCGCAAAAGCACCATATAGGGTGTTTTTTCTGCGCGATTTCACAATATTGAAATAAGAACAAAGTTACTCACAAAATTTTATTCTATAAAAGCCTTGACCTTGGATTTAACTCTAAGGTTTATAGTAATACTTATACTCGTAATGATTATCTGTGTATTGCATCAGAATGTTTATCTTACTCATGGTGAATTTATGTATCGAATAGGTGAAGTCGCGGCGCTGTTTAATGTTAAAGCTGACACGCTGCGGTTTTATGAAAAACACGGTTTATTAGCGCCCTCTAGCCGCTCTGATGCGGGCTATCGACTTTATAATGAGGATGATACTGCCAAGTTAGGTTTTATTATTCGCGCCAAAGCGGTGGGCTTTAGTTTGAATGACATTGCCGAGTTGTTATCCATTGAATTAGATAAATCCAACTGGGCATGTGCCGATGTAAAAGGGCTGGTGGACTCAAAGCTTAAACAAGTACAAGACAAGATGGCCGAGCTCGCCAATTTTGCTAACTCATTGGGCAAATTATCAGCGGCCTGTTGCGGCGGCCCTGAAAGCGCTGAACATTGCTCAATTTTAGAAGCATTAGAGTCAACAGATAAAGAATTAAATCCAAAAGCTGAGCAGCAACGTCATACAGCAAAGCAGCCTCAAGGTTAGGAGCATATTATGTTATTAAGCAATTTTTTAGAGTTATTTTTAGAGTCCGCTCCGTGGCTATTATTAGGCTTAGTGTTGGCGGGGTTGTTGAAAGTGTTTGTGCCTATGGCGTGGATGCAAAAGCAGCTTGGCGGCCATGGGTTAAAAACCGTGGTTAAAGCAGCCGTGATTGGTGCACCATTACCTTTATGCTCATGCGGGGTTATTCCTGCTGCAGTGGGTTTGCGTCGCTCTGGCGCATCAAAAGCGGCTACAACCTCATTTTTAGTATCAACGCCTGAAACTGGGGTGGATTCGGTTACGGTATCTTATGTGTTGTTAGGGCCATTTATGGCCATTGTGCGTCCGATAGCGGCGATCACCAGCGCCATTGTGGCGGGTTTATTAGTCGGTCGTGATGATGACGATGGTAAGGTCGTCAGCGAAGTTAAAGACGATGCTGCTACTAATGCAGCAACTAATACCGCAACTACAACAGCGATGACGATGAAGCCTGCTGCTAATGCATCAGTGATGCAGCCAATGAGTGCCGCTGTTGTAAAATCAGTGCCAGTCGCTAAAGCCAGTAGTTGTTGTGCGAGTAAATCTGAATCCGTTAAGGCTGA
>NZ_MCTV01000063.1:3925-22251 GCF_002874545.1 Shewanella sp. 10N.286.52.C2
AGTTGTTGTGCGAGTAAATCTGAATCCGTTAAGGCTGAGGCAGCGAGTTGTTGCTCGAGCAAGTCTGAATCCGTTAAGGCTGAGGCAGCGAGTTGTTGTGCGAGTAAATCTGAATCCGTTAAGGCTGAGGTGTCGAGTTGTTGTGCGAGCAAGTCTGAATCCGTTAAGGCTGAGGCTACAAGTTGCTGTTCAAGCAAGTCAGAGGCCGCTAAAGAAGAGAAAAGTGGATGTTGTTCAAGTGAGACAACGTCTGCTGCCAGTGAAGAAAGCTGCTGTGCATCAACCCAAGACATGGCGACCGAGCTTAAACAAGAAACTATTCTGTCTCGTATCTTCACTGGACTTAAGTATGCCGCAACCGATTTAGTGCGAGATACGACGTTGTGGTTATTAGTCGGATTATTCTTTGCTGCGTTAGTACAAACCTATGTGCCGACTGACTTTTTAGCAAAATGGGGTGATGGCATTCTCGCTATGCTAGTCATGGTGTTAATTTCAGTGCCTATGTATATCTGCGCCACAGCATCAACACCGATAGCGGCAGGCTTGTTGTTAGCAGGGGTATCACCGGGGGCAGTTCTGGTATTCATGATGGCAGGGCCTGCGACTAATATCGCCACATTAGGTGTGGTAGCGAAAGAGTTAGGTAAACGCGCCTTGTTTGGTTACCTGGGCGGGGTATTAGGTGTGGCTTTGGTTGCAGGGATATTGGTTAACTATCTTGTGGCTGAGTTTGGCTTTGTAGTGATGCCGCAAATTGGTGAACACCATGAATTACTCCCTCACTGGTTAGTGCTAAGTTCTGGCATTGTGTTAGCGGTACTAATGGCAAAAGTCGTTTGGGATAAACTGCCTAAAATGAACATAAAACGAGATTGCTGTTCATAAGCTTTGATTGTCCCTTATAAACCACAAAGGCCCTTGAAGGGCCTTTTTAATGTGAGTTATTGCCATTTATAGAGGGCTTGGCCGTAAGAACATCTTAAAGCGCTATTTATATCGGTTTAATGGTCAAATCTAGTCGATATATAAGAAGAAAATAATTAATAATTTAACATTTTTAGCACTCATAAAATTACGAGCTAGATACATTTTGATGCAAACGTTATTAAAAACAGGTATTTAATTGTTTGTTAAATAAGCTGGTTATTATATAAGGAAGTGTTTAATAAGATCTGGATCAAATAATTATCATAAAGAGTTATTTTAATATTTTTTACGGCATTGCGTGTGACGGTTATCACCCTTCGACTTTGTAGAAAAGATTATATTCAAGGTCGGTTTATACCTAATAAGTAGTAATAAGCTACTAGGAGTGATGATGAAACATTTAACGAAACGCAAATTAGCATTCGTTATCGCAGCAGCAATGGGGATTGCGGGTTGTGGTAGTGATGGCAAAGACGGTCAAGATGGCGCGCCAGGTGAACCTGGTGAACCAAGTAACCCACCAGTAGTAGAAACATCAGAAGTCACCAATGTTGAGATGATCAACCATATGATTGAGGATGGACAAGTTACTTTTGAATTCCAAGTCACTAATGAAGATGATCTAGCTATTATTGGTTTAGAAAAAGCCAGTGCTGAGCTTGCAGCGATGACTGAAAACGGCATTGCACGTAGTCGCGATGATTTTGAAGGTACTATCGTTGGTGGTAGTGCAAGCGAATCAACTGAAGGCGCTAGTTTAACCTTGTTAGAAAACGGTAACTATGAGTTTATCGCGCCAATGCCAAATGTTGAAGCGGGCACTGAAGGTATTGTACGTCTAGCGGTTGGTGGAAGTGATGCAATTGCTAAGTCTCGTTATATCGTTGTAAGCAAGCCTGAAAACACTCACACGACAACGACTGAAACTTGTCAGTCTTGTCATGTCGATTTTGCTACTTCACCTGTCTATCATGGACACCCTGCTAACTATACAGCTATTGATTTAGAAGGTAATTCAGACCTTCTAGGTGCATGTATGGTCTGTCACAACAATGTACCACGTGATGACGGTGGTTATGCTCGTAACACGATGCAAAAAATTGGTCATATCAATCATGTGACTCGAACTAAAGATGGCGAAGAAGTATTAGGTTTTGAAAAAGACTTCGCTGTAACTAATTGTTATACCTGCCATGCAGAGCCTGTGATGAACACAAGTCTTGCTGGTAACGGTTGTAGCGATTGTCACTCGACTGATATGTCAGAGTCAGCGGCTTTATTATCAGCTAATAGTGATTTTGATGCCCGTGAATTCCATGTTAAATCAGAAAAAATTGGAATCGATGAGCGTCAAACCATTCGTGAAGGCTACTTCACTACGTTATCGGTGCCTTACTATGAAGAAGTTGATTTCACCATTTACGATCGCTACGGTGAAATTGTAAGTGAAGAGACTGAAGGTTTCTGTACTGATTTAGAGTTGTTTACTACCGGTGAAACACCAGTTAAGCAAATTATAAAAGATTTGTATGATGACGGAACATTAGTTTATACCAGTGCGTACTTGCATGGATATTATAATGAGTCTTTGGTTGGTCGTCCTGCAAGCAGTTATGGGAAAGTTGATCGTGAAGACGGTACTCGCAGTCTTTGTTTCGCGGTTATTGACTCAGATGCTGGAGCCAATAACTTAATGGCCAGCTCTCGTCTAACTTTTGCTGATGGCACGTGGTCTGATGATGATGGTAAAAATGGTGTGTCTTTCACTTCATACTCAACCAATGTTACTTGGAGCGGTACTGAACTAGGTACAGAAGAGTTTGACTACGATCGTCGTCATGCAGTAACTGCTGACAGCTGTACTACTTGTCATAACAACGACACTAACTTCCATAAAAATGGTAGTTACGCTGAAGGTGGTTTAGATTGTGTTGCTTGTCATAACAATGGACAAGATCGCAGCTCAGGTAATTCTGCCCCAGGCTTTGGCCCAATGGTTCATAGTAAGCATTGGGGCGTTGGTAGTAATGCTGGTGAAGATGATGCGAATGCTGCAGCAAGAAGCTTAAACGCTGAAAACTGTGTATCTTGTCACGCTGAAGGTATCTCACTAGCTGAAATTCCTAACCAGTATATGCTGTCAAAAGCGTTTAACGAAGGTACTGCTGGCGTAATGACAAGCCCGATTATGGCTAACTGTTTTGCTTGTCATAATGATGCAGCTGCTCAAAACCATATGGAACAAAATGGCGGTGAGCTAAATACACCGACTACAGCTGATTGGTTTACTGAAGGCACGGCTGAATCTTGTGCAACGTGTCATGATACTGGTAAATCATTCGGTATCGAGAAGTTCCATAAATTCGAACGTTAATGATTCATTATCGACATAAATGCCCTGCAAGGTTATGTTGATAACAATGATTTAATCGTGAGAGATTAAAAACAAAAGAGCCACTATGACTAGTGGCTCTTTTTTTACGTTTGTGTTGCAAAATTAATGCAATTTAGCGCAACAAATAAGTCATTTTAAAGACGCTTTTAATATTATTGACTAAAAATAATATTCAACTTTTCTGCTAAGCGAATGCCTGCTTGCTGCATTCTTAGCTCCACAGTTGGGGTGTGGTCGAAAATATATTGGAAGCGCAAATCAGGTTGATCATCACGATTTTTTTCTAACTCATACGCGGCATCACGCAAGGCTTTGGATTCATCCGCCCACACATAATAGTTTTGGCCTTGCCAGTCGCTGATATCTTTTGCTGAAATACGACTGATAAATTTAGTGTATTCGGTATAGCTTAATTTTTGATGCTCAATCAGCTTGCTATCCCACACTGAATGCAAATTAGTGTCGTCGCCAAACCACTTCAATTTAACTGAATTACCGCCGCGATCATGGCTGTGACCTACGTGTAATGGCTGATGAATATCGCCGACAAAATGCACATAAAAGGCTAAAGCTTGCCATTTTTCTTGTTCAGAAGTCGTGGCATTTTTTAGCACTTGTTCATACTTTTCAAGACGTTCAATAATATCGCCTTTCGGGTTTCGGGTGACTGTGTCCCAGGTTTTGCCATCGTCAATTGACACATAATGCCAAGGCGATGAGTGATACCAATTTTTGTCTGAACGGATCTCATCTGCCCAAGTCGACATCTGGGCCAGTGATTCACCTTTTGTCAGTTGATTAATCTTTTCTTGAGCGGTTTTGGATAAATTATTTTGGGCAATTTCACCAATAATACGGTGACCTAATTGGCCAAATGCCTGTGCTGGCTGACTAGTAAAAACGGATACAGCCAGTGTGGCACTGATTAACAATACAGCAGGTTTCATTATTATTATTCCATTGGCATTTAAGTAGCTTGGACCTAGTAAACCACTTAAATGAGGTTAGACAGCGAATGATGAACGTCACTTTTTAGATTGATTTTTTGTGACTAAAGAGCCTACTTTGCGGTTGTTGTGCGTGCTTTGTTGTGGATGTTGCGCGAAGTTGACGGTCGCAGTTTAAGTTTTGTTGGTAAATAGTTCAAGAATGACATGATTTTGAAACAAATTGGTTATAAACTAGCGCCTGAAGTTTTTACTCTACAAGCTTCTTTATAAAGCTAGATTAACTAGTACATAAATAAATATAAAAATATTTCAGGGGTCTGAAAATGTTAAACAATAAAATCAGTCGCTTAGCGCTAGCGACATGCTTTGCTATGGGCGTTGCTCTACCAGCTATGGCAGCAGATACAGCATCAAACATCCGCGGTCAGATTGTTGGCCCACAAGGTAATGCAGTAACAGATGCAACAATTACCATCATCCATGAACCTACAGGTACAGTGACAGAAGTAACTGTTGGTGCTGATGGTAACTTCACTGCACGTGGTCTTCGTGTTGGTGGTCCTTACCTAATCAAAGTAGATTCAGAAAAATTTGCTGATGATGTCGAACAAAATTTATATTTAAACGTCGGTGAAACATTACGTTTCAACCGTACTTTACAATCTGCTGCAGATATTGAACGTATCGGTGTTGTCGGTAATGCGAGTTATTACCGTAGTGCGGGTGGTAACAGTGAATTTGGCGCGAAAGACATTGCTAATTCTCCAGGTATTAACCGTGATTTAAAAGACGTATTGCGCCAAAATCCTATGGCTGTTGTCGGTACTGATGGCGTTTCAATGAGCGTTGCGGGTATTAACCCACGTTTTAACACTTTTGTTGTTGATGGCGTATCGCAAAATGATGATTTTGGTCTTAACTCAAACGGTTACCCAACTCAGCGCTCTCCAATCTCAATTGATGCGGTTGAAAGCGTTGCATTAAATACCTCACCTTTTACAGCAAGAACTGGTGGTTTCTCTGGTGCGCAAGTCAATGCGGTAACCAAGTCAGGTACTAATGAATTAGATGGTACTGTTTTTTGGGAAACCACTAACGACAGCATGGCTGGCGATGGTAAAGACCAAGAAACTGGCGACAAGTTAAAGCAAGACTTTGAAGAAACAACCTTTGGTGGCACTGTTGGCTTCCCGCTAATTAAAGATACATTATTCTTCTTTGGTTCTTACGAAAACTATGATGCACCTCAGGCTGCAGAATGGGGACCAGCAGGCGCAGGCTTTGCTAATGACTCCAATGTAACTAGCGATGATTTAGATCGTATTAATGCGATTGCCAGTGATGTTTATGGTTTAGGTAATATTGGTAGTTATGATGCTTCTCCTGAAGAAAATGACGAAAAAATATTAGCTAAAATTGACTGGAACATTAATGATGACCATCGTGCATCGTTTACTTACCAAAATACTGTAGGTAACAGAACTAGCAAAGTTTCGGACGATGAAAGCTCGCTTAATTTATCCAGTTATTGGTATAACAAAGAAGAAAAGTTAGAGTCGTACGCTGGTACAGTTTACAGCTACTGGTCTGATGATTTTACCACTGAAATTAAAGTGGCTTATAAAGATACCACTTCTAACTCTAACCCTGTAACTAGCACTGGCATTGGTCAAGTAAATGTTCGTACTGACGCTGGCGATGTTAACTTTGGTACAGAGCGTTCACGTCAAGCAAATGAATTAAACAACCAGAATCTAGAATTACGTTTTGTTGGTGATTATTATTTAGATGAGCACAACATTGGTTTTGGTTTCCAGTTTAACAATGTGGAAGTCTTTAACCTGTTCGCTCAAGATACTATGGGTTCATGGGATTTTGATTCAATTGATGATTTTGAAAATGGCATTGTTGACCGTTTCCGTTACCAAAATGCTCAATCAGGAAATTCAAATGACGTCGCTGCTAGTTTCAATATGGAAACATTAGCGTTATTTGTTGAAGATACTTGGGAAATTAATGAAGATCTAGAAATGACTTATGGTGTGCGTTACGAAACCATGAGCATGTCAGACTCTCCAGCACTGAACGAAAACTTTGTTGAGCGTTACGGTTTTGCCAACAATGAAACCATGGATGGCAAAGACATCTGGTTACCACGTCTTGGCTTAACATATGTATTATCTGACGATGTGACATTACGTGGTGGTGTAGGCCGCTTCAGTGGTGGTTACCCAACAGTTTGGATGTCAAACAGCTTCTCAAATGATGGTAACAGCTTATTAAGCTACAACGATGGTTGGGATACTTCTTGGGGCACGCCTGATTTTGCTAATGTGCCAAACGGCGCACAAGATGGCTTAGTGGGCGGCGATGGTAACACTAACTCATTAGACCCTAACTTTGAGCTTCCTTCAGATTGGCGTGCAAGCATTGGTTTTGACAGCACTTGGGACTTCGGTGCCCTAGGTCAAGATTGGTTCTTTGGTGGTGAATTCTTATATATTCAAAAAGAAAATGATGTTGCTTGGGTTGATCTAGCACGTCGTGAACTGAAAACGGATGATACTGGCCGTGTTATTTATGAAACATGGGATCCATTAGCGAATAACGGTGCCGGTGGCAACACTGAACGTTACGACTTAATGTTAACCAATGCTGAAGAAGACGGTAAGAGTCAGACATTAAGCTTCACCTTAGCTAAAAACTGGGACATGGGTTTAAATATGCGTCTTGGTTATGCATTTAACTCAGTTGATGAAGGTAACCAAGGTTCATCTTCAACGGCAACTTCAAACTACCAGTACACCATGGTTGGCGCAGATCGTAACGGCACAACAATGGGCCCAGGTTATTATGAAACGCCACATCGTTTCACTATGAGCTTAGGTTATGATGTTGAATTTGTTGCAGGCTATAACTCAAGCTTTAACATGTTCTATGAAGCACGTGAAGGCCGCCCAATGACTTGGGTACTAGGTTCGCACAATGACCGTGGTTTCGGTGACCAAGGTGCATTTGCTTACTCTGATTCTTACTTACCTTATATTCCTACTGGCGCAGATGATGCGAACGTAGAATACTCAGGTGGTTTAACTTATGAAGAGTTTAAAGCGGCAGTTGATGAAATTGGCTTAGGTAAATATGCTGGTGGTATTGCTGGTAAAGCATCTGATAATCAACCTTGGGTACATCAGCTAGATTTCCGTTTCACGCAAGAATTACCTGGTTTCACAGAGAAACATAAAGGTATTTTATACTTTGACGTGAAAAACGTACTTAACCTAGTAAATGATGATTGGGGCGTAGTTGAATACCAATCATTCGGTAGCAAAATCTTAGTAGACCATAGCTATGATGCTGACACAGGTGTTTACACTTACTCAGTACCTTACGGTCAAGATGGTATCGAAACCGCTAACAACAATACTTATGATATTAATAAGTCTGCTTGGCAGTTAAAAGTTGGTGTTAAATACAAGTTCTAAATTGAGCTAATTTAACCTAAAAATACCGAGCTTATGCTCGGTATTTTTTTGTCTGAAATTCACTGGTTAATCAGCCTATTTAATCATGCTAGACTGCTCTAATAGCTATTAATTTTATGGTAATAATACATGTCGTTAAAAGAGTTAATGCATTGGAAACTACTGAGCTTTAATGAACTTAGCCTTGATCAGTTATACGAGTTATTAAAACTCAGAGTCGATGTGTTTGTGGTAGAGCAAAACTGCCCTTATCCCGAGCTTGATGATAAAGACCGATTACCGCAAACCAAGCATTTGTTAGGGATTAATGAGCAAGGTGAAATCATTGCGTATACGCGAATTTTAGCGGCAGGTGTCAGTTATGATGAAGCCAGTATTGGCCGAGTGATTGTGGCAGAAAAGGGCCGTGGCCATGGTATTGCACATGACTTAATGATGCGCTCAATTAATGTTGTTAAAACTCAGTGGCCGCAAACCAGCATCCAAATAGGCGCGCAACAACATCTCAGCGATTTTTATCAGCAGCAGGGCTTTATCTTAAATTCAGAAATGTATCTTGAAGACGGCATACCGCATATCGATATGCTACTTAATTTACAAAATAACTAGTCATTTAAGACTGCTATAGGAACAGTTTATTTAGTTTGTATTAGCGTATTTATATTATCAGTATTAAGGAAAAATAATGTCAGATTTTATCATCAATAATACCCGTATCGTATGCGTTGCTCAGTTTGTTGCTAAAGAAGGTAAACGTGATTTACTGGTTGAAGCTCTTGCTAAGCTGATCCCAGCGACTCGCCGAGAATTAGGCTGTATTCGCTACGAGTTAAATATCAGTTTAGATGATGATAGCAAAGTGGCCTTTGTGGAAAAATTTGCCGACAGAGCAGTATTTGATAAACATAATGCGACTGATTACATTCAAAATTATTTCCACAATGTTATGCCTGAGCTTGTTGAGTCACATAAGGTTGAAGTGTTCAATGAAGTGATTGCTTAAGCATTAAACTGATTAGCAAAATGAAAAAAAGAGTGCGAGTGCACTCTTTAAATTATATCGATTATACGATGATAGCTTTGTTAATCGCTAAGTTTAATGGGGCTTAGGTAATTCCCTTAAGGTTAAATTAGGGTGTAAATTTAACTCACCTTCATGGTCAATAATGGCGATGTCATCTTGCTGAGAAATTACAGCCAGAGGGCCTTCTGGCATGCTTCTCACAAAAAGCAATCTGTAACCAAAGCGGTTTAAATCGTATAGGGCAACTTTTTGATCTGCAGTCAGCAACTCCCAATGCTCTTCATGAGAACGAGGGGTTTCACGTCTTTCACTGAGCTGATATGCGACTTGATTCATAAATCAATTGGCCTGAATAATTATTTTTATTAATCGACTATAAACAAGCAAAATGATCAATTCAAACGTTTTATTGCAAAAAATAGAATGAAAAACAATCTTAACGAGTATTTTTAATACAAAAACTGTCATTGATAGGGATTTAGAGGTTATTTAGATGATTCACTATATTGAACCGGTTTATCGACCACCATCAGAGTGGAAGTCGCTGATATTGCAGGTGACCAATGGTTGTAGCTGGAACCAATGTTCCTTTTGCGATATGTATACCCAAGAGCAAAAAAAATTTCGCGCCCACAAAGTCGATGCTATTGAGCAAGATATTCTCAGCGCTGCCGCTTCAGGGGTACCAATCTCTAGAGTATTTCTAGCTGATGGTGATGCAATGACGTTGCCGTTTAAGCGCTTAAAAGAAATCTGCCAGCTGATTAATAAACATTTACCCAGTGTCACTCGCATTAGTAGTTATTGCTTACCGCGTAATTTAACTAACAAAACCGTTGAACAGTTGGCGGAGCTTAAAGCCTTAGGCTTGTCTTTACTTTATATCGGCTGTGAAAGTGGTGACGATGAAGTGTTAACCCGTATCCAAAAAGGCGAAACCTTTGAATCCTCTTTAGCTGCTTTAAGCAAAATAAAGCAAGCCGGGATCAAGTCATCAGTGATGATTTTAATGGGGCTAGGGGGCAAGGCGCTTTCTATTCAGCACGCTAAGGCATCTGCAGAGTTGATGAATCAAGCTCAGCCTGAGTATTTATCTACCTTGGTGGTGACATTGCCATTGGGGACCGAGAGAATGGATCAGGCATTTGATGGTGATTTTGTGTTGCCCGATCAACTGGGGCTGTTGACCGAAATGCAAACTTTGTTATCGGGCCTTGCACTGGAGAAAACTATTTTTCGTTCTGATCATGCCTCAAACTATTTAGTGCTGAAAGGCGTTTTAGGCAAAGATAAGCCGCAATTACTGGCTCAAGTAGAACAAGCGATTAAAGGCAGTATTCCGTTACGCCAAGAATGGCAGCGGGGCTTGTAATTAACAGTGCCAATTGTGGTATCACAATTGGCACAGAGCTTATCGAGTATGTTTTTAAGGCTTATTGCTATTGACTCTATTCTTCGGCTACCGCCGTCATTAAGGCATTTTTGAAATCATTGACCCAGTGACGATAAACCGTTTTAACATCACCCCAATTGAATACTTGGGTGTTTTGACGCCATTGATCAAAGCCCACACCGCGATCAGCCGCTTTGGCTAACACTTCACCGCTTTGTCCATCTTTAAGTACCGCCAATAACACCATTGAGCCTGAGTTTTGGGTATAAGTTTTTCCCATGGAATTATAGCTTCTGCGGGATTTTTCAATTGGCGCGCTTAAGCGGATATCGGTTACAGCGGTTTCAATCACTAAGGTGTTAGGACCTTTTTCTGTGACTAACTCAAAGGGCTGCTCACTATTGAACACATCGCTAACGGTTTTACTAAATTGCAGCGCCATTTTATCAAGGGACTCTTGGGGTAAGTCGTAGGTGGCATTAGGCCCTTCAGTTTGTTTATTAATTCGAGGCGCTCGATAACCTTCAGGATGATCATTGGTGACTTGGGTCGGTTCAAAGTACAGTTTGGTATATTGGCGCCAATTTACATCGGGTCTTGCGTACGATAAGGCCAGTCTGGAGTTATCGACTTTAACTAAACCTTCTTTGGTTATTTCAGCGTCCGGTCCTTGTTGCAGGCTGGCAGGCCCCGATGCACAGCCCATGAGAGTGAATGCTATCAAGCAAATTAAGGGGCTAGCAGTTAAATAAGTCTTGCGCATATAATCAATCCATTAATGTATATTGTGCTAATAAATATGGCAGCTATCACTGCAGAGTCAATAATAGATTTAGCGCTCAGAGTCAGTGTTTGAATTATGGCTTTTGGTTAAACAAGACTAAAAATAGAAGGTTTATGAGCATGAGTTCAAACATGGATATTCGAGTCGATGATTTGTCTGGCGTTGAGGTGGCGGCACTATTAAATGAACACTTGCAGGACATGTACGCCACGTCGCCAGCAGAAAGTGTCCATGCGCTAGATTTAACCAAACTGCGCCAAGATGATATTACCTTTTGGACTGTGTGGGAAAATCAGCAGCTACTTGGCTGCGGCGCAATTAAACAATTAACTGCCAGCCACGGTGAAATAAAGTCGATGCGGGTTGCTAATGCACATCGCGGTAAAGGTGTTGCTAAGCACTTACTGCAACATATGCTAGCGTTTGCTAAATGTCAGGGTTATGAGAAGTTAAGCCTAGAAACCGGCTCAATGGATTTTTTTAAACCCGCAAGGCAATTGTATCAAAGCTTTGGTTTTGACATTGGCGATAAGTTTGCTGATTATGATAATGACCCTAGCAGCCTATTTATGCATAAAACCTTAACGGCCTGAGTGGCATTGAGCTGACGAAGAGGCAGGTTATGCCTCATCTTGAAAAATGTCTTCAATGGTTAAGCCAAATAGCCGCGCTGCTTTAAATGCCAATGGCAAACTTGGATCAAACTTTCCTTTCTCAATAGCATTAATAGTCTGTCTGGAAACGCTCAGTAACTCTGCCAGTTGTGCTTGGGTTAAGTCCCGTTCTGCGCGAAGTACTTTTAATCTGTTTTTCATCGGTACTTCCTATTGCCTAAAATTATCCCCACCATGTAGGTCAAACTCATGATGATGACTAAGTGAGATATCTCTGCATGAGCATTAATCAGCCCTGTGGTGTCGAGCGTTGAATAACTGATGCCCACAATTAATCCGACGCCTAAACTCAGCCCCATGGCGTTAAGCTGAATTTTTTGTTGTAGTTCATCAAGGGAAGCTAGGTGTTTTTTATTAGCGAAAATCATCCCGATACCGACCAAAAAATTAAATCCAATCGCAGCGGCGGTAATGATGTCATGTTGCGACCAAATAAACATTGGACCAAAAGTCGATATCGCGAGTGTGATGACCCATGCAGCGGTCCATTTGGCTAAACGATTGCTGTTGACGTTATTGCACTTTTTCCAATCATTTTCTGTTGAGTTAGGTGTATTCATAAATCATTCCTTTCAAGTTAGCTTGTCTTTAAGTAAAGTAAACTTGACCTAACTATGTGACTAAAAATTACTCATGTCAAGTTTTGATGACATTTAGTAAGCAAATGGTGACTTTTACTGATGACTATAACGGTGACAATATAAAGCTGAATTCAGCCAGTTATTATATAAACTGGCTGAGAAGACTTAGATATTTTACGTTGAAATAACGATTGTTTACTTAGCTTTTAGCATTCGCCTGAAGACATATTTTACGGGCTAAGCTACTGCTGCAAATGTATTTCTCTTACAGGACATGGAATGGTTATATCAGCTGATTTAAGCGCTTTGATTATGGCTAAATTCGCTTGGTACTTGTCTTCAAAATAGCTATTGGTTGGCACCCAATAACGCACACCGATTTCCATCCCGATACTGTTGAAATCATTAATGCCCACTTGTGGAGTGCGCGTTTGGCTGACGCCTCCATGGCTCATGACAGCATCTGAAATCAATTTAATCACTTGCTGGGGATCGGTTTGATAATCAATATTAAATTGAGTGTCGACTAGCTTATATTCATGAGAGTTATGCAGTATTTCACCGACAATATGTTTATTAGGGATACTGATTAACTCGCCTTCTTCATTGGTTAATATGGTTAAGCCGAGCTGAATTTGTTTTACCACTCCAGCCACACCTTTAATTTCAATGGTGTTACCAATAACAAAAGGTCGGGTAACAATAATGGTGACCCCAGCAGCATAGTTGGCCAGCATCCCCTGAAGTGCTAAACCTGCACCTAATGATGCGGCACCAATTGCGGCCACCATTGGGGTGACGCTAATACCGAGTTTCCCTAGCGAAATGATCGCCACCATCGCAATGATGCAAATCCTCACCAGATTGGAGACAAAATTGCCCAAGGTGACATCAATATCGTGCTTTTCGAATTGACTAACAACGAAGTTCGATACTTTATTCGCTATCCAGATACCGATAAGTAAGATGATGACAGCGCCAACAATTTGAAAGCTGTATTGCACAATAAATTCAGTAAGAAGGTCGTAGACATTCTGTATTTGCTGCAGTTCTTGATCTAAGCTTGTTTCATTCATGATGATGTTCTTATTTTTGACGAATTAACAGAGAAATAATGCGTGATATTCCAATGGTAATAAAGTCATTTTTGCAATTAATTAACACTTATTGCTGTCGCTACTTTATTGTTGAAGCCTCTGTTATTGCGAATAATTAAGTCTGTATTAATCCGTGAGGTGCATCATGATTCTAATCCAATGTAATAAAGTCGAATCACAGATTCGAGTATAGTGAGTTGGCTATTTTTAATTTAAGACCTTATTAGCAAAAATGCCCAAACAATTTGTCATTTCAAATAAGGGCTTATCACTTAATTCAGGAAAATAACATGAAAGCGCTTTTATTTGCAGTTAGTGTACTTTTTATGGCTTCAGCACAAGCGAATGTGTTTGTCGTGAATGATAAAATTGAGCCAATTACCTTAGAAGATCAATTTGAACAACCGCTAGTGGTTAATGAACAAACTCAAGTGGTTTTGTTTAGTCGCGGCATGAAAGGTGGCGAGTTCATTCAAGCGGCATTAGAAGCTACAACGACTGAGCAGCAACCTGCAAACTTGGTGTATATTGCTGATATCAGCGGTATGCCATCATTGATTGCTCGCTTTGTGGCTATCCCCCAAATGAAGGATTTACCGTTTGCTATGGGACTCGATCGTGAAGGCGATGCAACTGCAAACTGGCCTACTGAAGAAGATATGGCCACTATGGTGACCCTAGATAAGCTAACCGTTGTTAGCATCGAGAACTTTGATTCAAACGAAACCTTAATCAAAGCACTTAGCGCCGCAAAATAACTGCTCTCGCTAAACAGATGGTTTACATGAGCCAACAAAAAGGACGCTTCAAGCGTCCTTTTTTGATCGCCAATATTGGCGATTAATACGCAATAGCCATTACTGCTTTTGCAGCATGGTAAAAATTTCTTCTTTTAAATGCAGCTTCTTTGATTTTAGTATTTTCAGCTCTGGGGTGCTATCGCTACTGTAATGCTGCTCATGATGTTTTATCTGCTCATCTAGCTGATTATGTTCATCAAAAATCTTTGAGAAATGGGCATTTGAGGTTTTAAGTTTACTGATTAGCTCACGGTACTCTGGAAACATCGACTTACTCCTTTTATCTAATGTTAACTACAAATTAGCGCTACTTGGCTGCAGGTAATGTGACCGGGATCAATAATTAATTGATTGCCCCAAAAACTTTTTAATCAACTAAAATTGGCTATTTAGCCTTTGCTGATTTATGGTGCTGTAAATTAGTGATGTTAGTTACATTTGTAATTTTTAATCATCACTCGAATGTTTAATAACAGAATTTATGTGACCCAGTTAACCTTCATAGCGTGGCTTGTGGGTTACAGTCGTCACAATTAGAATGATATCTTCAAATATGAAAGGGGTTTTCAATATGGCCGACGTATTTCACCTAGGATTAACCAAGCAAATGCTTGATGGCGCAACCTTAGCGATTGTTCCAGGGGATCCTGAGCGCGTTAAGCGCATCGCCGAATTAATGGAAAATGCGACTTTTTTAGCAAGTCACCGTGAATACACCAGCTATCTTGCTTATATTGATGGTAAAGCGGTTGTCGTATGTTCAACTGGTATTGGCGGACCATCAACATCTATCGCAGTAGAAGAGTTAGCACAACTAGGTGTGACGACTTTCTTACGCGTTGGTACCACTGGCGCGATTCAACCACATGTAAATGTCGGTGATGTTATTGTCACGCAAGCTTCAGTGCGCTTAGATGGCGCCAGTTTACACTTTGCCCCACTTGAGTTTCCAGCGGCTGCTAACTTTGACTGTACTACCGCTATGGTGGCAGCATGTCGTGACGCAGGCAAAGAGCCTCATGTGGGTATCACTGCATCATCTGATACATTCTACCCAGGCCAAGAACGTTACGATACGGTCTCAGGACGTGTAACCAGCCGCTTTGTGGGCTCAATGCAAGAGTGGCAAGCTATGGGCGTACTGAATTACGAAATGGAGTCAGCAACGCTATTTACTATGTGTGCAACACAAGGCTGGCGCGCAGCGTGTGTTGCTGGGGTTATCGTTAATCGTACCCAGCAAGAAATTCCTGATGAAGCCATGATGAAGAAAACCGAAGGCAGCGCGGTTGCAATTGTGGTTGCAGCTGCGAAAAAACTATTAGCTTAATATATTTAACTAATTGAATATAAAGGTGCTTAGGCACCTTTTTTATTACCTTCTTTTTATTGATTTATCCGATTTTTATACAGTTACTGCTAAGCTTTAGCAATGAAATATGATTGCAATATCATCAATATCCTGTATTGTTGACATAATATGTCGTGATATTGACGACCAATATATGGGTTAAAGAGTGCCCATATCCTGTGCTTGAGGTAGCACCACTATTACCACTGTGTAGTAGTTATCAATTTAAAGTTATCAGCTCTATAAAACCTTATCCAAGTTCGGGTTTTATAGCTTAAAGGAACATATGATAACGTTTTTACAGGGGGGTATATGGAATTTTCTAATCCAACCAGTATCTGGTTAATCGTCGGTATAGGGCTGATGTTGTCGGAAATTATTGTTCCCGGTGGCATCGTCATTTTATTAGGTGCAGCCTGTGTCATTGTGGCCGCAGCCTTATTTACCGGTATCGTCGATGGCACCGCGCAAAGCTTCACTTTATGGTTTATCACCTCAATGGTTCTATTGCTTAGTTTTCGCCATATCACCCAAAAAATGATTGGTGGTGACAAGCATGTGGATAATACCGATGAGGAAATGGATTTATATAATCAAGTTGTCACAGTTAAAGCTGATATTGGCCCGGGTGAAAAAACCGGTCGGGTGTTGTTTTCTGGTACTGAGTGGTCAGCACTAGGGGATGGCACTGAAATAAAAGCAGGCACTAAAGTGCGAATTATTTGCCGAGATAATATTGCCTTAGTGGTTGAGCCATATGCAGAAACTGAGTTAATGGGCGAAAGCTTCACTGATAAACAAGATTAGTCACAAAATAGCAGAATTAGGTTTTATTGATTTGGTCACCACACAGAGTGCCAACTGAGTAAAGGAATTAAGTCATGTATAGGGGGCTACGCTACCTGAACATGTTTTGCAAAAGGAAGGGGACATATGTTTGAACTAACCATAGCCATTTTATTTATATTTTTTATCTTATATAAATTGATGTTGATTGTACCGATGCGAGAGGTCAATGTGATTGAGCGCTTAGGTAAATTTAGAACCGTATTACAACCAGGGTTTCACTTTTTAGTGCCATTTGTTGATCGGGTAGCTTATCGCCACGATACTCGTGAAGAAGTACTAGATGTACCACCACAAAGTTGTATTTCAAAAGATAACACCCAGCTGGAAGTTGATGGTTTGGTCTACCTTAAAGTGATGGATGGCAAGTTAGCCAGTTACGGTATCGAAAATTACCGTAAAGCTGCGGTTAACCTCGCGCAAACCACCATGCGTTCAGAAATTGGTAAATTGACCCTATCGCAAACCTTTTCAGAGCGTGACAGTTTGAACGAGTCTATTGTTCGTGAAATTGACAAAGCGTCAGATCCTTGGGGCATTAAAGTGCTTCGCTATGAGATTAAAAATATCTCCCCATCAATACACGTGATCCACACCCTTGAAAAACAGATGGAAGCTGAGCGTAGAAAACGGGCTGAAATCACTTTAGCCAATGCTGAAAAAGACGCCATGATTAATATCTCTCAAGGTGAGCGCCAAGAGGCCATTAACCTCTCAGAAGGGCAAAAACGAAAACGCATTAATGAAGCGATTGGCTCTGGCCAAGAAATTACCATTATTGCCAAAGCGAAAGCTGAAGGCATGGATATGATTTGCACCGCACTGGCTAACCAAGGTGGTAACGATGCGATGAATATGATGCTGAAAGAGCAGTTTATTAGCCAAGTGGGTGACATTTTAACTGAAACACAAGTCTCAGTGGTGCCTGCTGAAATGGCCAAGTTAGAAGGCTTCTTTGAAGGGATGGAGCAAGTGACCCATGCCGTAACTAACAGCCCAGTAAAAGGAGCACGTTAATGTTGAATGGAATTGATACCGATTTAATTGTTATGGGTATTTGGGGGGTGATTTTTGTTATTTTTGTGCTGAAATTATTCCAATCTATCCGCTTAGTACCCACTAAGTCAGCTTACATTGTTGAGCGACTAGGTAAATATCACAGCACCTTAGATGCCGGTTTTCATGCTTTAGTGCCTTTTGTTGATAAAGTGGCCTATATCCATGACCTAAAAGAAGAAACTATCGATGTGCCACCGCAAGAGTGTTTTTCTAGCGATGAAGTTAACGTTGAAGTAGACGGCGTCATTTATATCTCGATTACCGATCCCGTTAAAGCCAGTTACGGCATAACGGATTATCGTTATGCCGCGATCCAATTAGCGCAAACCACCACACGTTCAGTCATTGGTACCTTAGATTTAGACCGCACGTTTGAAGAGCGCGACATTATCTCGGCCAAGGTCGTACAAGTGCTGGACGAAGCTGGCGCGATTTGGGGGATTCGAGTGCATCGTTATGAAATTAAAAACATTACCCCACCAGAAACCGTTAAAAATGCCATGGAAATGCAGGTTAATGCTGAGCGTGAGCGCCGTGCATTATTAGCCCAAAGTGAAGGTGACAAGCAGAGTAAAATTAACCGCTCAGAAGGTGTGATGGCTGAAACCATTAACCGCTCAGAGGGTGAAATGCAGCGCCGTATCAATGAGGCTGAAGGTAAAGGCGAAGAGATTTTAACGCTTGCTAAAGCCACTGCAGAATCCATTGAGCGCTTGGCGGTAGTGATCTCTAAACCCGGCGGTCAGAGTGCCTTAAGACTGCAGTTAGGTGAACAATACCTCAAACAGCTTGATGGCTTAAAAGATAAAGATAACCGTGTGGTGTTACCCGGCAATATGATTAATTTTGATTATTGGATGGATAGCATGGGTCTGGAAGATAATAAGAAAGCCAAATAATTGTTAGTGGTAAAATTTAATTAAAAGAGGCTAAGTTTTTATATATAGTAACTTAAAG
>NZ_MCTV01000064.1:0-353 GCF_002874545.1 Shewanella sp. 10N.286.52.C2
CTAGCCAAAAAAATTTTAAAATAATTTACCGCGGTAATGAACTTTTTTGAAATGAGGCACTCTTAGTAACTGTAGCAACGAGGTAATGTGCTTTTAAGGCGATGTTCACAAACTCTTCATCACAGTGACTGAATATCTAAATGACATTATCGCTAACCGAATTATGTTTCACCCGGTTTTCATTGTTCATCATCATCCCCCATTTAGGGCATTGTTAATACGCTAGCGCATTATTAGCAAAACCCGCAAAGTAATACTTCTGGCAGCCCACTGGGTTGCCATTTTTTTTGCGCCAAATTTATTTCTTTGATTAAAATTATGGGTAAAAGCTGGAACAAGCTGACTGATTAAAC
>NZ_MCTV01000065.1:0-15830 GCF_002874545.1 Shewanella sp. 10N.286.52.C2
CAAACTCAGTGGTGATTTTAAGCCAATTCTCTGCGGGAATGTTCAGCCTATTGAGGATATCCTGACTACTCGCGCTAATGACGCCGCGTTTATCTTCTCGAATAATCCGCCCTGTATCTTCAACCAGCACACTTGTTCAACTAATTAGGGGCAAATATGATTCCCAAAAACTTAAAATTTAGATTAGGTAGTACAAATAATGAAAAGAAAATCCTCTAAAGAATTATTAAAAAAATTTTATGGTTTGTGCTGCGTGACTAAAGTCTTTTAAACAAACCTTCGCACTCGTCGATACACCATAAAACTAAAAAGACGAACCAGGCTGTGCTAAAAAAGCTAATTCTTCTATGGTTGATGTTCGACCAAGCAACTCATTTCGATGGGGGTAACGGCCAAAACGTTCAATAATTTTTAAGTGTTTTAATTCAAATTGATAATTAGATTCAAGCCCATTACTTTTAAATAGCGCTAACCCTTGTTGATGCACTTTTAACGACTCACTGTGCATATAGGGCATATACAAAAAAGTTCGCTCGATTGCGGTTAATTGTTGATCAAGCCCCTGTAAAATGGCCTCTTGGGCTAAGGCTAATGCCATGGGATCAGCGCTAAATGCTCGAGCATCATCACGGTAAATATTGCGGGAGAACTGATCCAATATGATAATTTCAGCTAAGCGCCCTTGCAGATGCTGACGCCATAACCATAATTCCCCCGCTATGGCTTGAGTATGTAACTTACCAAAGCGTGTGCGAATTAATTCATCAAAGCTAACATCTTTTTTAAACCATTGGGCAGGCTCAATTTCAGTAAACCAAAAGTTAATAACCTGCTTTACCTCGTCCATTCAAACTCCTCGTGGTAAAAATAAATTTTTGGGGCGTATTCTAGGGTTTATTCTATGCTAGATTAAAATCAGGTTTAGCTTAGTCATAATAAAGCCGACCTTACGCTAATAACTGGCTGATACCAAAATACAATGACTGCTATTTTGTTTGATAATTATGGAAAATATATGCCACAAAGCAATACGGATGTAGCTAAAAAAACCGCTAAAACTGACATTAACAATGAAGTTCAACCTAAAGTGACAGCGGCTTCGCCTGAGTCTATTAGGCAAGATCCTCTCATTGCAAAAATGCTTAAGCGTTCGCCGTCAGATATTGCCGATAGTTTCACTGATGCGCAGCTCAATGCGATTAAGCAAGCCTTGGGTCCATCGACTTGGGGGGGTCACTTTCTTGATAGCCGTGGCACCTTTAAGTTTCCTTTTATTAAATGGCGTTTTTATTACGTCTTATTATTAGGTAAAAACAAACGCGCCTATACTCGCCGCGAAAAACGAATATCGCTAGTGATGATGATTACCACTGTCACCGGTTTTATACTTTTCAGCATGTTATTTGGTTTGTTAGCTCTGTATTTATTAAAGTCTGCCTTAGGTATCGACTTGTTTCCTGATACCTCGTTAGGGATTTGGCATTACTTTAAAAGCTTGTTTAACTGATGTGTTTAGACTGAGTTTGGAACGCTGTTTTAATTGATGTTATCAATAGCGATTGTCATAGCCTATTCTCATAGCCTATTCTCATAGCCAATTGTCAGTGCTTGTTGTAAGCGCCTAGTTACGCAATTGAAAATAAATTTTAACCAATAAAAAACGCGCTAGAGCGCGTTTTTATCTCTGCTTTTCAAGGCAGTGATTCAAGACCTAACACCTAGTCAATTCATCGCCCTGCTAATGCCGTTGCTGGCGCTATTTTGGTTGCTTTATAGGCCGGATAAATAGTCGCCAGTAAACTCATCACAAAGCCCATACCAACAACCACTAACACATCTTGTTGCTGTAGCTGTGACGGCAAGAAGTCGATAAAGTAAATATCAGATTCTAGTAATTTAATCCCAAAAAATTGCTCAACAGCATTGGCAAACGCACTCAGATTAAGTGCCAATGTCACGCCTATAGCAGCGCCAATAGTGCAACCTAAAGCACCATTGAGTGCACCTTGCATAATAAATATCGCCATCACTTGGGCACGCTTTAATCCCATTGTCATCAAAATAGCGATTTCGGCGCTTTTATCTCGCACTGCCATCACCAAAGTAGAAACAATATTAAAACAAGCCACGGCAATCACCAGTGCAAGTACCAAATACATCACCATTCTAACCAGCTGAATATCTTGATATAAATGCCCTTGTGAACGAGTCCAGTTATTTAAATGCAAATACTGATTTTGTGCATAACCCAAATCGCGAGTAATGCGCGGCGCACTGAAAACTTTATTAACCGTAATGCGCAGGCCTGTCACTGAGCCCACAGGCAGTTTCAGTACTTCAGCAAGATACGGCAAAGACACATAGGCTTGAGTTGATTCTATTTCTCCACCCAAGTCATACACACCAGCAACCACAAAGCGATGACTTTTCGCCGCAGTTAACTTATTGGTTTGCCCCATATCTGGGGTGTACATTGATAAGGTGTCACCGATCTTTAAACCAAGTTTGTCTAATAAGCTGCGACCAACGACAATGTTGTTGGAGTGAGTACTTAAAGAGGCCCACGCCTGTGCTGGCATAAATTCATCAATGGTTGAAACCTCTTTTTCAAGTTCTGGCTCAATACCATTAAGCTCTAGCCCTTGAAAGCCGCCCGGCTTTTGTACCAAGCCCTGCATTTTAATAAACGGCGCGGTAGCAACAATTTCTGGCATGCTTTTAGCCGTTTCTGCAATGCCTTGCCAGTCATGTAATGGCTCGTTAACGCTCAGCAGTTCACCATGTGCAACAACGCCTAATAACCTCTGCTCTAATTCACGTTCAAAGCCATTCATGGCTGATAACACTAAAATTAACACTGCCACACCCAGCGCAATACCTGCGGTGGAGGCAAATGAAATAAAGCCAATAAAGCCGTTAGATTGTCTTGCGCGATAAAAACGCCAACCGATAACCAGTGGCAGTAATGACTTCATTATTTCTCTTCCGCTACTTGCTGTAAAACGCCGTCTTTCATGGTTAATTGACGATCCATTTTCGCTGCTAATTTATAATCATGGGTTACCACTACAAAGGCTGTGCCCAGTTGCTGAGCAAGCTCACGAATCAGTTCGTACACACTATCGCCGCTGCTGGCATCTAAGTTACCGGTTGGCTCATCGGCCAATACTAACTTGGGTTTATTAATCAGCGCCCGTGCAATGGCGACACGTTGGCGCTCGCCGCCTGAAAGCTGCGCAGGAATATGCTCTAAACGATGCCCTAGTCCAACTCTCTCTAATAAGGCTGTAGCTTCAGCTAACGATTGCTTTTTATCTCGACCTTGAATAAACGCTGGCATGGCGACATTTTCAAGCGCAGAAAACTCAGGTAATAGGTGATGGAATTGATAAATAAAGCCTAAGTCTTTATTTCTGACTTCAGCTTGTCTAGCTGCGCTTAGCTGATAAAGGTCTTCACCATCTAGCTTCACGGTGCCAGATGTTGGGATATCTAAGGTGCCCATAATATGCAGTAAGGTACTTTTACCTGAGCCAGAGGTGCCGACAATGGCCAATTGCTCACCTTGATAAACCGTTAAATCAACGCTCGAAAGCACCTTGGTGGTGGTTTCACCGTCATGAAATTGCTTAGTGACCTTGTTAACTTCTAATACTACTGGTTGTTTATTCATTATTCATATCTCAAGGCTGTTGCAGGTTGCACTCGCGCAGCCGTTAATGCGGGATAAATGGTGGCAAGTAATGTCATGATAAGAGTGCCAACAACAATGACCATAATTTGTTGACTTGCTATGATCACCGGTAAATTTTGCCCTACTCCAAGTACTGATATACCCAAGACATTAAGCATACTATTTAAATTTAAAGTAATTGTGACCCCAGCTAAGGTGCCTAATGCCAAACCAATAATGGCATTCAGTGAGCCCTGAACAATAAAGATGTTCATCACCGATTGCGTCGTTAAGCCTTGGGTTTTTAGCACTGCTACATCGGTGGTTTTATCTATTACCATCATCACTAATGCCGACACAATATTAAACGCCGCCACGGCAACGATTAAACTGAGCATCAATGACATCATATTTTTTTCCATTTTTACCGCAGCAAATAAATGGCCAAAATCATCGCGCCAATCGCGGGTTTCAATAGCTATGCCTTGCTGAGCTAATTTATCTGTCAATGTAACGCCCATTTCAGGGGCGATGAAGGGATCGGTTAAGTAAACCCGTAATTCATTAATTTCACTGGGGCTTACACGCATTAACCGTCTTGCATCTTGATAATGCACATAGGCTAATACTCCATCCACTTGCGAGCCCATTTCAAATAAACCTGCCACGGTAAATTTACGCTGGCTTGGCACGGGGCCTAATGGTGAGTACACCACCCCATCGCCACTTAAAATGCGGATTTTGTCACCAACATTGATGGATAATTTTCTGGCAAGCTCGCTGCCTAGCACCACGTTGTAACTACCTGGAGTGAGCTGCTCAAAAGCGCTGGAATAGGTATTGGCAACGATGGCTGAAAGGTTTTGCTCATACTCAGGGAACACACCATACACTTGTACAGCGCTGATATTTTTACTTGATTGCACCATAGCTTGAGTGGTCACCGTGGGTGCGAGCCCTTGTACTTGCGGCAATGTTGTTAACGACTTAGCTTGGGTTTGCCAATCACTAAAGCCTGCATCATTAATGAGGGTTAGTTGTGGCACTGCGCCTAAAATTCGCTGTTTAAGCTGACCTTCTAGACCGTTCATCACTGAGCTGACAATGATCAGCGCGGCTACCCCTAAAAAAATGCCCGATACCGCAAAAAAAGTAATGAAAGATGCAAAAGCATTGGCTTTACGCGTCCGCCAATAGCGGTAGCCCATGAATAATGAAAAACGAAAGTTCATAAAGAAAAGTGCATCCTTGGTGTTTATTGGAATAAAAAACAGCAGTTTAATTTAACACAAAGGCTAAAACTTGCTAAATCATTAAGATGGGCATGATAATAGGGGTATTAGCCTGATAAATAAAGAGACAAACCTTGTTAACTGAATCCAATGCATATTTTACCGTGCCCCATGACTTTGCTGTTTATCTTGAAAACTGGTCAGGTTCTCAAGGCATTCCGTCTGAACAAGACTTACGCTCGATGCAATCGGTTGGGCTTAAATTACTATCAGAAGTCAAAGAGTTAGAAGCAAGCTGTTTACTGCAATTAAGAAGTATTGATAACGATGCTAAAGCTGTGGTCGACTTTCTTAAACTGCAATCACGTAAAGTAGATTTAGTGCTGCATCATGTGCTAGAAAAAGAAGTCCAAACCGGTGAAAAATTCCAAGGCAGCCATTTTGGTGGTAGCGGCATCAGTTTAATTACCCCTAAGCCACTGACCATTGGTGAGTATTTTAAAACCTCGATTTATATCAGTAGCGAGTTAGTGGCCATTTTGTGTCTTTGTCAGGTGAGCCAATGCAAGCTCATTAACTTTGATGATGACGCAGAGCAAAATAATAAAAGAAATCAGCCACAATATGCCGTCAGCTTAGATTTTAGTCAGATTTTAGATGCCGATGTAGAGCAACTGGTTAAAGCCAGCTTAACAGTGCAGCAAAAAATGCTTCAGCAGCGCAAACAAATTCGCCAACAAGCAGCCAAATAACACATATTGCCTGCATATTGTTTTAAGCTTGCTTATAATAGCTATCATAATCTGGTGCTAATCAACTATCGCCAATACAAATTTAGCCAAGCCTGATTGGTTTTGATGATCACAATCTGCGGGCTAAATTTATCACTTTTATAAAAGAAGTTAGTTAGATATTCAATGAAGAATTTTAGCGTTCTAACACCGCCAAGTGTAAAAAAAGGCCAACAGTTTCAAACCTTAACAACACTGGGGGGCGTCTCACAAGCTATTACGCTTTCTAGCCTAATTTCCCAGCATTCGGGTACTAGTCTGGTTGTTACCAATGACACCCCAAGCGCATTACAGCTTGAGGTTGAACTGGGTTACCTTCTGGCAGAATCTGACATCAATGTGTGTTTATTCCCAGATAGAGAAACCCTGCCTTACGACAGCTTCTCGCCCCATCAAGACTTGATTTCACAGCGCTTAGAAACCTTGGCAAAAATGAGCCAGTCACATCACAATGTGATAATCGTACCGGTGAACACCTTGATGGTGAAGTTACCGCCAAAATCGTTTTTAACCTCCAATGTCATGCTACTTAAAAAAGGTGACATTTACGGCTTACAGCAGGTTAGGCAGCACCTAACCGACACCGGCTACTACTTGGTTGATCAAGTTTATGAGCATGGTGAGTTTGCGATCCGTGGCTCGATTTTAGATATTTTCCCTACGGGATCTTCCCAGCCTTTGCGCATTGAATTATTTGACGATGAAGTAGAAACCATCCGCTATTTTGATGTGGACTCTCAGCGCTCAAAAGAAGAAATTGATTCAATACGCATGTTGCCCGCAAAAGAGTTCCCTACCGATACAGCGGGTATTGAAGGCTTTAGACAACGTTACCGTCGCCGCTTTGAAGTGATTTCAAAAGAAGCGGAATCGGTTTATCAGCAAGTGAGCCGTAATTTAATGCCCGCGGGTATTGAAAACTATTTACCGCTATTTTTTGAAGAGTGCGCCACTTTATTTGACTATATTCCTCAGGATACTCAACTGATCACCCTTGGGGATATTGAACAAGCCAGTGAGCATCATTTAACTGAAATTAAAACTCGCTATGAAGATCGCCGCGTTGACCCGTTAAGACCGTTACTGGCGCCCCAAGAGCTATACATACTCACCGATGAGTTATTTGCAGCCTTTAAAAAATACACCCGCTCGCAAATTAGCACGCCTAACAAAAATGCCGAGGGCGAGCTTGAGCTTATTGTAAAAGCCAAGCAGGCAAATGTAGCCAGGCTGCCTGATGTTAATGCCAACCATAAGCTCAAACAGCCGTTAATTAACCTGCAAGCGTACACCAAGGCCCAAGGTCAGACTAAAGGACAATTATTATTCAGCGCTGAATCTGAAGGGCGACGTGAAGCCTTAATTGAATTGCTTGGCAAAATTGACATCAAACCTAAGTTATTTAGCCATTTAAATGCCTTTATAACCGCTAAAGACAACATAGGTTTAATCGTCTCGCCGTTATCACAAGGTTGCATGTTACTTGATACCCCTAAAGGTGATATCAGCGTAATTTGTGAAACAGAGTTATTTGGCCAACGAATTTCTCAGCGTCGTCGCCGTGAAAAGCAAAAACAAGTTAGCTCAGATGTACTGGTAAAAAACTTAGCAGAGCTTAAAGTCGGCGAGCCTATTGTGCATTTAGAGCATGGTGTTGCGCTTTATCAGGGGCTTGTCACCTTAGATACGGGCGGCTTAGTGGCCGAGTACCTGCAACTTGAATATACCGCAGGCGATAAGCTGTATGTCCCAGTGTCATCGCTGCACCTTATTAGCCGTTACAGCATTGGCGCCGATGAAAAGCCGACATTAAATAAACTGGGTAATGAAACCTGGTCAAAAGCCAAGAAAAAAGCCATTGAAAAAATCCGCGATGTGGCGGCTGAATTACTGGATGTTTACGCTAGACGCCAAGCTCGCCCGGGTGATGCGCTAAAAATTGATGCAGAAGAATATGCCCAATTTTCACAAGGTTTCCCCTTTGAAGAAACCGTCGATCAAGAAACTGCAATTGAAGCCGTACTAAGCGATATGCAAACCCCAATGGCCATGGACCGCCTTGTGTGTGGTGACGTTGGTTTTGGTAAAACCGAAGTTGCGATGCGCGCAGCATTTGTGGCGGTCAATGCCGGTAAACAGGTGGTGGTGTTAGTGCCAACTACCCTACTTGCACAGCAACACTATGAAAACTTTAAAGATCGTTTTGCCGATTGGCCAATGGTAATTGAAGTGATGTCGCGGTTTCGCTCAGCTAAAGAGCAAACTCAAGTGCTGCAGTCATTATCAGATGGCAAAGTCGACATTGTCATTGGTACCCATAAGTTACTGCAGGCTGAAGCAAACTTTGAAAACTTAGGCTTATTGGTTATTGATGAAGAACACCGCTTTGGGGTGCGCCAAAAAGAAAAGATAAAAGCCCTGCGGGCTAATGTCGATATCTTAACCCTTACTGCCACGCCGATTCCACGTACCCTAAATATGGCCATGTCGGGTATGCGTGATTTATCCATTATTGCCACCCCACCGGCTAAGCGCTTAGCAGTAAAAACCTTTGTACGTGAGTACGATATAGCCACGGTAAGAGAAGCTATTTTGCGTGAAATTTTGCGTGGTGGGCAAGTTTATTTCTTACACAATAATGTCGAAACCATTGAAAAATGCGCTGAAAACATTCGCCAATTACTGCCTGAAGCTCGAGTGGTTACCGCCCACGGCCAAATGCGCGAACGTGAACTTGAAAAAGTCATGTCAGAATTTTATCACCAACGTTTTAATGTGCTGGTGTGTACCACCATTATTGAAACCGGAATTGATGTTCCCAGTGCTAACACCATTATTATCGACAGAGCGGATAAGTTTGGTTTAGCACAATTGCATCAATTACGTGGTCGTGTGGGCCGTTCACATCACCAAGCATATGCTTATTTGATGACGCCGCACCCTAAATTAATGAGCGCAGATGCCCGTAAGCGATTAACCGCCATTGATGCCTTAGAAGACTTAGGTGCAGGCTTTATGCTCGCCACTCAAGATTTAGAAATTCGCGGCGCCGGTGAATTACTGGGCGATGAACAAAGCGGTCATATTTCTAAAATTGGTTTTAGCTTGTACATGGAAATGCTTGAATCAGCAGTAAAAGCATTAAAAGAAGGTAAAGAGCCTTCACTAGATTATATGCTTAAATCCCAGTGTGAAGTTGAATTACGCATTCCAGCGCTACTGCCTGATGATTATGTTTCTGATGTTAATATGCGCTTATCGCTTTATAAACGCATTGCTAACTGCGAAACTGAACGCATGCTTGATGAGTTAAAAGTTGAGTTTATTGACCGTTTTGGCATGTTGCCAGAACCGACTAAAAACTTAATGGAATTAACCTTATATAAGCATCAGGCAACAGCTTTAGGTGCAACAAAGATTGAAATGCATGCCAAAGGTGGCAGCATTGAATTTAGTGACGACCATAAAATTGACCCAATGTTTATCATTGGCTTATTACAAAGTCAGCCACAAATTTATCGAATGGAAGGCCCAAATAAGTTAAAGTTCACCTTGCCTGCTGAAACCAGCAAGCAACGACTAGACTTAATTAAGACCTTGCTCGAGCAACTTGATAAACATCGTACTGGAGAAACTAAATAGTGCTGCGTAACATTGCTTTTTCTATTGCCGCTATATCGGCACTATCGACACCAATGCAAGCCCAAGCTAAAACATGGTTTGAGGTTGAAGTATATGTGTTTGAAAGACAAACCAACAGTGTCGAAAAGTGGCAAGACGATAATGCAGCGGCGCCAAACCGAAAGAATATCGATTTGATCACCCCAATGATCAGTAACGATATTACCGGGGTTGCGCTAGGTTTAAACGGCTGCACCTCAACTGACTGGAGTAGCAGCGAAATCGACTGCCAAGACCCGTTAGTGAGCGCCAACAAAACCGCCTTTCCAAGCCAAGTGCCATTTTCTATTGCTGCTGCGAGTGAGCAGCAAGCCTATTTAGGTGATGGTCCTGTATTACTGGCTGAGTCTCAAAGTGAATTTGGTGAAATCATCCAAGCGGTGCGCCGCGAGTCAAACGTGCGCAGTTTACTTCACCTGACTTGGCAACAAGATATGCAATCTCGTAATCGTGCCAAACCGATACGTATTTTTGCAGGTAAAGATTACTCTGAAGACTTTGAATATTCTGGCAATGCTATTTCTGAGCAAGTAGAGGATGAATTTTCAGGCTTTGATTTTAATTCAAGTTTTGCCAGTTTAGCGCCAGAGCCTCAAACCACTCCAGTGTGGGAATTAGACGGTAATATTAATATTTACCTAAGTCATTATTTGTTTATTGAAACCAACTTAGCACTGCGCCAGCCGATCCAAAAGCAAACAGCGTCCAGTGAATACTTTCAATACACTGAGCAAGCTGATATAGACAAGGTAATGAGTCCATTTTTACAATCGATTCCTATGGTGCAAAACCGCCGCGTGAGAAGTGGTGAAATCCATTATTTTGATCATCCAAGGCTCGGCATTGTGATGCAAATCCGTAAAATGGAACAACCGACGGAAACTCGTCCTGTGGCGTTATTGCTTGATGACACTGAGGTAAATACCGCGGTTACTGATACCAATCTTGATGCTATTGTTGATGCTATTGTTGATACTGAGGCAGAAAGCGGCCCTGAATCCATGGTTGAAAACGCAGTCGCAACTGAAGAGCGGACGCTGAAAAGCTTTTAACTCAAACCACTATAAACCTCTAGAAAAAAAACAGCTAATCATAGGATTAGCTGTTATCACAAGTCTCTAGTAAAACTTAAAAAAGCCCTAGAAATAAAGTTTTTAAAATAATACGACAGTGAGCTTGGGTCGCATGCCAAACTCACTGTATCAATATGTAACATAGGCGCTGCGGTTTTACTATTGTCTCACGTGTGACTGGCCGTTAATTAACCAGCCATAATTTATCGTGCAACTGCAAACAAACTCTGTCGTTTAACAGCAAGCCAAACTTAACCGCTCAAAAATCATCTAAGGCTCAATTTCTATTATTTTTTTGCCGCTAATATTTGCTTTGCCAATTGCTGCGCATGTTGCCAGCGCTCAGACTGTTCAAGGGCATTAATCACCTGCTTAGCATTCGCTCTTAATGCGAGTGCAGATTTAAATTCAGACAATTGCTCAGGCCAAGTAAACTCGGTTAATAAGGTTTTAACCCCTTCAGGATCATTACAAACCAAAATCATATTACAACCTGCTGATAATGCTGCTTGGGCTCTGCCAATATAATCGCCAGCAAAACTTGCGCCTTTCATGCCTAAATCATCTGAGAAAATCACCCCGTCAAATTTAAGCTCTTTACGCAGCACCTGTTGCAGCCAATAGTTTGAAAAACCTGCCGGATTTGGATCTACTTGCGAATAAACCACATGGGCAGGCATAACGCCATTTAGCTGCTGCTGGCCTATTAACTGCTTAAAAGGCTGCATATCATGATTAAAAATAGTCTCTTTAGTGCGCGTATCTACAGCCATCGCCACATGGGTATCTGCTTTTACACTGCCGTGACCGGGAAAGTGTTTACCCACTGTCGCCATACCCGCTTGAGTCATGCCTTGAATAAAGCTGTGAGCTAAACTGGTCACTTGCTCAGGTTCGGCGCTAAAGCTGCGAGTGCCAATAACATCACTGATACCATTAACATCTAATACTGGCGCAAAGCTTAAGTCGATATCACAAGCTAAAAGCTCAATCGCCATTAAAAAGCCTAACTCTTGGCTCCAACGTTTCGCAAGCGCCATATCGCCCTTGGCGGCAGGCAAAATATCCCCCATGGCTGGTAGCAGAGTAAACTCTTCACGAAAGCGTTGTACCCTGCCACCTTCATGATCAACCGCAATCAATAAATCACGGCGAATATGTCGAACAGATTTAATCAAAGCCTGTAATTGTGCTTTATTAGAAAAATTGCGTGTAAATAATATAATGCCGCCCACTTTATCGTGGCTTAATAGCTCGGCTTCTTCTTCGCTGACCGTAACGCCAGCCAAATCCATCATTAGATAACTCACGCTTACTCCTAAAATATCCTGTTAAATGTTAATTACCACTGTCATTGTTGATAAATTTAAAAACAACACCTTGATAACTGACGCTGCAATAAACTCACCTAATCTGAACCACTATGCATAAGAAAATCTAATGAAGTATCTCGTAAAAAGTATGGGATACTGCAGTTAAATGGCGCCATTGCTCTAGATAAAAATACCAGCTACTTAGGCTATATTGCTTGGTATAATCGCAGTTAATTGCAAACTTAGTCTGCCAAATTAACGCCATTATGCCGCTAAATTTTAATTTCCCTAAGGAAATTCCCAATAAAATGACCCGTTACAGGGAGATAACTAACATTGCCGCACAATTTTTACTCACTGCGAGCGCTAGAATAAAACGCCAAAAAATTTAAACGACTAAAATAATAAAAACTGATTAAAGGTTAATAACAATGATTAGTGTATTTGATATGTTCAAAATCGGTATTGGGCCTTCAAGCTCCCATACTGTTGGCCCGATGAAAGCGGGTAAATTATTTATGCAGCACTTAAGCGATCAAGGCTTGCTGGCACAAACTGACGAACTACAATCGCAACTGTTTGGCTCTTTAGGCCAAACAGGTAAAGGCCATGGAACTGGTAAAGCGGTCATTTTGGGCTTAATGGGTGAAGATCCTGATACCGTAGATACCGATGCGATTGATGCCATACTGGAAAAAGTTTCAGCCGAACAAACCCTTAAAATTGCCGATGGCCGCCTAGTCAAGTTCACTCGAGACAACGGTATTACCTATCATCGCCGTAAAAGCCTGCCTGCCCATGCCAACGCCATGACCCTATATGCGTTTAGCAAAGGTGAATGCATTTATGAGCGCACATATTACTCAGTCGGCGGCGGATTTATTCTAGATGAAGATGAAATTACCCAGCGTGATGCCTCGCCTGCGACCCCGATAAAATCCGCCCCTTATGATTTTAATTCTGCCGCGCAGTTACTGGATTTGTGTTGTGAAAATGGTTTAAGTATTTCTTCACTCATGATGTCAAATGAGCTAAGTATTGCCAGCGAAGAGGACGTTAAACAAGGCTTGTGGAATATCTGGCAAACCATGAAAACCTGTATTGAACGTGGTTACCAAAAAGAAGGCATGCTGCCTGGTGGATTAAAGCTACGTCGCCGCGCGCCAGCTTTATATCGCCGCTTGCAAGCAGAAGGCCGTAATAACAATGACCCATTAACCGCCATGGACTGGGTTGATTTATTCGCATTATCTGTCAATGAGCAAAACGCCGCTGGCGATCGGGTCGTCACTGCACCAACCAATGGCGCTGCTGGCATTATTCCGGCAGTATTATGCTACTACCACACCTTCGTTCAAGAAGTTGATGAGGAAGTCTGTTGCCGCTTCTTATTAACCGCGGCCGCTATTGGTATTTTGTATAAGAAGAACGCCTCTATCTCGGGAGCTGAAGTAGGCTGTCAGGGTGAAGTGGGCGTGGCTTGCTCAATGGCAGCAGGTGCACTCACTGAAATAATGGGCGGCACTGTCGAACATGTGGAGAATGCAGCTGAAATTGGTATGGAACATAACTTAGGTTTAACTTGCGACCCTGTTGGCGGCTTAGTACAAGTGCCTTGTATTGAACGTAATGCCATGGGCGCAGTAAAAGCCATCAACGCTTCACGTATGGCATTGCGCGGCGATGGCAACCATAAAGTCACCCTAGACAAAGTCATCAAAACTATGATGGATACCGGTAAAGATATGCGCAGCAAATACAAAGAAACCGCCAAAGGTGGTTTAGCAGTAAATATTGTTGAGTGCTAAGCGCTTAATCTTAATCACTAAAGGTTAACTCAATCTCATATCTTGGTCTTTAATCTGTTCATAGATTAAAGACGTGATTTAAAAGAGGCTGCCAAGCCTCTTTTTTGTGGCTATTACAAGAACCAAGTGAAAACGGTGGATTTCAAACCATTGTTGCCGTCAAGAAAGTCACAGCCGAACATGAACGTTAACAAGGGGTGGTAGTTCACATCATCATAAATAATCCAAAAACAAAAAGTCCGTTGGTGGTTAGCCAACGGACTTTTTGTTTGTGAAACGTGATGATATTTAATATAAATGCCATTCATATTTCACTATCTGGCAAACTATTGATTTTACACAACTTATGCGGGCAGTAAATGTAATGAATCAATATCTTCAATCAATTTGTAAGCCATTAGTGGGGAGGCTAACAACTCAAATTGATTACGCTTCTTTAGCGTCTGCTGGCATTTCTTTAGCTTCAGCTTCAGCTACTTCAGGAAGTGCAGCAAGAAAAAGTGCACTAGCAAATAAATTTTTGAATGCTGTCATGTCATATTCCTTCAATTTAAACGGTTAACTGGTTTCTATGGAATAGACTATATTCTTAGGCTATAAATAAGTAAAATGACAAAAAATTACTTACTGGATTCCATATTGGCATGAACATATCAATTAAAAACTTACAATGTTTTTTAACTGTGATTGAGGTTGGTCACTTTACCCTCGCCGCTGAGCAACTTTATATGACGCAGCCGACCTTGAGTAAAACCATTAAAAAAATGGAACAAACCCTTGATCAGACATTGTTGATCCGTAACAACCAAAAAGTGGAAGTCACTGAAGCGGGTTTATTGCTGGCTAAAAGCGCTCAGCAAATCGTTGGTCAGTGGAATCGAATGTATGAAGATATGAATGCATTAACCGGTTTAAGAATTGGTCGTCTGCGCTTAGGTTTAAGCCCTATGACTGGCGGGATGTTTATTAATATGCTGGCATCTTTTACTCGCACTTATCCCGGCATTGATGTCAATGTGTTGGAGGTTGGCGGCGTTGCGGTCGAAAAAGCCCTACTCAATGACAGTTTAGATATTGGCGTAACCGCTTTGCCATGCAGTAACACTGACGAATTTAATATCTTACAGCTGCAAAGTTACCCACTCAATGTATGCGTGCATGTTGAGCATGAACTGGCAAATCACAGCTGTATTCATTGGCAAGATCTCACCGGACTGCCTTTTGTGCAATACAACGACCAATTCTCTATCGGTAAAGTGATCAGTCAAAGTTGCCAAGATGCCGGTTTCAAGCTCAATGTGGTGTCTCAAACTGGGCAGTGGGAATTTATGGCGGCAATGGCCAAGGCCAAAATGGCTTTTGCCATCTTACCGGCACCGATTTGTAAGCGAGTTACCTCAAAAAAATTAATTTTTATTCCCTTAGCTGAACAGGTCGCTTGGGAGTTAGCCTTTATTTGGCGTAAAAATTTACCCTTAACCGCTGCGGCCGCGGCTTTTATTGCTCAAGCAAAACCATCTTATAAAGAAGATAGTTAACTTGCTCTGTAAATCATCGCACTAATAAGGGTCATGACGCTAAGTAAGGTTAACTTTGCAGCTTAAATTCGCCAGCTATACTTATTAGGTTATTTGAATTTAAGCTGAGTACACCCTATGGGCTCTGAATATGAAAAAGGTAAGATCGAAAAAAGCATTTTTGTTCGCTTTGCAGCAGCTGCAGGGCTAAATTTTCAATCGGTTGAAAAACAGTCCCCTGAAGAAGGAAAGCCTGATTTAAAATGCATGACCGATGGCAAGGTTATTTACTTTGAATTAACTGAGGCTTGCTCTGAAGATGTGGCCAAAGCCATCTCGCACCCTAAAAGCATTAATTGCAATGACTTAAGCGCAGAAAAAAGCACAGACAAAAGCACTGCCACATCAAGCAGTACAACTAATTACCCTAGCGACACTGACATTAAAGATTACACCTCTGAAACCTATAAAAAGAAGATCAATAAACGCTACTCGGTATCAGAGCCCATTGATTTACTGATTTATAATGTCGGCAGAACCTTACTTACCGATGATGTATTAGTTAACAATGTCAAAGCCTTAGCCAAAGATAATAAAGGCCCTTTTCGAAAGGTGTGGTATTTTGGCGAACATGTCACTGAGCTATAGTACTTAATTTTAGTACTTAATTTTAGTACTTAATTTTAGTACTTAATTTTAGTACTTAATTTTAGTACTGAGTATTAGTACTGAGTATTAGTAC
>NZ_MCTV01000066.1:0-718 GCF_002874545.1 Shewanella sp. 10N.286.52.C2
GTGTAACACACACTGGCGCATCAACGACGCTCTCGGCGTTTGGCGATAAAGCCCAAATCGCTGGGGTTGATACTGGTTCAATAACCGAAAACAGCGCGGGTGTTGACATGTCACCTGACTATGCTCAACCAGGCATAGCCACACTTGGCAATAAAACACTCTATGCTGATGGCAAGCTGACCATCACAGACCCCGATGTAGGCGAGTCAGGATTTGAACGCCAAGGTAGCAATGGTTACGACTATCACGGCACCTATGGCGATCTAATCTTACTCACTGATGGCACCTGGCATTACCATGCCGATGCTGGGCATCGCGCCGGTATAGGTGCTAGACCCACAACGCGTGGCACCGCTATTGACCAACTCGGTGAAAACCAAAGTCTAACCGACACGATTACGGTTCATTCAAAAGATGGTACAACTCACGATATTGTCATCACAATTCATGGCAGTAACGACAGACCTTACTGTTCAACTGAAGTGGTGCTTGCAAATGGCAGTGAAGATACACGCCAAACCTTAACCACCGCGCAACTATTAGCGAATACAGTCGATGTCGATAAAAACGATGCCGGCTTACTGGCCATTGAAAATCTACATGTCGACCATGGTTCCATTCTAAATAATGCCGATGGTACGTTTACGTTTACGCCAGAAAAAGACTACAACGGTGCTGTTCATTTTAATTATGATGTTAAAGATGCACACGGTGGTGT
>NZ_MCTV01000067.1:0-720 GCF_002874545.1 Shewanella sp. 10N.286.52.C2
AGGGCTTTTTTCGTTTGGGGGTTTTCAATCTGCATACAGGGTAAGTAAGCGGTGATGCCTGCTTTGGTGAGCTCTGATAGCTCGTTACTAATGTGACCGGCTATTTACGATTGCGTTTATATAAAACTAAAGAGACAATTTGACGCCATATAAGCTGAAATGCGTTGATATTTTTGCTGGACGAATTTATTTAACTGGCAAGTAAAGCTTTCGAACGTTAAGTCAGCGTCATAAACCTACAGGGTCGGTGTTTTGATACTTTTTCCTATTAGATTACTTTCTATGAGCGGTACTCTATGTTACTGGCAAAAAATATATAAGGGCTATTACCAACAAGTTTACCGTTAGCTGGCCAACATGCAGCTCCAATATGACGTTTTTAAGCCTGACAATCACAGTAATGAGTATTAAGGTGCCAGCTCTTAAAATAATGTTGTTTATTTTTCGATTGTTTCACCATATTGAACTAAAATTAAATTCCGCATTGAGAATTGTGTAAACAAATTTTGGTCTTTTAGAAAGCCGTAATTTTCATTGTTCAATAAATTGGGGATAGTTTTACTGCAATCACGCTTAACGAGTGAGCCCAATACTTCATGACTTTGCTGTATCAGCGGGCTTTAGCCCTTTAATCCTTCAGCATTAACGGATATTAAGCTAATAGGTCGTAGCTCTGATTGGCAACATTTATCCTTGATAATGTGGATAACCTTGGGGGTA
>NZ_MCTV01000068.1:0-125653 GCF_002874545.1 Shewanella sp. 10N.286.52.C2
GATAATAATATTTTGTTATTAAATATATAGTTGGATCTAGTGCATGCTTGGGTCAATTGTATGCTTGGGTCAATTGTATGGTTGGAGCCGAAAGAGATTTGCTGAAGCGGTTCGTGGTTAAGGCTTAGCACCTTTCGCCAGTCATCAGCTAACTGGCTTTAAAGGAGGTTTTGAATATAAAAGTAGATTACTGAGCTTTCATTGAGCGCCAAAATAATTCAAAGCTTGCTTGGCGCTGACTTGGGTCATTGCCCCATTGCGGGTTGTCAGTAAAGTAGCGAATAGCGGCAAGGTATTGGCCGTGACAGTTTTCAAGCATTAGCGCAACTGGAAAATCAGCAATAATCTTTTGTTGCTGGCCTTTACTAATAAGCTGCACTACAAAATGCAAAATACCGTTCATGGCTTGACCGCGAATTGCCGCATCAATGTCGCTAGACATAGAAAATTGCAAAAAGAAGCGCTGCTTAATAGGGTGCTTTAAGGCCCAATCAATCGCTTGTTGCCAAAGGTATTCGGCATCGGTTTTTAAATCTTCGCCAGCATTGTCAAAGGTGGACAATGCTTGAGTAATGTCATCAGCAAATTCTTGTTTAATTGAAACAAATAAATGATTGAGTAAATCATCTTTACTGGGAAAGTGATGAAATAATGTCCCAGTGGCGACAGCGGCTTTTTTAGCGATGGATGCGGTGGATGTGCCATGAAACCCTTGCTCAACAAATAGCTGTAAAGCGCTATCGAGTATCGCTTGTTTCTTGTCTACTTTAGGTTTTTTGTTGGCTACAGTTTGGGTCATATGCTGTTCGTATTTTCAATGAGCTATTTATTAATGGGCTCTTTATTAAAGGAGTGTTGATGAATGAGCGATTTATTAATCGGGATTTTGAGCGTGCGAGTTTATCACCAAGGCGATAATCGCACACTCAATTATTGGCATTTATCTAGCGCATTAGCGTAAGAAAAACTTCATCAACAAGGCTTGGATTTTAGTGCCATAAGGCGGGTGCACCAGTAAACCTGAATTGAACTTGCCGCTTTTTAACACCGTTTTCGCATGGCTAAAAGTCAAAAAGCCTTCTTTACCGTGATAATGGCCCATACCTGATGGGCCAATGCCGCCAAACGGCGCGTCATCGGCTGCCACATGGAAGATAGTTTCGTTAATACATACGCCGCCAGAGTGAGTTTGTTGGATAATATTTTGCTGGGTTTGTCTGTTAAAACTCATGATATAAAGCGCTAATGGGCGCTCATTGTTATTGATATATTCAATGGCTTCATCAAGGTCTTTATACCCGATTATCGGCAGTAATGGCCCGAAGATTTCTTGTTGCATAATGGCCATATCTGCACTGACATTGGTCACTAGCTGTGTTGGTAATTTACGTATTTCGCTATCAATGTTGAACTCAGTTGCGGGGTGAATGGTCGCGCCTTTTTGTTTGGCGTCATCAAGTACCGCGAGTAAGCGACTGTATTGGCGCTGGTTAATCACATTGCCATAGTCTTCATTACTGGCAAAATCTGGGTACATGTTATTAAAACGAGTTTTGTAGGCACTGATTAGCGCATCGATTTTGTCTTCTGGACATAAAATATAATCGGGTGCGACGCAGATTTGGCCTGCATTTAAACACTTACCGTAAATAAGGCGCTCAACAGCAGTATCGATATCAATATCAGGCGCTACAATGACTGGTGACTTACCGCCTAGCTCAAGAGTCACTGGGGTGAGGTTATCAGCAGCTGCGCGCATGACATGGCGACCCACTGTTGTAGAACCTGTAAATAATAGGTGGTCAAAGGGTAGGGCTGAGAATTGCGCGGCAACATCGGCTTCGCCTTCCACTACGACCACTTCATCTTGGCTAAATATCTCTGCTAATAAGCGAATCAATACTTGGTTGGTGGCTGGGGTAAATTCTGACATTTTAAGCATGGCGCGATTACCTGCCGCAATGGCGGTAATTAACGGGCCAACAGCCAGCATGACTGGGAAATTCCACGGCACGATTATGCCAACAACGCCAAGGGGTTGGTAATGCACTGTGACCGAAGAAGGGGACAGTAATAACCCGGCATGGCGTTTATTGGGTTTCATCCATGATTTTAGATGTTTCAGACTGTAGTTGATGTTATTCACACAAGGCATGATGTCTGAAATCATGGTGTCATTGGCTGAGCGATGGCCATAATCTGTGGCTAATGCACTAACAAATTGCTCACTATAACTGAGCAACCCGGCTTTGAGTTTATTGAGTTTATCAACTCTGGATTGGTAACTAGGCGCAGGCATTGACTGATAGGCTTGGCGTTGCTGCTGAAGTAATTGTTGTAATGGACTTTGCTGAACATTGTTAGCGGCCATATTCATAAAGCGCTCCTAGAGTGATATTGATACTGACATCATTTCAATAAATTAAAAAAACCGACTGATTAGTCGGTTTAGTGTGTGCTGAGTTAGGTCTAATTGCAAGCCTTTGGATTCTTGAGCTGGGTCAAGGTGGTTTTTTACTATTTGCACTACACTTTAATTAGGAGGATATTTAAGTAGTTTGTATCTGAAACTATCATGTTAACGATGGTTATTTTTTATAACTATGGTCATGATTACAGTGATGATGCTTATGGAAAAGTGACTGAAATTGTTCATACTTTTAGTTTACTTTATACCGCTAGCTATATTTACTTAAATAAGTGGGATAAGTTTGTTTAATGCTAAAGCTCACTTATTTTATCTACAGGAGGAACTCACATGCGTTCACGTTCAATATTATGGCCAACAGATTTTTCTGAAACGGCATCCCATGCGCTGCGATATGCCATTGAAATGGCCAATTTATATGAAGTGGGTATTCGTATTTTACATGTGGTTTCTCAGCCCCTTGGTGACGAGAACTACATGATTTTGGCTATTACTCCTGAGGAACTCGCTAAAAGCATGGAAGAGGCTGCAGCCACCAAAATGCAAAATTTACTTGCTGATTTAAATACTGACTTGAAGGTCGAAACCGTAATTAGGCGTGGTGATGCCATTGAAGAAATTGTCGATGAGGCCAACAAAGGCGACATTGGTATGGTGGTGATTGCCAGCCATGGACGCAGTGGTCTAGCGCATTTTCTGCATAGTAATGTTGCTGAAGAGGTGGCTAATCAGGCCAGTTGTCCTGTGCTTGTGGTTAAGTAGCGCTAGTTAACAAGTGCTAGTTAACAAGTGCTAACTAGCGCTAACTCGCATTGGTTGATTATTTAGAGCCAGTTATTCACCATTAGCCAATATGCCATTAAGATAAGCGTTTATATCCAATTACGGTAATCTTGCTTAATGGTTTGCATGGCTTTTTCGGCAATGAATAAGGCGTCTTTTTCAGCGATATAGGGCAGAGTTAAGCTGCCGCTAGCTAGGCCAATTTCGATATAGGCATGACCGCTGCGTTGTTGCCCTTTTGTTTGGGTGATAGATACGTGCTGTATTTTTTCATAAGGGATCCGTTTCCAATGATGGCCAAATAAGCCGCTATGTTGCCATAACACTTCATCTTCAATCACATAGCCCCACTGCTTGTACCGCAAAAATGTTAGTCCCATAACCGCAGTAGCAATCAATAAAGCCCCTTCAGAGATCGGATTTAAGCCGGTAAAGATTAAAATTAATAGCGCTGGAATGTACATTAACAAGCCGCGTCTTAAAAACCATGCCAAAGCAATAGCTTGGTATCGCGCTGGGATATTAGTTGTCCCGCCTGCTAATTGCGGTATTTGCGCCAATATTGCAGCAATCTCTGCAGTTTTAACGCAGGGCAGTAACATATGCTCAGTAGTTTTTTGCTCAACCTCTTGGCCTTTAACCTGCTTAAAATACAGTGTCCATAAGCCTAATAATTTAGCTAAAAATGGCTGACTAAAGTGCACTAGCTGCACTCGGCGAATAGCTAATGCGTCTTGCTGGTGGGAGATCACCCCGCCGCTGCGCTGCAGGGTTTGTTGCTGTTTTTCTAATGTATAAGGATGATATTTAAGTACTGCCGCCACAATAGAAATTATTGAAAACAGGCAATATACCAACAACAATGTCAGCATAATGGCAATGGCTTGTAGAGCAATACTTGGGCCGCTATAGCTGACAACAGCGCTCCAAAATTGTTGAATAATAGGAAGCTCGACTATCTGCTCCCATTTAATTTGTCCCATAATGGGGCCTGCTATCACCGCAAACCAAATCAAATTATTTTGATAAAAACCAAATTGGATTAGCTGCTTTAAATTACGCACTACAATCGTGTTGTGGGTTTTATTGCTAGGTGTGTTAACACTATCGGCAGTGTTTTCAGTGCTGATTTCATCGATAGCGTCATTAGTTGCAAGTTGATGCTGGGGAGCGAGTTGCAGTAATTGCTGTTTAAGCTTGCTGGCTTGGGTTGAGTCAAGCGCCGATAAATGCGCTTCGTCATCTTTTGAGCCTGCAGTTTCAACGATTAAGGTGCCGAGCTTAAATGGCTTGAAATAAAATGGCTGGCTGTAACGAATATTTTGAATTTTGTTGAGTGGGATTTCATCTTTGCGGGTAAAAAACAGCCCACGTTTAATATTGAGTTGTTGCCCTGAAAGCTTAAAGCGGTAGGTTCGCCATTGAATGAATGAGAATATTGTCAGTAAAAGTATTGCTACAACAAAGCCGAGTAGACCCATTTGTAAATCAAAACCACTCTGCCAACCGGCATACACAACTGGAATGATGGCGTAACCATTAGATAAAATGGCTTTTGCGCTGCCAAAAATAAAGCTTAGCATTGACCAAGGAGACAGCGATTGCCACTGGGTTAAGGCATTGACATTTTTGTCAGCTGTAGTGGATTTTGAGCTTGACGTTGAAGTCGCTTTTTTTGCTTGTGATGAAGGATTCTCAGAGGTTTGCAGTGAAGAATGCGCTACTGAAATCTTGTTATCTTTTTGAGGCTCATTTGGCTGGTTACTCATCAGCGGCCTCTTTTGTTAGCGGCTTTTCAGTGTTTATTGCAGGGCTTATATTTGAGCTTGTATCTGAACTTATATCAGAGGCTATATTAGAGCTTATGTCGGAGCCTAAATTAGAGCTTATATTAGAGCTTGTATCTGAGCTTATGCCAGAGCCTATATTAGAGCTTATGTCAGAGCTTATATCTGAGGAGAGCGGTTGTTGATGATAAGAGGCTTTATTCAGTAAGTGCTGCCTTAACTTTTCTGCCAAGGTAAAGCTCAGTCCCGGGAGGAAAATCTCTGCCGCGCCACTGCCAGCACTGAAGCACTTTATGGTGGCTAAGTTGAAGCGCCTTTGCAATGGGTTTTGCGACAAACTCACATGCTGCAAGCGGCTATAAGGTAAAGCTGTGGTCTTTATCCACCATAAGCCTTGGCGTATTAATATTTCATGTTCAAGTACGCCGTAGCGCAACTTTTTAGCCGCCAAAAAGCGGATCAATGTCAGCACGACTCCGGCAATCAATACTCCACTAATGATGAGGTATTCATTACGCCCTAAGGCTTGGTTTAATGTCATGACGACAACTAACGCGGCTAATATTAACAGTAACAGCCCAATGCTTTGGCTGAATATTTGCTTCGGGTAGTTTTTATCTACCTTGGTTAATGTCACTTCTGTATAGCTCTGCCACTTTGCCTCAGCTATGAGCAGTTTTTCTGAGGTGCTAGCTACTGTCACATCTGATTCTGGTGTGGCCGACATATATAAATCCTTTTGCTAAGTTAGTCGCAACTGTTTGCTAAAAGCTTGTTTACTAAAAGCTTGATTGGTAGAGATTGATGAATAATAAGTGTCGATTAGTCTTTCTTAACCACTCATAATCCATTACTTTAAGCTTATATAGTATATGGGATTGAGTAATATGGAAAAAGTAACTGCTGCAGCGGCTAATAATGGATTTTTAGTGCGACCTGTCTCTAAAGCGCAAAAAGCGTTTTTACGTAAAGTCTATCTGGCGGGACTCATTGAGCAGCAACAGCATAATTTGTTGTCATTACAAAAGCAGACCCAAATGCCAAGACGCACCTTGCAAGACAACATAGCAGCTTTCACTGACATAGGCATTGATGTGCAATTTGTACAGCAGGGGCAAAGACACAATGCGGGTTTTTATCAGCTGCTGGATTGGGGGCCGATTAATGGAGCTTGGGTGAACAGTCATTTTGATAAAATTACATTAGCACTTGAGCTATCTTTAACTGGCGACGCTATGGGTTAATGCCTGTTCACTATTACATATTCTGTTTCTGCCGGCTCGTTTAGCTTGATATAGGTGTTTATCGGCTTGTTCAATTAAGGCTGGTAATTGATAGATTTCAGCATTACTGGTCACTATGCCAATACTGGCTGTAACCTGCACTTTAACGTGTTGGTGCTGCAAATTGAGTTTGGCAATATTTTCACAAATCCGCATTGCTAAACTATCGGCCTCTTTTGCAGCCGTTTGCGGTAAAAAAACAATAAACTCTTCGCCACCCCAGCGCGCCACAATATCATTTTTTCGTAGGGTATCTCTAATGATAGATGCGACTTTAACCAAGACTAAATCACCAAAAATATGCCCATATTTATCATTAATATCTTTAAACTTATCGATATCAATCATTACGATAGAAGGGGTATTACTCGGCGATTCCATAGTGCCATTGGCTTGATTAAATTGCGGCTCCACTAATTGGTAAAAAGCGCGGCGATTATTAAGCAGGGTTAACGGATCCATTTGAGCCATCTTTTCTGCGATCAGTTTTTCATTTTCGATTCGTCTAAATCGCTCAGTTAATGCTAATGCCAGTAAAAGTACATCAATACCTACCCCTATTTCAGCAGCGCGATAAGTAAAGTCATTAAATGGAATATATGACCACACCGCAAGCGCGGTTATGGCAATACCTATCATTGATGATATTGAAGCCAGTAAAAATAACCGTGCGGAAATATTGCCGAAATTTAATGACAGCACCCCTAATACAATCATCAAGCCACTGAATAACAGCATCAAATCAAAAGCAAAAATCAACCCTAATACTCGGTCTTGCAGTATCACTGCCAACAGCATCAATATTGGAAAAAGTACGCATAAGCTTTTTAAGATCTTATGTAATAGCGGCAGTTGATATCGCAGACGTAAAAAGTGGCACGCGAATACAATGCCACTGGAGCAGAAGGTGACCATAAGGATTGGCACAGCCCATTGTTGCCAATAAGGCGAATTTGGCCAAAGCCATAACGAACCATGACCGCTATATGCCATATTTAATATTAGAAAGTTAAGCAGGTATAGGCAGTAGTAAAAGTAGCTTCTCAGACGTAAGCCTAAAAATAAAATAAAGTTATAAATCAGCAGCGCAATAATCGCGCCGTATAAAAAACCGTAACTATAGGAGTTAAATATACTGTTTTGAGCGCTTTGGCTTTCATCAAATAAATATACCGGAATGACCATGGAATCTAAGGTTTGAAGCCTAATTAATACCGTGGTTATACCTGGTGGATAGCTATATTGAAAATTATAGCTGGGTTGAAAAGTCGGTTGTTTATAAAATAGCGATAGATCACCTTGGTGCTCAAAATGAGCAATTCTATCTGAGCTTAGCCAATAAGCACTGACTTCATCGAGCCAGTAATTATCAAAGTGGATGATGCGGTTTATCTGAGTTTGAGTTGGATTATTAATGGATAGACTAATCCATACAGGGTTAGAGCCGATGCCGTAGTTGCTAATTTCCTCGCTGCCTGACTGGAAGTGGCCATTACGGAATAATTGATAAGCTTGCGATGCGTTAATACGATCTGTTTCGGTGTAATACCCTATAGATTGGCCTATTGGCGCGGTGTAAGTCTCAGTTAAGTTGAGCTTTTCAGCATGGGCATTGCTGATGTTGAACATGGCAATGCTTAAGCTGAACATAATGCTTAGATTGACAAGCAGATCCAATATCCATTTCATAAGTGCAATAAACTACCTTTATCTTTTATAGACTAACAGTGCTAAAACCGCCGATAAGATAGTGGCGGCGCTGCTGCAATGACGGTGTTGGGATAAACATTAAGGCGGTTCACCTAGCTTAATAAAACAGCTTACGTTGTAATTTTAGGCTCTCATAAAGTTTAGTGAGTTAATATTAAAAAAATGTAAAATAATTTATTGGTATACTAAAGGATTAGTCACAAAGTGTCGGTTGTCAACGTTAGCCTCTCTTTAAGAGGCAAAAGGAGGGCGGGGGTGAAACAAATCGAGTTTAAATTATCTGATCAGCACAGCAGTGACAATCAAAATAGCCCCAGCGCTAAATCCAAGAGCCATGGCGCGCCAATAACTGCGCCAATAACGTATATAAAGGGCTTTTTATCACGCGGGGAGCAGCAACAGTTGCTAGCCGATGCCGATAGCTACCCCTTTGAAAAACCGATAATTACGCTTTTTGGTAAACAGCATCCTATCCCTCGCGCTCAAGTATGGTTTGCTGCTCCTGGTTGTGAATATCAATATTCTTCTTTATTAATTTCACCGCAGCCTTGGCCACACTTATTAGCAGATTTAAGGCAGCGGCTGCGGGATGAACTGCAGTTTAATTGCAACGGGGTATTGGTTAATCGTTATCAAAACGGTTTAGATTCTATGGGCTGGCATAGTGATGATGAGCCTGAAATAGTAGCCAATAGCGCAATTGTGTCAGTCAGTATTGGCGCCAGTCGAACTTTTGCCTTACGGCATAAAAGCCTCAATATAAAACAAAACGTTGAGCTTGAAAGCGGTGATTTACTCATTATGCATCAAGGGATGCAATCACAGTGGCAGCATGCAGTACCAAAGCGTTTAAAGGTTAAGAACTGTCGGTTAAATCTAACCTTTAGGCAGTTAATTGTCGGCTATCATCAATTGAAGGGATAATTCATCAGCGTAATCTTTAACTTACTAGGTTAGCTTGCATTGTTAACTAAAATTGCCACTTAAATCAGATTGCCGACTGGCTAGTTTGATTTATGGGGAGTTAAGCAGTAGTCTTCAAACTTTAAAATGTAGTTATAAAGAGTTTGTTATGTCAGTTGAACAAATCATTAGCGATAAACTGAACCAGTCTTTTAGTCCGATACATTTAGATGTGCTTAATGAAAGCAATCGCCACCATGTGCCGCCTAACTCAGAAACACACTTCAAAGTGGTGGTGGTGAGTGAGCAGTTTGAAGCGCAGCGATTAATTGCCCGCCACCGAGCAATAAATGCTGTGTTAGCGGATGAGTTAGCCAACGGCGTGCATGCACTTTCCATTAATGCATATACTCAGGCTGAGTGGCAAGCATTAGATGCAGTGCCTAAAACGCCAAATTGTAAAGGTTAATCCATAAGGCCATTTATGGTCATTGTAGATTAAGGCAAACTAGCCAAATTAGCTTAAAAATCAAAACCTCGTCTTTAGATGAGGTTTTTTGCTTTTTAGTCTTTAGTGTTTTAATAAAAGTAATAAGTATCGGTCATCAGTTTGTCACACAGACAGGTTATTACATGAAGATAACTCCGGTTTATCCCAAGTTTACATAGCTGTCTGGTTTCAATTTTGATGCTATGATGCCAAACATCTTTTACTTAGCCTTAAGGAATGAGTCATGCCTTTACTTGATAGTTTCACTGTTGATCATACACGAATGGAAGCTCCAGCTGTGCGTGTCGCAAAGCATATGAGTACACCTAAAGGTGACACCATTACGGTATTTGACTTGCGTTTTTGTACGCCAAATAAAGATATTTTAAGTGAACGTGGTATTCATACCCTTGAGCACTTATTTGCCGGTTTTATGCGTGATCATTTGAATGGTGACTCGGTAGAAATTATTGATATATCGCCAATGGGTTGTCGCACCGGTTTTTACATGAGCTTAATTGGTCAGCCGACAGAGCGGGTTGTTGCCGATGCGTGGCTTGCAGCAATGGGTGATGTACTTAAAGTGGTTGAACAAAGTGAGATCCCTGAATTAAATGAGTATCAGTGTGGCACTTATGACATGCACTCACTTGATCAAGCCCAAGATATTGCTCGTGCAATCATTGCCGCTGGTGTAAGTGTCAATCGTAATGATGACCTTAAATTGAGTGAAGACATTTTAGGTACGCTATAGGCTAGCTGTTAATCCTAGGTTTTAGTTTGACACCAAAGCGGCTTCGGCCGCTTTGTTTTTTTTGTGGTTAATTTTATTAAAATACTGTTTTTATTTGCATGAAAACGTTATTGTTAAAAGTTAGTAATAGGATGTTATTTATAATAATAAAGGCGTAGCGGATTGCGATGCCGATGATGTATTTTGGGAGTTAACCATGTCTAAAGGCCAATTCAGCTTGTCTGTAATTGCTTCTGCTGTGCTGTTTGTGTGTCATTCTTCAAGTTTTGCTGCAAGCTCTGTGACGGCATCCTTGGATGAATCAAATAATACTGTTGTACTCGACCAGCCTCAGACAGCTCCATTTCATTATCGCAGCAGTACAATACCCCTAGCATTGTCAGGAATGACAATCATGCCTGCTGCCATGGGGCAAACCACTGACATCAGTCATCGCGGCGCGGTCAATGGCATTGCGATTTCTCAAGATAGAGTATCCTTTTCACCGTCTCCTTATTCAGCGCCTCATTTAGTGTTACAACCGAATTTAGCCTTACAAACCCAAGTGACTACAGCCAGCATGACTGGAGTGACAAAAGGCGGTAAAGGGGCTTTTGGTAGTGTGGATTACACCACGGCGCAGATCAGCCCAACAAAATTAGATGCTCAGGCTAACATCGAAATTAATGATAATGGTGGTGGCCGCGTGGGCGCCATTGCCAGTGGCTTAAATAAAGAATACGGCATGCTGTTTGCGGTGGATTACCAAAATACCGCCGAAGAAACAGGTTTTGTGACCAACCTTGATAGCGACCACAGCCAAACCGATATCATGTTCAAAATTAATGCTGATAGTCTTGCTGGCGCTAGAAACCCACAAACGACAGAGTTTATGTACCAATACACTAACTCAGAAAATGATCACTCCAATATCGGTTTAACCAGCCAAGATTGGCAGGCTAAACCGGGTAGGGCGTATTCGGCTACCGAAAATGATAACCGTGAAGGCCAGCGCCATAAGTATCAAGTGAGCCATATTGTTAATCTTAGTGATGGCTCGGTGGTGATGTCCGATTTTTATTACCAATCCTATGATGAGCAAATCTCGCAATTAAACTCGTTATCTGGCGTGTTTATTGGTACAACAGAATTATCAGCGATTTCAGCTTTTGATAAAGCCCCGACTACAGGCGGTTTGGCTTTAGGCTCTATGCTTGAAGATAATCAATATTCGGGCTATGGCTTGCAAACGGAAGGTGTAAGTCAATATGGCGCTCATCAAGTGACCTATGGTGCGCTGTTTCATTCAGATAAAGCCAAAATGCGTTTTGGCCAGCAAGATTGGACCTGGAGCCAAGATAGAAGTCTTGCGAGCACCAATATTGATAATGCGCTGCTAGCTTATATCGACGATGTTAACGTACTCATTACCAGCGCTGACGCCAAACTCAACTATGGCGCTTTGTCGATAAACTTAGGCTTGAGCTTTGAAAGTGTCAGTACTACTCGCGAAATTGACGTTGAAGCCTATGGCATAGAGGCGGCTGATTTTTCTGATGATGGCTGGATCCCGGCAATCGAAATTGCCTATACCACAGGTGCTTGGAAAGCGGCTGTTTCAGCTAAGCAAGCTTGGACAGCTGCATCAGCGGGCAATGCATTGCAACAAGCGCAGGAGTCGCTGCAGTATCAATTAGCACTTGGCTATAGCAATGATGCACTAAATGTTGGTTTAAATGCTTACGTACAAGACTTTGATAATCAACATGTGACTTGTATGTGGAGTATGGCGTGTGATTATTCACAGCGTTATGTACAAGACAATTTTAACGATACGTCCGTTAACGGCATCGACTTGTCGGTCGATTACACTGTCGGCTTTGATAGCTTTTCAATCCCTCTTTCTGCTCAATACCAATACAGCCAAGCTGAGTTTGGAGACTCTGGTTTTAACGACTTAATCGGTCTTTATGTAAAAGGCGAACAACTTCCTTGGGTACCTGAGCAACAATTAGCTTTAAATGCGGGCTTAATAATGGGTCAATTTAGTGTCATCGCCCAAGCTTTATATCAATCAGAAATGGGTTATGCCACTGCCATTAATGGCGGTGAACAAATTGATACACAATGGAAGCTAGACTTAGCAGCTAACTATCATATTTCTAATGTGCACGAAGTTTATTTGCGTATAGAAAACTTACTTGACGAGGATTTAGTCAGTCAACAGTCTAATTTAGGCATTACTTCTCAAGGCGAGATGTTGAGTTACCTTGGATATCAGGCCAGATTTTAACTGTCTCACCTCTTCTTCCTCTTGTAGGTGCTTGTTTTAATTCTGCTTTAGTATGGGCTATTTTAGCTCGTACTAAAGCGAATTTTGTTAACAAATCCGTAAATCACTTCTTATATTATTTCTTTTAAAATTAATGTTATAGTGCCTGTGTTACTGAAATATTGCATTCAATGACGTTAAATCAGACTGTTCCACACCCTATTTGAGTGAATTGTTTAAAAATGAACAATCTAAAAATTCAATCACTGGTTTTTTTCGTGGCGATAGCGCACATTTTGGGGTAAAATGCGCGCGACCAGCGTGATTGCGATCGCATTTCCGTGATAAATCTGCGCTAGCTCAACACTGAAGTGTTTGTTAACACTTTGTTTTCTTTTGGGTAGGAACGCGGCGCATTGTCTTTCCTTCAAACGTAGTGCTTGTGGATATGATTACAATAAAGAAAGGATTGGAACTACCTCTAGCAGGTGGCCCTGAGCAAGTTATCCATAATGGCCCAGCCATTAAGAACGTAGCGACTTTGGGTGAAGAGTATATTGGCTTACGTCCAACGATGAAAATCAAGGTTGGCGAAAAAGTCTTGAAAGGTCAGGTGATTTTTGAAGATAAAAAGAACCTTGGCGTTAAATATACTGCTTTAGCTAGTGGTACTGTATTAGAAATTAACCGGGGTGCGAAACGTGTACTTCAGTCAGTGGTTATTGGCGTTGAAGGTGATGATAAAGTCAGCTTTACTCAATATAGTGCTGATGAACTTAACACGTTAGATGCTAACGTTGTCAGAGAAAACTTGATTGAATCAGGTCTTTGGACAGCTTTACGAACTCGCCCTTTCAGTAAAGTACCTGCTGTTGATTCAGTCGCTGCTGGTATTTTCGTCACCGCAATTGATACTCAACCACTTGCTGCAGATCCTGCTGTAGTGATTGCTGAGCATAAAGATGATTTTGCTAACGGCTTGACGCTACTAGCGAAATTAACAGAAGGCAAACTTTTCCTTGCTAAAGCGCCTGGTGCTGATATCCCTTCTGGCAATGCTCAAGTTGAAGAGTTTGCAGGTATACATCCTGCTGGCCTAGTGGGCACTCACATTCATCATCTTCTTCCTGCTTCTGCAACACGTACGGTTTGGCATATTGGCTACCAAGACGTGATTGCTGTTGGTCAATTATTCACTCAAGGTGAACTTAACACTCAACGTGTTATTGCGATTACTGGCCCTGAAGCTAAAAACCCACGTTTAGTTCGTACAGTATTAGGTGCTAGCACTGTTGAATTAACTGCTGGAGAAATTGAAACTGACAATGTTCGAGTTATCTCAGGTTCAGTATTAAGCGGGCGCCAAGCGGCGGGTCCTCATGGCTATTTAGGTCGCTATCATCAACAACTTAGCTTGTTGAAAGAAGGCAATGAAAAAGAATTATTTGGTTGGGCTATGCCTGGTGCTGATAAGTTCTCTATCACTCGCGCATTCTTAGGTCACTTAAACCGTACAGGTCTGTTCAATATGACCACAACTACGGGTGGTTCAGATCGTGCCATGGTGCCAATTGGTAACTATGAACGTGTTGTTCCATTAGATATCTTACCGACAATGTTACTTCGCGATCTTGTTTCTGGTGATTATGACGGTGCTGCTGCACTGGGCGCACTAGAGCTAGATGAAGAAGATTTGGCATTGTGTACCTTCGTATGTCCAGGCAAGTATGACTATGCATCATATCTGCGTGATTGTTTAGATACGATCGAGAGGGAAGGCTAATGAGCTTGAAAGATTTTATCGAGCGTATTGAACCGCAATTTGAAAAAGGCGGCAAGTACGAGAAGTGGTACGCCCTTTATGAAGCGGCTGCTACTGTGTTTTACACTCCAGGTAAAGTAAACAAAGGCACCACGCACGTGCGTGACAGCCTTGATCTAAAACGTATGATGATTACGGTTTGGGCCTGTACTTTCCCGGCAATGTTCTTTGGTATGTACAACGTTGGCTTGCAAGCTCAAGATGCGCTGATGGCTGGCTTTGCAACTCCTGATGTATGGCAAGTCAGCCTATTCAGCCTATTTGGTACTGAATTAACCGCAAGTTCAGGTGTGCCTGCACTGATGTGGTATGGCGCTTGTTGGTTCCTACCTATTTATGCGGTGACTTTTGCCGTTGGTGGTTTCTGGGAAGTCTTATTCGCGTCTGTACGTGGCCATGAAGTTAACGAAGGTTTCTTTGTAACTTCCATTCTATTTGCGCTGACCTTACCAGCAACTATTCCATTATGGATGGTTGCACTGGGTATTACCTTTGGTGTTGTGGTTGCAAAAGAAGTGTTTGGCGGCACAGGTCGTAACTTCTTAAACCCAGCGTTAGCGGGTCGTGCATTCTTATTCTTTGCGTATCCGTTAAGCATGTCAGGTGACACAACATGGGTTGTGGCTGACGGTTTCTCTGGTGCTACGGCATTGAGCCAAGCTGCACAGGGCACGTTTGAATATACTAGCGCTAACTGGTGGGATGCCTTCTTAGGTTTCATTCCAGGTTCCGTGGGTGAAGTCTCTACCTTTGCTATTTTGCTAGGTGGTGCAGTTATCGTTTATACCCGTATCGCCTCATGGCGTATTATTTCAGGTGTGATGTTGGGCATGATTGCAGTTTCTTACCTACTTAACTTTATCGGTAGCGACACTAATGCAATGTTTGCAACACCTTGGTATTGGCATCTTGTTTTAGGTGGATTTGCCTTCGGTATGATGTTTATGGCGACGGACCCAGTTTCTGCGTCTTTCACTAACAATGCTAAATGGGCTTACGGTATCTTAATTGGTGCAATGGCAGTGTTTATTCGCGTCATTAACCCAGCGTTCCCTGAAGGAATGATGTTAGCCATCCTGTTTGCTAACTTATTTGCACCGTTATTTGACCATTTCGTGGTTCAAGCAAATGTGAAGCGGAGGATTGCTCGTGGCCAGTAATAAAGAATCAATCGGCAAAACATTATTTGTTGTAATCGGCCTGTGTTTTATCTGCTCAATGTTGGTATCAACTGCAGCAGTATTACTTAAGCCAATTCAGCAAGAGAATAAATTGCTAGATAAGCAAAAGTACATTCTTGAAGCGGCAGGTTTAGTGGATACTAAAGCTGGCAAAGTTGAGAAAGACGTTATTATTGCAAAGTATGGTAAGTACGTTGAAGCTCGTCTTGTTGATTTAAAAACCGGTGAGTTTGTTGAAGGTGATGCTGATACTTTTGATGTTGAAAAAGCGGCACGTACGCCTGCAACGTCTTTTAAGCCTGAAAATGACATTGCCTCTGTTAAGCGCGTTGCAAATCAAGGTGTTGTTTATCTAGTTAAAGATGACAACAATGAACTACAAACCGTGATTATTCCTGTTAAAGGCTACGGTTTATGGTCAACCATGTTTGCATTCTTAGCGGTTGAAGCGGATATGAATACCATTCGCAGCTTAGTGTATTACGACTTCACTGGTTCTGGTGAAACACCGGGCCTAGGTGGTGAAGTTCAAAACCCTCAGTGGATTGCTAAGTGGGAAGGTAAAAAACTTTATGACGACAATGGCGACTTAGCTATTCAAGTCACTAAGATCCCGACAATTGCATCTTCAGTTCACGGTGTTGATGCCTTATCTGGTGCGACGTTGACCAGTAACGGTGTTCAGTACTCGCTAACGTTTTGGTTAGGTGAAGAAGGTTTTGCACGCTTTATCGAAAAAGCACGCAATGGAGGACTAGGCTAATGGCTGACGTTAAAGAACTTAAACAGGTTCTGACTGGACCTATCATTAATAACAACCCAATTGCTCTGCAAATTCTGGGTGTATGTAGTGCACTGGCTGTTACCGCTAAAATGGAAACGGCTATTGTTATGACATTAGCATTGACTGCGGTGACCGCGTGTTCGAACTTATTTATTTCGTTACTACGTAATCATATTCCAAGCAGCGTTCGTATTATTGTGCAAATGACAATTATTGCTTCATTAGTAATTGTTGTAGACCAAGTATTGCAAGCTTACGCCTATGACGTAGCGAAGCAATTATCAGTATTTGTTGGCTTGATTATCACCAACTGTATTGTAATGGGTCGCGCAGAAGCATACGCAATGAAAACGCCGCCTCTGATGAGCTTTATGGACGGTATTGGTAATGGCTTAGGCTATGGCGCCATCCTATTATCAGTTGGTTTCTTCCGTGAACTACTCGGTAATGGTTCATTGTTCGGCGTTGAAATCCTCAGCAAAATCTCTGACGGTGGTTGGTATCAGCCTAATGGCTTGTTACTTCTTCCTCCAAGTGCGTTCTTCTTGATCGGTATGCTGATCTGGATTATCCGTACTTATAAGCCAGAGCAAGTAGAAGCAAAAGGGTAGGCGCAATGGAACATTATATTAGTCTGTTAATTCGTTCGATTTTCATTGAGAACATGGCGTTAGCCTTCTTCCTCGGTATGTGTACTTTCTTGGCGGTATCAAAGAAAGTCACCACTGCTATGGGTCTAGGTGTTGCGGTAATTGTGGTGCTGGCAATTTCAGTGCCTGTTAACCAAATCATCTATCAAGGTTTACTGGCTCCTGGCGCATTAGCTTGGGCCGGTGTACCTGATGCAGATTTGAGCTTCTTGAAGTTCATTACCTTTATTGGTGTTATTGCTGCATTAGTACAGATTCTGGAAATGGCATTAGATAAGTACTTTCCACCTTTGTACAACGCATTAGGTATTTTCTTACCATTGATCACGGTTAACTGTGCAATTTTTGGTGCGGTTTCATTCATGGTTGAGCGTGATTATAACCTTGGCGAGAGCTTGGTATTCGGTATCGGCTCAGGTGTTGGTTGGGCATTAGCAATTGTATTGCTTGCCGGTCTACGTGAGAAAATGAAGTATTCTGATGTGCCTAAAGGGCTACGTGGTTTAGGTATTACCTTCATCACTTCTGGCTTAATGGCGCTAGGTTTCATGTCGTTCTCAGGTGTGTCTCTTTAAGACACCCGTACGACGTATTAATTTGAACCTTAAAGGATAAGTTAATGGATATTCTTAAAGCTACTCCGATAGATGTTTATCTAGGTGTGAGTATGTTTACCGCGATTGTACTGGTTTTAGTATTAGTGATTTTATTTGCTAAATCTAAACTAGTAGCCAGTGGTGATATCACTATCTCAATTAATGATGATAGCGAAAAAGCAATTAAAACCGGTGCTGGTAGCAAGCTGCTCGGCGCACTAGCTAACAATGGTATTTTCGTTTCAAGTGCTTGTGGTGGCGGTGGCTCATGTGGTCAGTGTCGGGTAAACATTAAGTCTGGTGGTGGTGATATTCTGCCTACTGAACTTGATCACATAAGCAAAGGTGAAGCACGTCAAGGTTGTCGTTTAGCCTGTCAGGTTAACGTTAAAACTGACATGGAAATCGAACTTGATGAAGAGATTTTCGGCATCAAAAAATGGGAATGTGAAGTTATCTCTAACGATAACAAAGCGACGTTCATTAAAGAGCTTAAGCTGCAAATCCCTGATGGTGAGTCTGTGCCGTTCCGCGCGGGTGGCTATATTCAAATTGAAGCCCCAGCTCACCACGTTAAATATGCTGACTTTGATGTACCAGCGCAATACCGTGGCGACTGGGAACACTTTGGTTTCTTCAACTTAGAATCTAAGGTTGATGAAGAAACTATTCGTGCATACTCAATGGCTAACTACCCAGAAGAGTTTGGCATCATCATGTTGAACGTGCGTATCGCTACGCCGCCGCCAAGAAACTTAACTTTACCTTGCGGTAAGATGTCATCGTTTATTTGGAGCCTCAAAGAAGGTGACAAAGTAACGATTTCTGGTCCATTTGGTGAGTTCTTTGCTAAAGATACCGATGCTGAAATGGTGTTTGTCGGTGGTGGTGCAGGTATGGCGCCAATGCGTTCACATATCTTTGACCAACTTAAGCGTTTACAGTCTAAACGTAAGATGAGTTTTTGGTATGGTGCTCGTTCTAAGCGTGAAATGTTCTACGTAGAAGATTTCGATGGCTTAGCGGCTGAGAATGAAAACTTTAAGTGGCATGTTGCGTTATCTGATCCGCAAGCGGAAGATAACTGGGATGGCTACACAGGCTTTATTCATAACGTATTGTACGAAAACTACTTACGTGACCATGACGCACCAGAAGATTGTGAGTTCTACATGTGTGGACCTCCAATGATGAATGCTGCGGTAATTGGTATGCTTAAAGACTTAGGCGTTGAAGATGAAAACATCTTACTCGATGACTTTGGTGGTTAGTGACTAACTGCTAACCCTTTGCAAAAGACATTGAACGTCATAAATTGCAGCTAGCTGACACGGTGGTCACCATTGTTAAGCTAGCTGCAATTTTTATTTTAGGGACTTTGTAGTTTAGTCGTTGTTGCTTTAGCCACTGTTGCTTTAGCTAAGAATGATTTAAACATTAACCATATAAAAATTGAGAATTTGAACATTTACATGATAAAAATTTCGATGAAGACGCTGGCAGTATTTTTTGGTTTGTTGATTTTAGTCGGCTGTGGAACTGAAGATAAGATAGTGTCACTGTCAGGCAATACCATGGGGACCACTTATCATATAAAAGTGGTACGTAATGAGCGCCTGCCAACCACTCAACTACTACAAGCTGAAATTGATATCGCTCTTGAGTTAGTTAATGATCAAATGTCCACTTACAGACCGAAGTCAGAACTATCACGTTTTAACCAGCTAGGTGTTAATCAACGCCTGAAAGTTTCAGCGGATACAGCCAAGGTTTTAAATGAAGGCTTACGCCTTTACGACACGACTCAAGGCGCGCTGGATATTACCTTAGGGCCATTAGTTAACCTATGGGGCTTTGGTCCTGATAAGCGCCCAACAGCGATCCCAAGCGCTGAAACGATTGCCGAGATGAAAGCTAAATCGGATATTCATGGTTTTAGTGTCAAAGATTTAACTGTCACCAAGTTAAGCCCTGATCTCTACATTGATTTATCTTCCCTTGCTAAAGGCTATGGTGTCGATAAAATTGCTGCACTACTCAATAAATACCAAGTAGAGGGATACTTAGTGGAAATTGGTGGTGAGATTAGCGTTAAAGGTGTTAAAAATGACGGCAGCCCATGGCGTGTTGCAGTTGAGAAACCTTCGAGCCAAGGGGCGGCTATTCAACAGGTGATAGAGCCTGGTAATATGGCGCTAGCGACATCTGGCGATTACAGAATTTATTATGAAGAAAACGGCGAGCGTTTTTCGCATTTAATTGACCCTAGAAGCGGTTATCCAATAAAGCATAAGTTAGCGTCAGTAACCGTTTTGCACCCTAGTAGTATGACTGCAGACGCTTATGCAACTGCAATGATGGTATTAGGTACGGAAGAGTCTTTAGCGTTAGCTGAGCGTGAGAAACTGCCAGTTATGCTGATTGAAAAAGACGACGATAATTATGACGTATTTTATAGTGAGTCGTTTGCACCTTACATTCGTTAATGGCATTTAAAGATTTATTTGATGACCAATTTAGCTTGGAGAATATGATGAGTACTTTTATCGCAGCATTTGTGGTGTTGTTATTATTTTTTTTATTAATGTCCGTGGGCTATATCGTGAAGCGCAAGGCGGTTGAAGGCAGTTGTGGTGGTTTAGGTGTTTTGGGTATTGAGAAAGCTTGTGATTGTGATGACCCATGCGATAAACGCAAACGCCGCATGGCTGAAGCTGAAAGAGAAGCAAAACTGAATCAAAACCGGATTATCTAGTGCGCCAGCATTAACTTTAAGCCCACTTTCAAGTGGGCTTTTTTACGACTGTTACAAAATTTACAAAACTAATTACAGCTAACATTTACCCTTACTAGTGTGATTATTGTCACTATTAAAAACCAGCAGAATTAGCTAGAGATGTGATTCTATTAAGAAATATTCAAACGTGAAAATGCTGAAGCGAGATAAGAACCTAAGTTATAATGATAATAGTTATCAATGACTAAGTTTATGATAATAAAGGGGAATTGTTTTTTGAAGTCACATGTACTATGCTGGTCGAAATTGATCCAGATCAATCTAGCATTTAAGGACTAAATCATGAAAGGCCATCCAAAAGTAATTAGTCAGCTTAATCGTGTACTGACATGTGAGCTCACTGCCATTAATCAATATTTTCTTCACGCGCGTATGTTCAAGCATTGGGGACTCGAAAACCTCAATGAGAAAGAATATAAAAAATCTATTCAAGATATGAAACATGCAGACAAGTTAATTGAGCGGGTATTGTTTTTGGAAGGTTTACCTAACCTTCAACAATTAGACAAGTTACGCATTGGTGAGCATTGCGAAGAAATGTTTGATTGTGATCAGCAAGCGGTAGTCGAGCAGTTGGTCGTTTTACGAGAGGCGATTAAGCTTTGTGAAACAGAGCGCGATTACGTTACTCGTGATTTATTAGAAGATTTACTTGAAGATGAAGAAGAGCATCTAGACTGGATTGAAACCCAAAAAGAGCTGGTTAACCAAACCGGTATTCAAAACTATCTTCAATCACAAATTAAAGATTAATAGGACATTATCATGAAAGGTAATCCAGAAGTTATTGCAGCTTTAAATGCATTATTAACCGGTGAGTTGTCAGCGATGGATCAATACTTTGTACATGCACACATGTACGAAGATTGGGGATTTGATGAGCTTTATACGCGCATCTTACATGAGTCAGATGACGAAAAAGCCCATGCTGCTAAGTTAGTTCAGCGCATTCTTTTCTTGGAAGGCACGCCAGATGTTGCAAGTCGTGAAGCATTAAACATCGGTAAAGACGTAGAAGAGATGCTTAAAAATGACTTGAGCTACGAATATCAAGTTGCTGATCATTTACGTGAAGTCATCGCTTTATGCGAAGTAAAAGGCGACTTCCAAACCCGTGAAATCTTAGAAGTACTACTTGATGATACTGAATCTGATCACATGTATTGGTTAGAAAAACAAATTCGATTAATTGATCGCGTTGGTTTACAAAATTATCTGCAAACCAAAATGTAATCATTGAGTTTGCTACAAAACAAAATGTAATCATTGAGTTTGCTACAAAACAAAAGCCTAACTGAGTTAGGCTTTTTTTATGGGATTTTTAAGCGTTATAAATTGGTAACGCTATAGTTTGAACTGATTAATCATATTGGTTAGCTCCACATTGATTGTGGCAATATTATCCGTTTCATTTCGCTGCATAATGCCTTCATCATTTAAGGTTTCAACCATATCGTGAATTTGGTGCATGCTTCGATTAATTTCCTGAATAACAATATTTTGCTCATTTGCTGAAGTGGATATCTGGCTATTGAGGGCATTGATTTGAGCAACAATAGTACTCATGGTTTGTAAATTATCAGAAGTATTACTGACCTCAGTAACCGTGTCTGAGCAGGCTCGTTCAGTACTGCCAATGGCCGCCACCACCGCAGTGGCTTCAGCTTTTAATTTTGCCAGCGCGATTTCAATTTCACTGGTACTTGTTTGGGTGCGACTGGCAAGGGCGCGCACTTCATCTGCAACCACAGCAAAACCACGCCCTTGCTCTCCGGCCCTTGCAGCTTCAATCGAGGCATTAAGCGCTAACAGGTTGGTTTGCTCTGCAATACTCCCAATCACATCAACAATGCTTTGAATACTGCTGGTTTCATTATTCATGTGCTCGACATTACCAGCAGTTTGATGGATTTCAGCAGCTAAACCTTGGATACCCACTTGGGTTAAGTTAATGGTCTTCAGTGATTGCTCGCCAGTAATATTAGCCTCATTAGTATGCTTGGCTGCGGTTTCGGTATTCTCAACCACAGTGACAGCGGTATTTGATAGCTCTTCAATGGCGGTCACAATTTGGGTTGTTTCATTGGTATGGGCTGTCAAAATTTGTTCGCTGTTTTGGCTATAGTGCTGCAGCTTATCAATACCGGTAGATAATTTAATTGTCGATTTATTGATGGCTAACAACATGGTTTGTAGTTGTGAAATAAAGGCGTTAATTCCGAGGGAAATTTTTCCGATATCGTCATCATTTTTGACTTCCAAACGACGGGTTAAATCACCATTACCTTGAGATAAGCCAGTGACTAAGTCACGTAGTTCATTAATCGGTTGATAGAGCTTATTCAGTAGTATTAATAACGCCACAACAGATAAGCCAAGTACCAATAATATGATGCCGCTGAGTTTTATTGTGGCATTAACAAGCGGTGCGAAAGCTGTTGCTTCATCGAGGGTGACAATCACATACCATTGGTTGTTATCAATTAAAGGGATTTTTTGACTAGCAATAATCGTGCTAACGTCATTTATATCACTGAGCGCCCATGAGCTATCCTGACCGAGAATACTTTGATAGATCTCGCTTAGTTGGCTATTGCTGCTGATATTGTCTTTTTGATTAGTTAAGGCTGAATTAGAGGCTAACACTAAGCCATTTTTATCAATAATAAAGCCAGTGGCACCTTCAATATCTGCTAATGCTTGTAGTTGCAGTTGCAAGTAGTCAAAACGTAAATCCGCCATGATGATCCCGCCATCAATTGGGTGCATAACCCCGACCATAGGTATACCGTCTGTACGGGTAAAAAACACTTCGCTGAGGGACAAGGTATTTTTTTGTTTGCCGTTTTGGTACCAAGGACGAGTGCGGGGATCATATTTATCGACTACACCGACGCCATCAGGAAAAGACTCTGAAGCAATAGAGGCAAAGGATTGGCCATCATCAAACCCCATAATGACTTTAGAGACGCCACCTAATTTGGCTGTGTATTGAGTCATGGCGACATGGCCGGCATCCACATTGTTATGACGGTATAGACTCGCGAGTTCAGTTACCGCGGAAGTGGTGCGATTAAATGAGTTTTCTATTTCACTGACTTTGGTTTTTATTTGGTGGTGGATGTCGGTTGTCAGCTTGTCTGTTATTTGTTGTTTTAATAATTGGTGAGTGACCAGCCCGCTAATGATCAAGGCGAAAGCTAATAGAATTGTTAACGCAAATAGTAAACTCGCTTTAAAGCCAAACTTGTTCATAACTCACCTAATTGTATTATTATTTTTGTTTGATTGTACCTGCTTATAAATCAAAATATACCCTAAGATCATAAAAAAGTTAGTGATTTGTATCATGCAATGTTGATTTTGTTTTTGTGTCGTCTGATGTTTAGTGTTCTTGCTGTTATTTATTTGTATTGCAAATTAGCGCTATTTTGTAATTTGAAGCTTTCAACGCGACTTGTGATAAAGGTTTAATTTGAACACTGTTTTTATATACAGTATCATGATGTCATTCAGTGACTTCTTTATGAAAACGCCATGCGTAAAATTATCCACATTGATATGGATTGCTATTATGCCGCAGTTGAAATGCGTGATTTTCCACAATTGCGTGGTAAACCTATTGCTGTAGGTGGGCGCAGCGATCGCCGTGGTGTTATCAGTACCTGTAGTTATGAGGCGCGTAAATATGGCGTTCGTTCTGCTATGTCGAGTTATCAGGCATTAAAACTCTGCCCAGATTTGATATTGGTGCCAGGCAGGATGGAGGTTTACAAAGCGGTTTCGCTGCAAATCCGTGAAATATTCCATCGTTATACAGAATTAGTTGAGCCGTTATCATTGGACGAGGCGTATCTTGATGTTACTGATTGTGATGCATGTAAAGGTAGCGCCACCTTAATTGCTGAGCAGATCAGAGCTGAAATCTTTACGGTAACCGGGCTTACCGCTTCCGCGGGAGTCGCACCGATTAAGTTTTTAGCTAAAATAGCTTCTGACTTAAATAAGCCTAATGGTCAATATGTGATCACGCCTGCTGAGATCCCTTCGTTTATAAAATCATTATCCTTAAGTAAAATCCCTGGGGTGGGAAAAGTAACCTCGGCTAAGCTTGCAGCGCTCGGGCTTGAAACCTGTGAAGACGTGCAGCGCTACCCGAGTGACAAGCTCATCAGCGGTTTTGGTAAATTTGGCCGCGTGTTAATTGAGCGCACTCAAGGTATCGATACACGTCAAATAAGCCCAAATCGTATCAGAAAGTCGGTTGGGGTTGAGACCACCTTAGCCCAAGATATTTTTACTATAGAGCAATGCAGCAATGTCATGCCGCAGTTAATCCAAGAGCTTATTAGCCGGGTGCATCGCAGTGCTAAAGACCGGCAAATTCATAAACAGGTAGTAAAACTTAAATTTAACGATTTCAAGCAAACTACCATTGAGCATCGCAGTGATGAAATGTCGCTTAACTTATTCCAGACATTGTTAACTCAAGCACTAGAGCGGGCCAATGGCCGAGGTATAAGATTAATCGGTGTCAGTGTTGGTTTAGCTGATAATAGCCAGCCAGAAGTGGTTACAGATGATAATAGCGAGCAATTAGATTTGCAGTTCTAGTGATTATCGCTAGAAACAAAAAGGCTGCCTTTTCTTATATCAAGAATAGAGCAGCCTTTTTATTAAGCGCGTAATTTAATAGAGAGTTAAAGCTCAGCCTTTTGCTGGAATACGCTCTAGTACCGCAAGCAGTAGTTCCCAATATTGGCCAACAGTGGTGATGTTCACCATTTCGTCAGGGCTATGTGGGAAACGAATGGTTGGGCCAATAGAGACCATATCCATGGTTGGGTATGGTTCTTTAAATAGTCCACATTCAAGACCGGCATGGATAACCATAATCGTCGGGTCTTTCTTATAAATATCATTATACGTTTCACGGACAATGGCCATCACTGGTGAGCTATTATCAGGCTTCCAACCAGGGTAAGCGCCTGATAGATCAATGCTAGCACCTGAAAGGTTTGCTAATGCCGTTAATTGCGTTTCAATTTGCACTCGGCCTGAGTCAATCAATGAGCGGATAAGACATAGCACTTCAACAGATTCGTTGTCAGTGTTAATCACTCCGACGTTAAGCGATGTTTCAGTCACACCTTCAACTTCATCGCTCATACGCATTACGCCGTTAGGGCAGGCGTGCAGTAAATCGATTAAGGTATTTTGCGCATCTTCACTCATGACTTTTGCTGGAGCGTCAATGGCTGCAAGTGTTAGCAACATGTCAGGGTCAGCAATTGCCAGCTCTTCACGAACAATCGCTTGATATTGAGCAATGGCTTGCTCAAGCTTGGCTTTATTTTCGCTTGGCAGCATAAAGTTGATGCTAGCTTCACGGGGGATAGCATTACGTAAAGAGCCGCCAGTGAAGTTAACTAATTCAATTTGTAAATCATCACCATAACTAAATAAGAAACGGGCTAATAATTTATTGGCATTGCCGCGACCTAAATGAATGTTGACGCCTGAATGGCCGCCCTTTAAACCTGAAAGGGTTAAGCTAAAGCTGGCATTGCTTTGCTCAGGTGCTTGCCATGACATAGGAACGCTTAGCTGTGCATCAACACCGCCAGCGCAACCCATGTAGATTTCGCCTTCTTGCTCTGAGTCAGTATTAATTAAAATATCAGCATCAAGGTAACCTGCTTCAAGGCCGAAAGCGCCAGTCATGCCCGCTTCTTCATCAATGGTAAGCAGCACTTCTAATGGACCATGTTTAATGTCGTCAGCGCCAAGAATTGCTAACGCTGAAGCCATACCAATACCGTTATCAGCACCTAAGGTGGTGCCCTTGGCTTTTAGCCATTCGCCATCTACATAGGCTTCAATAGGATCTTTTTCAAAATCATGCACTTTATCGGCATTTTTTTGTGGAACCATATCAATGTGGGCTTGTAATACCACAGTCTTGCGTTCTTCCATTCCAGCATACGCTGGCTTTTTAATGATCAAGTTACCGACTTTATCTTCGACGACAGGCAAACCTTTTGATTTAGCCCATTGCTGGATATGTTCACTAAGTGCTTGTTCAAACTTGGATGGATGCGGAATCGCACAAATTTGTTCAAACCATTGCCATAATGGCTGGGGATATAATTGATTAATGGCGGTCACGAAGACTCCCTAAATGCTATGAATGTGGGAATAGATGCGCTGAAGTTTACCATATTGTCGTTACTAAGTAGTGACCTAGAGCAAGTAGAGAGGCTGGATTAAATTAATTTTTGTAAATATATTTTAACTCTATCGTAAAGCTAAGCTTATATACTTTAACCACCATTGGTCGTTATGATTTGTGATTCAGCACCTGAAATTACTGATTAGCAAGCAATAATAACAATCTATTTAAAAAGGATGCCCCATGTTTCAAGTCAATATCGTTGATGTAGCAAATGATCAAGCCATTTTTGAAGGCCATGGCTGGGACGCCGTAGTGGTAGTCGCCACCGATTTAGCCGCCATTGCCCAAGATGAAATAAAAATACTCGCCAAGCATGCGAAACAAATCGATCAGCGCATTGGTCAGTCGGCAACATTGTTACTGGCGCCCGGACTTGCGGGTGGCAGACTGATTGTCGCCCCAGTTGTTAATGCCACTAATGAATACAGTGATGTGAGTGTGTTTGCCAAAGCAGCTAGAGAAGGCATTGTTATTGCTAAGGCTGCGGGAGCAAAACAACCGCTGTTGGTGGTAGAAACCAGCCAAGATAAGCGCTATCAATTTGCTAAACAGGTTGCTGCACTTGCCTGTGGTCAGGAACTATGGCAATCACTGGAGCTGCGAGAAGCCACAGCAATTACCCCAGCATTTAGCGCCATTGGTTTGCTTGGCAGCGACAATTGCAGTGGCCTGCTCAATGCTGTCGAAGCCGGTAAGATTTTGGCAAGGGATCTATGCGGCACTGAGCCAGAAAGAATGGCGGCGCCAGCATTTGCTGATTATTGCGTTGAGGCGCTAAAAGACAGTGGTTTAGCAATCAGAGTCATTGAAGAACGTGAAGAGTTAGAGCGCGATTACCCGCTGCTTTGCGCAGTAGGGAGAGCCTCATTTAATGTGCCTCGGCATCAACCTCGCGTGGTTAAACTGGAATATGTGGCAGAGGGCGCCATTGATCGCACCTACTTGTTTGCTGGTAAAGGAGTTATTTACGATACTGGCGGCGCAGATATTAAAGTCGCCGGTGGCATGGCGGGTATGAGCCGAGATAAAGGCGGCGCTGCAGCGGTGGCAGGCTTAATGAAAACCTTATCTATCTTAAAGCCCAAAGGCATTAGAGTGATAGCAGAGTTAGGTTTGGTGCGAAACAGTATTGGCAGCGATGCCTTTGTTCCTGATGAAATCATTACCAGCCATGGCGGTGTTAGAGTGCGTATTGGTAATACTGATGCCGAAGGGCGCTTAGTGCTGGCAGACTTATTATCTCACTTAAGACTTCAGGCAATGACAGCAATTAAGCCGCAACTATTTTCTGTGGCAACCTTAACCGGCCATGTGGTGCGCTGTTATGGCGGCTATACCGCACTAGTCGAGAACAAAGTGGCACAACAAGCTGGTATGGGTCACACCCTAGCTGGCATTGCTGAGCAATGGGGCGAACCATTTGAGTTATCTAGCTTGCGTCATGATGATTTTGCCAAGGTACATAATATCTCTGGCCAAGGGGAGTTATTGTCATCTAATAACGGCCCTTCTGCCATTACTGCCAGAGGCCATCAATATCCCGCAGCATTTTTAATTAATGCTTCAGGCTTGGGCCAACATGGCACAGGCTCTGCCATGCCATTGCCTTTTGCGCATCTTGATATTGCCGGTAGTGCCACAGAAGGCCATAGTTTGTATGGGAAACCCACAGCCTCGCCTTTGGTAACTTTATTACAAAGCGTTTTGGACGGCAATGTGTAGTTTGTTTTTTGCTCAACCACTATATGTTGTGCTATTTAGTGGTTGATTGTTTGCTAATGAGAACTCTAAATTCTTAATTTGTCATACAAGTGTGCTTTTATTTCATTTTTTGATTGAAATATAAAATAATTAAATAAATACTTGTAATAAAATTACACTTTGGTATTATTCCTCTCGTTGGACAGCGACGGTGCTTTCCAATTCTAGTTAATCCAGGATGGATATAGTCTCCAAGGAATCGAGTGATGAGTTGTCTCAATGGATTGAGAAAAGTTTGTTCCAAGGAACCGAGCCAAGCAAGACTAGGTTTTCGCAACTTTATTTGGAGTATGATTATGTCTTCTACAGACAGCTATACTATTTATGGACAAGGCACTTGGTTAAATCCAGCTGTTCTGTCTTTTGGCATTTATGCCATGACGTTTAAGGGCTAACCCTCCTTATTCATTGAGTTACCGTATCAACCCTTTTTTCTGTCGCCTTTGGGCGGTTTTAGACAACAAGTAAATTGGTTCTCTATTGCCAATTTACTTTTTAAGTTTTATCACTTAATTGTGATGCAGTTTTCCTCTCCCCATACGGAAAACTTTTAACTTGTCTGCCTACTCTTTTGAGTAGGCATTTTTTTTGCCTGAAATTTATCAACCACTGGCTTTTCATTGAGTTAAATTGTCTTTCATACGAATATAAGTGTTTAGTTATCTAACATGGCTATAAACCTTATAAGTACCTATAATCCGAACGAATTAATTCACCTCTGATTTTGACTGTAATTAGCCAGTAGCGTCTATAGCAGCCAATTACACCCCCTTTTCAAGGAACAAGGCTTCATGTTAGAGAAACTGTTTAAACTCAAAGATAATCAAACGAATTTAAAACAAGAAGTTGTCGCGGGTCTCACTACCTTTCTCACCATGGCTTACATTATTTTTGTTAACCCTATGATGTTAGCTGATGCCGGCATGGATCATGGTGCAGTGTTTGTGGCCACTTGTTTAGCCGCGGCAGTGGGCTGTTTAGTGATGGGCTTAGTGGCCAATTACCCCATCGCATTAGCGCCGGGTATGGGGCTTAATGCTTTCTTCACTTATACCGTTGTCGGCGAAATGGGCTATAGCTGGGAAACTGCACTTGGCGCAGTATTTATGTCTGGTATTTGTTTCTTAATTTTATCTTTGGTGAAAATTAGAGAATGGATAGTTAACAGTATTCCAATGAGTCTGCGATTAGGTATTGCCGCGGGTATCGGTTTGTTCTTGGCCTTTATTGGCCTTAAAAGCGCCGGTATTGTGGTGGCAAGTCCGGCAACATTAGTCACTATGGGGGATATCACTTCATTCTCAGCTGTGATGGCTGCGGTGGGGTTTTTCTTGATCATTGCTATGGTACAGCGTGGCTACAAAGCGGCGGTGATATTAAGTATTTTCATTGTCACAGCCATTGCATTGTTAGCTGGTGAAGTGAGTTATAACGGCGTTATGTCGATGCCACCATCGATAGCACCGACATTCATGAAAATGGATTTATCCGCAGTGCTTGAAATCAGTATGATTTCAGTGATATTTGCCTTCTTGTTTGTGGATTTATTTGATACCTCAGGCACCTTGGTTGCAGTCGCGCAGCGTGGCGGATTTTTAGATGAACAAGGGCGTTTACCAAGAGTGAAACGCGCCTTAAGTGCAGACAGCTTAGCCACCATCGCAGGGGCGACGTTAGGAACATCAACGACCACTAGTTATATTGAAAGCACGGCAGGCGTTAGCGCCGGTGGCCGTACTGGCTTAACCGCTGTTGTCGTCGGTTTGTTGTTTATTGCTGCATTATTTTTTGCCCCACTTGCCGGCATGGTACCCGCTTATGCTACCAGTGGCGCCTTGTTTTATGTGGCGATTTTGATGATGTCTGGCTTAGTCAATGTTGAGTGGGAAGACTTAACAGAAGCGGCGCCTGTGGTCATTGTGTGTTTATTGATGCCATTAACCTTTTCAATTGCTAATGCCATAGGGTTTGGTTTTATCTCTTATGCGGTGATTAAACTACTTACTGGCCGTTTTAAAGAGTTAAATCTTGGTATCTTGTTTATTGCGGCACTATTTTTAGCTAAGTTTATTTGGGGTTAACCTTGGCTTTGCTCGCCATAACACCTGCTGGGTAAGCTCATGTGTGGGTTATCAAGCTGTAATTAAGCAGCAATGATAAATTAGTGATTTTTGTTAAGGGTTATGCAATGCATAGCCCTTTTTTATGCTGTATAACAAATAAATATAGTATTTGTTTACTCAATTATGGGCTTTACTATGAATTATTCGCTGAATTAGGTATAAAAATATTTCAGTCAATATTTTTGAGTTTGAAAAGGCAGTCATGACTTACAAGCGGGTCGTCGTAAAATTAGGTACCAGTGTCTTAACTTCGGGCAGTAACAAGCTCGATAAAGCACATATGGTGGAACTGGCCAGACAAATGTCTGTGCTTGTGCGTTCAGGTATTGAAGTTGTATTGTGCACATCTGGCGCAATAGCGGCTGGTCGCGAACATCTGCAATACCCCGTATTGCCCGATACTATGCCCAATAAACAATTATTAGCCGCCGTGGGTCAAAGTCAGCTTATTTTAGCTTGGTCAGAACTGTTCAGTATTTATGGTTTGCACGTGGGGCAATTATTGTTAACCCGCGCCGACTTACATGATCGTGAACGCTATCTAAATGCTCGAGATACACTCAATGCATTGTTAGATAATAATATTATTCCGATTATTAATGAAAATGATGCCGTTGCCACCAATGAAATTAAAGTGGGCGACAATGACAATTTATCAGCTAGGGCCGCATTATTATGTGATGCTGACTTATTAGTGTTATTGACTGATCAAATCGGCTTATTTGATGCCGATCCACGCAATAACCCCGATGCCAAGTTAATTACTTCAGTGGTCAATATTGATGATAACTTACGCTTGTTAGCGGGTGGCGCTGTTTCAGGTTTAGGCACTGGCGGCATGGCGACTAAGTTAGAAGCGGCCGATGTGGCTAGGCGAGCAGGTGTTGAAGTGGTCATTGCTTCAGGTCATTTGCCTAATGTGATTTCACAAGTAGTCAGTAAAGAATCGGTCGGCACTCATTTTAGTGTCACTAAAAATCCCCTTGAAAGCCGAAAACAATGGATTTTAGCTGGCCCTGCAACAGAAGGGCGGCTGATATTAGATGATGGCGCCTGTAAAGCGGTCGTTGAAAATGGTCGCAGCTTATTGCCTAAAGGGATTGTCAGCGTAGAAGGGCAATTTGAACGTGGCGCAACTGTGTTGATTGCCGATAAATCAGGTCACGTGCTTGCTAAAGGCATGAGCCGTTATTGTGCTAAAGCATTAACGATAATTGCAGGAAAGCACTCCAACGAGATTGAAACATTACTTGGCTATGATTACGGCGTAGCAGCAATACATCGTAATGACATGGTGGTACTAGATAGTGAATAAATTAAAGGACGAAAACATGTCACAGCAGCAATATTTAACCACGCTAGGTAAGCAAGCAAAGGCAGCAAGCTTTGCCCTTGCTAATTTATCGAGCCAAAACAAAAACGCTTTGCTTCGTTGTATTAGCGAGCAACTAACGCTAAATACCGAAGCGATTTTAGCGGCGAACGACCAAGACGTGCAGGCAGCAAGAGCCAATGGTTTAACCGATGCGATGATCGATAGATTATTGCTAGATAGCGAGCGATTAGCTGGCATTATTGCTGATATTGAAAATGTGATTAATCTTGCCGATCCTGTGGGCAGTGAATCAGCTAGCCAGTTATTAGATAACGGTTTACGTTTAACTCAACGCAAAGTGCCACTGGGAGTTGTTGGGGTGATTTACGAAGCACGCCCTAACGTCACTGTTGATATTGCCGTACTAGCACTAAAAACCGGTAATGCAGTGATCCTTCGTGGCGGTAAAGAAACCTTAACCTCAAATAAAGTTTTAAGTGAGGTGATCCGCACAGCGCTGACATTACAAGGTTTACCTGAAGATGCTGTGCAGCTGATTAACTCTACCGATCGCGACTTAGTGACTGGCTTACTGCGCCTTGACCAATATGTGGATATGATTATTCCTCGCGGCGGCCAAACCTTACAACGCCTTTGCGCTGAAAAAGCCACTATTCCGGTGATTTTAGGCGGCATTGGTATTTGTCATTTATACCTTGATAAATCAGCGGATTTATCTCGCAGTGCTGAGGTGATCATTAATGCAAAAGTGCAGCGTCCAACAGTGTGTAATGCCTTAGATACCTTACTGGTTCACGAAGCTGTTGCGGCTGAGTTTTTAGCAGATTTGTTTACGCAGATGTCGGCATTAGGCGTGAGTTTTTATACTTGTGAAAAAACGCAGCAGTTATTTGCAGCAAGTCAGTTTGATATTCATCCTGCAACGGATGAAACCTTCAGTACTGAGTGGTTGTCATTAACACTTGGGGTTAAGATTGTGACTGATATTGACCAAGCGATTACCCATATTCGTCAACACTCTAGCGGTCACTCTGAAGCGATTTTATCTGACGATATTAATGCGACCTGCCACTTTATGAATCAAGTAGACTCAGCAGCGGTATATGTCAATGCCAGCACCCGTTTTACGGATGGCTCGCAATTTGGTTTAGGGGCTGAAGTGGCGGTCAGTACCCAAAAGCTACATGCTCGCGGACCAATGGCTCTTGATGCACTAACGACTTATAAGTGGTTGGCAACTGGTGATTATACTTCTCGCAGCTAAAATAAACTAACCCAAGCCAGATTTGAAGCTGACGATGCTGTGAGTGACAAACTGACTTGATTTGCGCTTAAAACTTAAAAAGCACCTCGGTGCTTTTTTTGTTTTTTTGAGCACTGAAATAGCAGCAGCTTTGAAATGTGCCGCTAGAGGTTATTGTCGCCAGAGGTTATTGCCGTTATAGGATTATTGCAGGTATAGCCCATGGCTGGAAATCGCAGGAGTAGATAAACGTATATAAGTGGTGTAACACCAAATCAAAAAGCTGCTCAGCGTCATAAATATGCTTACAAGCCTAGCTGCTTGAACATACTCCATGATAAGCGGGAAGTACTTTTCTTGTATGCTATTAGTGAAGTAGACCGCAGGAAAAACAAAAATACATATATACATGGCGGGGTATTGGGTTGAGATATCACCGTTGAGATATTCATAAAGCATAATAGCCGCGGTAAGCATTAAGCTATAGCTGCGAATTTTATTTTCAGTGGTGTCACTTAAATTCCATCTCGGCATTCCCATTGCCAATCTCCTCCTTGAAGCATCCTTTGTATCTTGTACACCGTATTAACTGCATACCTTATTAATAGCAACTAACTGCCATGTTGACAATAAAGTTTAAATTTTAATCGTTTAAATATCGTAAAATGCTTTAACCACTGCTACTTATTATGCTTATGGCTGATCTTTAAACTGGATTTTCTCAACAGCTGTGGGGTTACCTTTTGCAATATTAACCCCGTTAAAATAAAGCATAGACCAATATAGGTACTGCTGGCGATTTGCTCTTTTAAGATTAGCGCGATAAACCCAACAGACAGCACAGGGGTTAAAAATACAAGCGTGGTGATGTTAGAGGTTTTCTCGGTGCTTTTAAGTGCCATAAGCCATAAAACAAAGGTGATACCCATTTCAAATAGCCCCACATACACTCCAGCAGTTAGCGCTTGCCAACTCAAGTCGCTTATGGGTTGATGGATTAGCATGGCAATAGTCACTAAAGGTAAACCAATTAAAAAGCTAAGTAATAAGCTTACAGTGGCATCGCCGTCATCCTTGGTATTGGTTACCCAATATAAGCACCAAATCACCGTACTGCTTAATACAAAAGCAATCCCTTTAGGGCTATCAAAGTTAAATGCGGTGATATTGCCGCCGGTTGCGATAATGTAAACGCCGCTATAGGCAATCAGCGCGGCAATGGCATCAACCTTTGTGAGCTTATGACCCAGCAAAGGGACAGCTAAAATGGGCAATAAAATCGCCCAAGTGTAATTAAGGGATAAGGCTTGTTGAGCTGGAAGCAAATCGTAAGCTTCAAACAGCACAAAGTAATAAAGAAACGGATTCAGAATACCGCTAAGCAAATAAAATCCTGGGCGACGTTTAAATTGTCGCAGCATTAATGTGTGCTTTCTTTGCCATAGGATAATCACACTCAATGCAATAATAGAGGTGAGCACTGCAACAAATACCAATTGTAAGGGTGTATAAAAACTTAGCGCGACTTTAAATGCAGTCGCGACTGTCGACCAAAGTAAAACGGCAACTAAACCATAGGCATAGGCAAGAGAAGTGTTTGACAAAATCATTCCTAATAATAGTAATTATGCATAATATCCAAGGGGTGGATTAGCAAAGCAAGCAAGTATGGACAGATTGTATGCAATATACAAAATGAGGTCACGGCATATTTACTTAAGATATTTTTAATAATTTTTTTGATCAGCCCTTGTATTTTAGTTAGCTGTCCCAATATATGCAGTAAGGCTGATATGAGAGGCAAAAATTAGGACTTGAAAAATCAATTCCTGACCCCATATCAACAAACATAATCAAATTAGTTACATTAAAATTTTATATTTCGGAGATCCTCATGGGCAAAATTATTGGTATTGACTTAGGCACAACTAACTCTTGTGTGGCTGTCCTTGATGGCGGTACTGCTCGCGTAATCGAGAATGCTGAAGGCGAACGTACAACAGCATCTATCATCGCATATACCGATGACGAAACATTAGTAGGCTCACCTGCTAAGCGTCAAGCAGTTACAAACCCAACAAATACTTTTTTCGCGATTAAGCGTTTAATCGGTCGTCGTTTTAAAGATGACGAAGTTCAACGTGATGTTGACATCATGCCTTTCAAAATCATTGGTACTGACAATGGTGACGCATGGGTTGAAGCTCACGGCAAGAAAATGGCACCACCACAAGTATCTGCTGAAATCTTGAAAAAGATGAAGAAAACAGCTGAAGATTTCTTGGGTGAAGAAGTAACAGAAGCGGTTATTACTGTTCCTGCATACTTTAATGATTCACAACGTCAAGCAACTAAAGATGCTGGTCGTATTGCTGGTCTTGATGTTAAACGTATCATCAACGAGCCAACTGCTGCTGCACTAGCTTACGGTATCGACAAAAAACAAGGCGACAACGTTGTTGCAGTATACGATTTAGGTGGTGGTACTTTTGATATCTCTATCATTGAAATTGATAGCAACGATGGTGACCAAACTTTCGAAGTACTTGCTACTAACGGTGATACTCATTTAGGTGGTGAAGATTTCGATAACCGTCTAATTAACTATTTAGCTGATGAGTTCAAAAAAGAGCAAGGTCTAGACTTACGTAACGACCCGCTAGCAATGCAACGTGTTAAAGAAGCTGCAGAAAAAGCGAAAATTGAACTTTCAAGCACAACACAAACTGAAGTTAACCTGCCTTACATCACTGCTGATGCAACAGGTCCTAAGCATTTAGTGGTTAAAATCACTCGTGCTAAGTTAGAGTCTTTAGTTGACGACTTAATCCAACGTTCTTTAGAGCCATTAAAAGTTGCGCTAGCTGATGCAGACTTATCTGTTTCAGACATCAACGAAGTGATTTTAGTTGGTGGTCAAACTCGTATGCCTAAAGTACAGGCTGCAGTAACTGACTTCTTCGGTAAAGAGCCACGTAAAGACGTTAACCCAGATGAAGCCGTAGCCGTAGGCGCAGCAATTCAAGCTGGTGTACTTTCTGGCGACGTGAAAGACGTATTGCTACTTGACGTTACACCACTATCATTTGGTATCGAAACCATGGGTAGCGTAATGACTAAGCTTATCGAGAAGAACACCACTATCCCGACTAAAGCGAGTCAAACGTTCTCAACTGCTGAAGATAACCAAAGTGCAGTAACAATTCACGTACTTCAAGGTGAGCGTAAGCAAGCTAGCTACAACAAATCTCTAGGTCAATTCAACCTAGAAGGTATTGAACCAGCGCCACGTGGCATGCCACAAGTTGAAGTATCTTTCGACATCGATGCTGATGGTATCTTAAACGTATCAGCAACTGATAAGAAAACCGGTAAAGCGCAAAACATCACTATTAAAGCTAACTCAGGTCTAAGTGACGAAGAAGTAGAGCAAATGGTTCGTGATGCAGAAGCTCACGCTGATGAAGATGCTAAATTCGAAGAGCTAGTGACTGCACGTAACCAAGCTGATGGCATGGTTCACGCAACTAAGAAGCAAATCGAAGAAGCGGGTGAAGCATTACCAGCTGAAGAAAAAGAGAAAATTGAAGCAGCAATGGCTGACGTTGATACCGCAACTAAAGGTAACGACAAAGAAGCAATTGATAAAGCGACTCAAGCATTAATGGAAGCGTCTGCTAAGTTAATGGAAATCGCTCAAGCGAAAGCACAAGCGCAACAAGGTGAAGCTCCAGCACAAGATGCGCAAGAAGCTAAGCCTGAAGATGACGTTGTTGATGCTGAGTTTGAAGAAGTAAAAGACGACAAAAAGTAAGCTAAATTAGTTAGTTAACTTTCAGGCGGGCGTTGGGAGAAATCTCTAACGCCCGTTCGTACAATACCTGCTTGAGAAAACTGAGATTATGTCAAAGCGAGATTATTACGAAGTTCTAAGTGTCGGTCGCGATGCCAGTGAACGAGAAATCAAAAAAGCCTATAAGCGTCTAGCGATGAAATATCATCCTGACCGTAACCCAGGCGACAAAGAAGCTGAAGTTAACTTTAAAGAAGCTAAAGAAGCTTATGAAATTTTAACTGACGCGAATAAGAAAGCGGCTTATGACCAATTTGGTCATGCAGGCGTTGATCCTAATCGTGGCGGCGGTCAAGGTGGCGGCGGTGATTTCGGTGATATCTTTGGTGACGTGTTTGGCGATATCTTTGGCGGCGGTCGTCGTGGCGGTGGACAACGTCAAGCGGCTCGCGGTAGTGACTTACGTTACAACTTAGACTTATCACTTGAAGAAGCGGTTCGTGGCCTTACTAAAGAGTTACGTATTCCTACCTTAGCATCGTGTGATAGCTGTGATGGCAGCGGCGCTAAGAAAGGCTCGTCAGCAACCACTTGTGGTACCTGTCATGGTCAAGGCCAAGTACAAATGCGTCAAGGCTTCTTTGCTGTTCAGCAGGCGTGTCCGACTTGTCATGGCCGCGGCAAGATCATTAAAGATCCTTGTAAGAAGTGTCATGGCGAAGGCCGTGTTGAAAAGAGCAAAACCTTATCAGTTAAAATACCAGCTGGTGTTGATACTGGCGATCGTGTTCGCTTAACCGGTGAAGGTGAAGCGGGTGAGTTTGGCGCGCCTCCGGGTGACTTATATGTACAGGTGAGCGTTCGTGAACATAATATTTTTGTTCGTGATGGTAATAACCTCTACTGCGAAGTGCCAATTTCATTCAGCAAAGCTGCATTAGGTGGCGAGATTGAAGTGCCAACACTTGATGGTAAAGTGAATTTGAAAATACCTGCAGAAAGCCAAACTGGCCGTATGTTCCGCTTGCGCGGTAAAGGTGTTAAATCGGTTCGCAGCCACGCCGTTGGTGACTTACTTTGTAAAGTCGTCATGGAAACACCAGTTAAACTTAACGAAAAGCAAAAAGAGCTACTTCGTGAGTTTGAAGCGACCTTAACCGGTGAGTCAAAGAAGCACAGCCCTAAAGCTGAAGGGTTCTTTGATGGCGTAAAAAAGTTTTTTCACGATTTAAATAGCTAAATTTATTTATTAAATTTAGCTATTAGCGAGTCGATTAAAAGGTTAATTACTGCAAAGTAATTAGCCTTTTTTATTGGCAAGTTTTTAAAGCACTTTGCAGGCTATTAAACAAACACAGCTTAAGACAATGACGTCAGTGTGCGGTAGACTGCATCTCATTGCTTCTTTGGATCACTATTTCGATGTCTTTTTTACAGTTAAACCTCAATCCAAGCCTTATCTCAGCTTTACCTAAGCAATTAACAGCGGCCACTAAAATTCAAGCGCTGGCCATTCCTGCTGTGTTATCAGGTAAAGATGTATTGGCTTTAGCACAAACAGGGAGCGGTAAAACTTACGCCTTTGGTTTGCCTATGCTGCAAGCTATTGATCTAGATAAAGCTGACCCTGTTCAAGCGCTAGTAATTGCGCCGACTCGTGAGCTGGCTAATCAGGTTTATCAAACGCTTAATCAGGTTGCGAAGCCTTTAGGCATAAAGGTGCAGCTTTTATGTGGCGGCATTGATGTTGAAGCCCAAGTCGCTGATTTGAAGAGACCGCCGCAGATTATCATCGCCACCCCATCAAGGTTAGTGCAGTTTATAAAGCTGGAACATGTGTCTTTATCAGCGCTGAAGTTGTTAGTACTTGATGAAGCAGACCGGTTACTAGATATGGGCTTTTGGGCAGACATTAAAACCATAGTGCAGCAAACGCCGGTAAATAAGCAGACACTATTATTTTCAGCCACCATAGATGACACAGTAGCTAAACAAGTTAGTGTGATTTTGAAACATGATCTGATCCGTATTGAAGCTGATAAAGCCAATTCAGTGGTAGATCACATTGAAGAGCAGCTTTATTTGGTCAATAAAGGCAGTAAAGCACAAGCACTGATTGCGCTAATAAAGCAGCATCAATGGCAGCAAGTGTTGGTGTTTAGCAATACTAAAGATAGCGCAGATGCACTAACCAAAAAGCTGGTAAAAGCTGGAGTTAATGCGGCAGCATTGCATGGCGATAAAGAGCAAGCGATACGCACTAAAACCTTAAAGGACTTCAAATCAAAGGCGTTAACCGTATTAGTGGCAACTGATGTGTTAGCCCGCGGTATAGACATTGATGCATTACCTGTGATTATTAATGTGGATTTACCCGCAAGCGCAGCAGTGTATGTGCACCGCATTGGCCGCACGGCAAGGGCGGGTGCTAATGGTTTGGCGCTATCGTTAGTGTGTCATGGTGAATCTGATGCACTACAAGCTATCAGAACCTTAACTGAGCGCGCGCTGCCAACACTCGTCTTAGCAGATTTCCCGGTGACGGATAAACCGAGTTCGGGTAACAGTCAACGGCCAAAAAAAGATAAGCAAGCAAATCGCCGCAGTCAGAAAAAGCGCAGTATTAAGGACTTTAAAGGTAAATAAACACCAAGGTAAGCTGCTGTTTTTAGTGATTGCTGAGCTAAAAATGACTTACAATAGCGCGCAATAGGTTCATTTGTAATCAATCTATTGAGTACTAAATATATGATGAACTATTGCCAACGCTCACAAAATAATAAAAGGATAATTATTATGAAAGCCGTTTTTTGGGGGCTATTTGCCACCATTATTATCTCAGGTTGCGCAACCCACAAATCCCCAACTGGCCGCAGCCAAATGCTGTTATTTGATGAGTCTCAAATGTCGCAAATGGGGGCGCAATCATTCGATGCGATGAAAAAAACGGAAAAAATCAGTACCGATAAACAGCAAACCGCCTATGTGAACTGTGTTGCCAATCGCATTACTGCAGTATTACCTGATCAAAGCTTAAACTGGGAAGTTGTGTTATTTGATTCAGATCAGATAAATGCTTTTGCACTGCCTGGTGGACATATTGGCGTGTACACAGGATTACTTAAGGTGGCGAGCGATCAAGACCAGTTAGCGACAGTAATAGGTCATGAAGTAGCCCATGTGCTAGCAAGGCATGGTAATGAGCAAGTTTCGCGTTCACAAATGACCAATGCAGGTATGCAAATGGCTGATATAGCCCTAGGTGCTGGCGGCGTGGCCAATAAAGATCTTTATATGGCGGGCTTAGGCTTAGGTGCGCAAGTCGGTATTTTATTACCCTTTGGCCGCGATCAAGAAAGTGAATCCGATGAGCTTGGTTTAGAGTTAATGGCTAAAGCGGGTTTTAATCCTGCTAAAAGCGTTACGCTTTGGCAAAATATGGCCAAAGCCGGTGGTGAACAAGGCCCTGAGCTATTTTCAACCCATCCATCTCATTCGACACGTATTGCCGATTTAAAAGCCCTTCAAGCTAAAGTGACACCAGTGTATCAAGCAGCTCTAAAGAAGACGCTTGCCAAGTGTCATTAAGGCTACTGAAAAATAGTCATAATCGAGGTAGATTAGCACCCATCAGCAACGAAAGTGTGGTAAACTGCCCCGCAAATTTTAACCGATGAATTAAGAGTAAATACGATATGTCAGAGTTCAACACAATGGAACAGCAAGCAAGTTACGGTGTAGGTCGTCAAATGGGTGAGCAATTAGCTGCTAACCCTTTCGAAGGCATCGATATCCCTGCTGTACAAGCTGGTCTAGCTGATGCATTCGCTGGTAAAGAAAGTGCTGTAGCGATGGAAGACTTACAAGTTGCTTTCACTGAAATCAGCCGTCGTTTACAAGCTGTTCAAGAAGCTGCTGCTGAAGCTGCATCTGCTGAAGGTGAAACATTCCTAGCTGAAAATGCTAAACGTGAAGACATTATTGTTACTGAGTCAGGTCTTCAATACGAAGTAATTACTCAAGGCGAAGGCGAAAAGCCAACACTTGAATCAACTATTCGTGCTCATTACCACGGTACATTCATCAATGGTGAAGTATTCGATAGTTCTGTAGCTCGTGGCGAGCCTGCTGAATTCCCAGTTTCTGGTGTTATCGCTGGTTGGACTGAAGCACTTCAGTTAATGCCTGTTGGCACTAAGCTTAAATTATTCGTTCCACAACACTTAGCTTACGGCGAACGTGGTGCTGGCGCTTCAATCCCGCCATTCTCGGCGTTGGTATTTGAAGTCGAATTGTTAGAAATCGTTTAATGAAAAACGCCTAAGTTAACTTAGGCGTTTTTGTATCACTGGGAGAAAGTAGATGACTGCAAAAGTAAGAGTCGCCGTTGTTGGTGCCAGTGGCCGTATGGGTCGCACACTGATTGAAGCTGCAAAGCAACATGAGGTGATATATTTGGGTGCTGCTATTGAGCGAACTGGTTCTACACTAATAGGTGTTGATGCTGGTGAACTTGCTGGTGTTGGTACTATGGATGTCGCGATTACAGATTCATTAGATATAGCATCAGAACATTTTGATGTATTAATTGATTTTACCTCTCCAGAGTCGTCGCTAGTTCACCTTGATTGGTGCGCTAAAAACCATAAGGCGATTGTGATTGGTACTACTGGTTTCAATCATGCTCAAAAAGAGATGATTGGTGCTTATGCTGAGCAAACACCAGTTGTGTTTGCACCTAATATGTCAGTAGGCGTTAACTTAACGCTAAAGCTATTAGAGTTAACGGCAAAAGTAATGGGTGATTATACCGATATCGAAATCACCGAAGGCCATCATCGCTTTAAGAAAGACGCCCCTTCAGGGACGGCATTAAAGATGGGCGAAGTTATCGCTGAAACTTTAGGTCGTGATCTTGAAGAGTGCGCTGTATATGGTCGTGAAGGTATGACAGGCGAACGTGATAGAAATACCATTGGTTTTTCTACTATTCGTGCCGGTGATATTGTTGGCGACCATACGGTGATGTTTGCCGATATTGGTGAGCGAGTTGAAATAACGCATAAAGCCACCAGTCGCATGACCTTTGCAAATGGCGCAATGCGCGCCGCCTATTGGCTGTCCGATCAAGATGCTGGTCTTTATGACATGCAGCAAGTATTGGGACTCAATTAATATTTAAAGAAAACCACCGTTGGTGGTTTTTTTTTGGGAAAATATTGTTCCCAAAAAAACATAAATCAAGCATAGACGCTTATACATAATTCATATAGAATCGCCGGAATTTGCCAAATTTTCGTAATTTTGTAAATCTGTAGAAATTAAAAATAAATAATTTCAGTGGTTTGACTCTTATTTTTGGAGGTCACGTTGACACAGTCTGCCTTACTTGTACTCGAAGATGGAACCGTATTCTCTGGCACTGCAATTGGTGCCGATGGACTAACTGTTGGTGAAGTTGTATTTAATACTTCAATGACAGGTTATCAAGAGATTTTAACGGATCCGTCATATTCTCGCCAGATTGTCACTTTGACTTACCCGCACATTGGTAACACCGGAACAAACGATGAAGATACCGAATCTGATTCAGTTCATGCCTGTGGTCTAATCATCCGAGATCTCCCTCTATTAGCTAGCAACTTCCGTAATCAACAATCCTTAAGCGATTATTTAAAAGCGAATAATGTTGTTGGTATCGCTGATATCGATACCCGTAAATTAACTCGTATTTTACGTGAAAAGGGTGCCCAAGCCGGTTGTATTATGGTCGGCGATATCGATGAAGCTAAAGCATTAGCAGCAGCCAAAGCATTCCCTGGTTTGAAAGGCATGGATTTGGCTAAAGAAGTGACCACAGAGTCGACCTACCAATGGCGCAAAGGCACTTGGCGCTTAGTGGGTGGTTTACCGGACGAAACTCCAGCGTCAGAGCTTAAGTTTAAAATTGTTGCTTTTGATTATGGTATCAAGCGCAATATTTTACGCATGCTAGTTGACCGCGGTTGTGATGTTACTGTTGTCCCTGCACAAACACCGGCAGCTGAAGTATTAGCAATGAATCCTGATGGGATTTTCCTATCAAATGGCCCAGGCGACCCAGAGCCATGTGATTATGCGATTACGGCTATCCAAGAAATTTTAAAAACTGAAATCCCAGTATTTGGTATTTGTCTTGGTCACCAATTACTTGCATTAGCATCTGGGGCAAAAACTTTGAAAATGAAGTTTGGTCATCATGGCGCTAACCACCCGGTAAGTAATATTGAAAAAGGTAATGTGATGATCACCAGCCAAAACCACGGTTTTGCTGCTGATGAAGCGACGTTGCCTGCGAACATCAAAGTGACTCACAAATCGTTATTTGATGGGTCTTTGCAAGGTATTCACCTTACTGATAAACCAGCGTTTAGTTTCCAAGGTCACCCAGAAGCAAGCCCTGGACCGACCGATGCGTCACCACTGTTTGATCACTTTATTGAGTTGATTGAACAATATCGTCAAAACGCTAAATAGTTAGGTCATTCGGAGAATAGATAAGCAATGCCAAAACGTACTGATATTAAAAGTATTCTGATCCTAGGCGCTGGCCCAATTGTGATTGGTCAAGCCTGTGAATTTGACTATTCTGGCGCACAAGCGTGTAAAGCGCTGCGTGAAGAAGGTTATCGAGTTATCTTAGTTAACTCTAACCCTGCAACCATTATGACTGATCCAGAAATGGCTGATGCGACATACATCGAGCCAATTCACTGGGAAGTTGTGCGTAACATTATCGCTAAAGAAAAACCTGATGCGATTTTGCCAACTATGGGTGGCCAAACCGCACTTAACTGTGCACTGCAGCTAGAAGCTGAAGGTGTACTAGAAGAGTTTAACGTTGAAATGATTGGCGCGACAGCTGACGCAATTGATAAAGCTGAAGACCGTAGTCGTTTTGATACAGCAATGAAGTCAATTGGACTTGACTGTCCTCGTGCTGGTATTGCCCATACAATGGAAGAAGCTTACGGTGTTTTAGACCAAGTTGGCTTTCCGTGTATTATTCGTCCATCTTTCACCATGGGTGGCAGTGGCGGTGGTATTGCGTATAACAAAGAAGAGTTTGAAGACATTTGTTCTCAAGGCCTTGAGTTATCGCCAACTAGCGAGCTGCTAATCGATGAGTCACTAATCGGTTGGAAAGAGTACGAAATGGAAGTGGTTCGTGACCGCAATGATAACTGCATCATTGTCTGTGCCATTGAAAACTTCGATGCCATGGGCGTGCATACCGGTGATTCAATCACTGTTGCACCAGCGCAAACACTGACCGATAAAGAATACCAATTAATGCGTAACGCTTCTTTAGCGGTACTGCGTGAAATTGGTGTTGAAACCGGTGGTTCAAACGTTCAGTTTGGTATTTGTCCAAACACTGGCCGTATGGTCATTATTGAAATGAACCCGCGTGTTTCTCGCTCTTCTGCGTTAGCTTCTAAAGCAACCGGTTTCCCGATTGCTAAAATCGCCGCGAAATTAGCGGTAGGTTTCACCTTAGATGAGCTAATGAATGATATTACTGGTGGTCGTACCCCAGCATCATTCGAGCCTGCAATTGATTACGTTGTGACTAAAGTGCCGCGCTTTAACTTTGAAAAATTTGCTGGCGCTAATGACCGTTTGACGACGCAAATGAAGTCAGTGGGTGAAGTCATGGCCATTGGCCGTACTTTCCAAGAGTCATTACAAAAAGCATTACGTGGACTTGAAGTTAACCGTAACGGTTTTGACCCGATTGTTGACCTTGCATCGCCTGAAGCAATGCAAACAATTCGTCATGAGTTAAAAGAGCCTGGTTGTGACCGTATTTGGTACATTGCTGATGCCTTCCGCGCTGGTCTAAGTCGTGATGATATCTTCAAGCTAACTAATGTTGATCATTGGTTCTTAGTCCAAATTGAAGATCTTATCGCCCAAGAAGCTAAAGTGGCTGAAGTGGGGATGTCAGGTCTTAACGAAGCCTTCTTACTGCAACTTAAGCGTAAAGGTTTCTCTGATGCACGTTTAGCACACATCTTAGGTGTCAGTGATAGCGAAGTGCGTAAAATTCGTGACCGCTTTGATATGCACCCAGTGTATAAGCGTGTCGATACCTGTGCGGCAGAATTTGCCACAGACACTGCTTACATGTACTCAACTTACGAAGAAGAATGTGAAGCCGCGCCATCAACCCGTGAAAAAATCATGATTCTTGGTGGCGGCCCTAACCGTATTGGTCAAGGTATTGAGTTTGATTACTGTTGTGTTCATGCGGCATTAGCATTGCGTGAAGACGGTTACGAGACCATTATGGTTAACTGTAACCCTGAGACAGTTTCGACCGATTATGACACCTCAGATCGCTTGTACTTTGAGCCAGTGACCTTTGAAGATGTGCTTGAAATCGTTCGTATTGAGAAGCCAAAAGGCGTTATCGTACAGTACGGTGGTCAAACACCGCTAAAACTGGCACGTGAACTAGAAGCGGCAGGTGTACCGATTATTGGTACAAGCCCCGATGCCATTGACCGCGCTGAAGACCGTGAGCGTTTCCAGCAAGCGATTCAACGTCTTGAAATGAAGCAACCTGAAAACGATACCGTAACAACGGTTGAAGGTGCGGTACTTTCTGCTGCCCGTATCGGTTACCCGTTAGTGGTTCGTCCATCTTATGTATTAGGTGGACGCGCAATGGAAATCGTTTATGACGAGCAAGACTTACGTCGCTACTTCAATGAAGCAGTAAGCGTATCTAACTCATCACCAGTATTGCTTGACCGTTTCCTCGATAATGCCATTGAAATCGATATCGATGCAGTTTGTGACGGCGAAATCGTGGTTGTGGGTTCTATCATGGAGCACATTGAACAAGCGGGGGTTCACTCAGGTGACTCAGGTTGTTCGTTGCCGCCATACAGCTTAAGCGAAGATGTTCAAAACCGTATGCGTGAGCAAGTGGCTAAATTAGCCATGGAGCTGGGCGTAATTGGTTTGATGAACGTTCAGTTTGCGGTTAAAGATGACGAAATCTACATGATTGAAGTCAATCCACGTGCTGCGCGTACAGTGCCATTTGTCTCTAAAGCAACCGGTATCCCGCTAGCGAAGATTGCTGCACGTGTAATGGCTGGTCAAAGCTTAGCATCGCAGAACTTCACTAAAGAAGTGATCCCACCATACTTCTCAGTAAAAGAAGTGGTATTGCCGTTTAACAAGTTCCCAGGTGTTGACCCAATGCTTGGCCCTGAAATGCGCTCTACAGGTGAAGTAATGGGTGTGGGTGAAACCTTTGCTGAAGCTTATGCTAAAGCCCAGCTTGGCGCCACAGCTGAAGTACCTAAGTCTGGCCGTGCATTAATTTCTGTGCGTAACAGTGATAAAGCGCGTGTGGCTGAACTTGCAGCTGAACTGATTGAGCTAGGTTATCAAATTGATGCAACTCATGGCACTGCAGTTATTCTAGGTGAAGCAGGTATTAATCCGCGTCTAGTTAACAAGGTACATGAAGGCCGTCCACATATTCTCGACCGTATTAAAAATGGTGAATACACTTACATCATTAATACCACAGAGGGGCGTCAAGCGATTGAAGATTCTCGTCAAATTCGTCGTGGTGCACTGCGTTATAAAGTGAACTACACCACAACATTGAATGCTGCATTTGCTACCTGTATGGCCCATTCAGCAGATGACCGTAATAACGTCAATTCAGTACAAGAATTGCATGAACGAATCGCTAAAAGTTAATAATATTTAATTTAACGTCGATTCGGTTAAAAAGGCTGCAGTCATGCAGCCTTTTTTATTACTATTTTTTGACACTCACTAGTAACTACTCGCAAGCTTATGTAAGCTTAGCTATCATCATTTGCTAGCCCTTCAGCGCGCGAGACTGTTTTGTTGCCACATGTCGCTATAAGTGAATGTGAGCATGACGACTCGACGTTTAATAATATAGATTTTACTGTGTTGATATGCGTGTCGACACGGGGTGCTTTTGTTTTTAAAGGAGACATAAGACATTATGAATACCGTCCCTATGACGATCATCGGAGCTGAACAGCTGCGTAAAGAATTAGATGAATTAAAATTTGTGCGTCGTCCAAGCATTACTGAAGCTATTGCTTCTGCACGTGAATTAGGCGACTTGAAAGAAAATGCTGAATATCATGCAGCCCGTGAAGAACAAGGTATTTGTGAAGCACGTATTCGTGATATTGAAGGCAAGTTATCAAATGCACAAATCATTGATGTGACATCAATGCCAAACAATGGCCGAGTGATTTTTGGCACAACAGTGACCATTGTCAATGTTGATACCGATGCAGAGTCAACTTACCGTATCGTCGGTGATGATGAAGCAAACATTAAAGAAAATCTTATTTCAGTGAATTCACCGATAGCGCGGGGATTAATTGGTAAGAACCTTGATGATGAAGTTGCCATTACCACACCTGGTGGCACCGCAGAATATGAAATTATCGCTGTAGAATACGTTTAATAAGTTACGACTTAAGACTGGTTTGCTATAGCGATAAAAAAACCACTGCATGGCAGTGGTTTTTTTAGGTCATATTCAATACCAGTTAATCAACAATCGACTAATATTAAGTAACCCAGATGTTTGACGAAATTATTTTGCTTTTGGAACGGCAATTTTCATTTCAGCAGACTGACGGAAAATAACTAAGGTGTGACCGATAAGCTGTACTTTGGTAGATTGAGTTTCGCGAATAATCGCGTCAACTACAGCATTTTTAAGCTCTCTATCAGAAGAGCCTACTTTCACTTTAATTAGTTCATGATGAGTGAGTGCACTATCAATTTCAGCCAGTACACCTTCGGTCAAACCATTAGCACCAAGCAGCACTACAGGCTTTAAATTATGCGCCAGGCCTTTTAAATGCTGTTTTTGTTTGGTTGTTAAGTTCATTTGTACCAACTTTTTAAATGTTACTGTTGAAAAACGGCTATTCTACCCTTATATAAGCATGATGTAACTCCAAATCGTTACGGAATTTAAATGGCAACGAAGAAACGCTCGGCAAGTTCAAGCCGATGGATGCAAGAACATTTTGATGATCACTATGTAAAACTGTCTCAAAAGCGAGGTTTACGCTCTCGAGCTGCATTCAAGTTGGAAGAAATCCAACAAAAAGACAAATTAATTAAACCTGGTATGACAGTAGTAGACTTAGGCGCAGCGCCTGGCGGTTGGTCTCAAATTGCAGTTAAACTAGTGGGAGAAAAAGGTAAATTAGTCGCATGTGATATTTTACCTATGGATCCCATCGTGGGCGTCGACTTTTTACAGGGCGATTTCCGTGAAGAAAAAGTACTTGATGCTTTACTTGACCGCGTTGGTGAAGATAAAGTTGATGTAGTACTATCAGATATGGCGCCTAATATGAGTGGTTCAGATGGTGTGGATCAACCAAGGGCAATGTATTTAGTAGAATTAGCATTAGATATGTGTCATCAAGTTTTGGCATCTAATGGTAGTTTTGCAGTCAAAGTTTTTCAGGGGGAAGGTTTTGACGAATATATGAAAGCAGTGCGACAAGCTTTTACAACAGTGAAAACACGCAAACCAGATTCATCACGACCACGTTCACGTGAAGTTTATATAGTGGCGACTGGTTACAAGTTATAGTAGTCTAACGATTAATTATCGTGGGTCTTCAAGAGGTCTAACAATTTGAGTGACATGGCAAAAAATTTAATTCTCTGGGTTGTCATCGCCGTCGTGTTGATGTCAGTGTTTCAGGGCTATTCCCCCTCTTCTTCGTCAACGCAGAAGATGGATTATTCCGTATTCTTAGATAGTGTCCGAAACGGCAATATCAATTCGGTAGAAATTAAAAGTGATCAACGTACCATTGAAGGAGTAAGACGCTCTGGAGAGAAGTTCACTACAATCATGCCAATGTATGACCAAGATTTAATCAATGATCTTGATCGTAAAGGGATTTCAATGAAGGGCCAAGAAGCTGAAGAGTCAGGCTTCCTAACCCAAATCTTTATCTCTTGGTTCCCGATGCTGTTATTAATTGGTGTGTGGATATTCTTCATGCGCCAAATGCAAGGCGGTGGCGGTAAAGGCGCGATGTCATTTGGTAAGAGTAAAGCCAAATTGATGAGCGAAGACCAAATTAAAACTACTTTTGGTGATGTTGCAGGTTGTGACGAAGCAAAAGAAGACGTAAAAGAATTGGTTGATTACCTAAAAGAGCCAACCCGTTTCCAAAAGCTTGGTGGCCGCATTCCTACCGGTGTTCTTTTAGTTGGCCCACCGGGTACGGGTAAAACCTTACTTGCAAAAGCCATTGCTGGTGAAGCTAAAGTTCCGTTTTTCACTATTTCTGGTTCTGACTTTGTTGAAATGTTTGTCGGTGTCGGTGCATCACGTGTACGTGACATGTTTGAGCAAGCTAAAAAGTCTGCACCATGTATCATCTTTATCGATGAAATTGATGCTGTAGGTCGCCAACGTGGCGCTGGTGTTGGTGGCGGTCACGATGAGCGTGAGCAAACCTTGAACCAAATGCTGGTTGAAATGGATGGTTTTGAAGGTAACGAAGGTATTATTGTTATTGCTGCGACCAACAGACCAGATGTGTTGGATGCTGCATTGCTACGTCCAGGTCGTTTTGACCGTCAAGTGGTTGTTGGCTTACCGGATGTTCGTGGTCGTGAACAAATTTTAAAAGTTCATATGCGTAAAGTACCGTTAGCAGATGGTGTCAAAGCCAGCGTTATTGCTCGTGGTACCCCAGGGTTCTCAGGTGCTGATTTAGCAAACTTGGTGAATGAAGCTGCGCTATTTGCTGCTCGGGGTAATCGCCGCGTAGTGAGCATGGAAGAGTTTGAAAGTGCTAAAGACAAAATCATGATGGGTGCTGAGCGCCGCACTATGGTGATGTCTGAAGATGAAAAAGAAATGACCGCATACCATGAAGCAGGTCATGCGATTGTTGGTTGTTTGGTGCCTGAGCATGATCCTGTGCATAAGGTTACTATTATTCCACGTGGCCGTGCATTAGGTGTGACTTTCTTCTTACCTGAAGCTGATGCAATTAGTCAAAGTCGCCGTAAACTTGAAAGCCAAATTTCAGTTGCCTACGGCGGACGTTTAGCGGAAGAGATGATCTACGGTACAGAGCGCGTATCGACAGGTGCTTCACAAGACATTAAATATGCAACGTCAATTGCACGTAACATGGTGACCCAGTGGGGCTTCTCTGAAAAATTAGGCCCGGTACTTTATGCTGAAGATGAAAACGAAGTATTCCTAGGACGCAGTATGGGTAAAACCCAACATATGTCCGACGATACCGCCCGTATCATCGATGCCGAAGTAAAACACTTAATTGATTCAAATTACGATCGTGCGCATACTTACTTAAATGACAACATGGATATCCTCCATGCCATGAAAGATGCGTTAATGAAATTTGAAACCATCGATGCCGATCAAATTGATGATTTAATGAATCGTCGCGAAGTTCGTCAGCCAGCCGATTGGGATGCTGATGACTCAATTGATGATAAAGATAAAGGCACGCCTGCAAACACGACAGAGACTAAAGCTGACTCTGAAGCTGCAGACGCAGATAAAGCAGATGATAAATCAGAATCGACACCAGATACTGATGCGCCAGCTAAATAACGCTGAGTTAAATTAACGTAAAAAACCCCGAAAGGGGTTTTTTTATATTTATTGCTTTGTGAACAAAAGTATTTTAATTCAGCTAATAGAGTTAAATATTATCTAACTCATTAAATTGAGTATAAGTGAGGTTGTGTGTTTGAACTTAAATCGGGAGATAAAACCCTCTCGCTAGCCAGTCCGATTGTTATGGCTATCATTAATGTAACCCCAGATTCTTTTTCTGATGGCGGTCAACATGCCACGTTTGAAAGTGCTTGTCAGCAAGTTGATAAAGTCATCAGTCAAGGGGCTAAAATAGTTGATATTGGCGGCGAGTCAACCAGACCAGGTGCTACAGCAGTTACTTTAGAAGAAGAGCTCGCTAGAGTTATTCCTGTCATCGAATATACTGCCCAAAACCATGATGTGTGGATTTCAATCGATACCAGTAAGCCGCAAGTCATGGAAAAAGCAGTTGCTGCAGGCGCCCATATTATTAATGATGTTCGTGCGCTACAAGAGCCCGGCGCGCTGGCAATGGCAACTATGCTCGATGTGCCCGTATGTTTAATGCATATGCAAGGGCAACCAAAAGATATGCAAGACTCACCAGAATACGACGATGTTATCCAACAAGTTAATGACTTTTTGTCGCTAAGGGTAGATTATTGTTTAGCAGCAGGTATGTCTCGAGAAAATATCATTTTAGATCCAGGCTTTGGCTTTGGTAAAACGCTTGAGCATAATTATCAGCTGTTAGCCAAGTTACCGGAACTACATAGTTTGCATTTTCCCGTGCTGGTAGGTTTATCAAGAAAAAGCATGATCGGGGATTTATTACAGCGTGATATTAATAATCGCTTAGCGGGTAGTCTTGCTGGGGCGATGATTGCGGCGCAGCAAGGGGCGCAAATTATACGGGTACATGATGTTGAAGAAACCGTGGATGCACTCACTGTGATGTCAGCGACAATGGCAAGTTTACATAACTAACCTTTTCAGTCATTTTAAACATGCATTTTTTGCCTAGGTTACGTTATCAAGTGGTATGAATTCACTTTGAGAGGTACACATGCAGCAAAGACAATTTTTTGGAACTGATGGTATTAGGGGCAAGGTCGGCGCGGGTAAAATGACCCCCGAGCTTGCTCTTAAGCTTGGCTGGGCAGCGGGAAGGGTGCTTTCACGCAGTGGCACCAAGAAAGTGATTATCGGTAAAGACACACGGATTTCGGGTTACCTGTTTGAATCCGTACTGGAAGCCGGCTTATCTGCCGCTGGCTTAAATGTATTATTGGTTGGGCCTATGCCGACGCCAGCTATTGCTTATTTAACCCGAACTTTTAGGGCCGAAGCTGGCATTGTTATTAGTGCCTCCCATAATCCCTATTACGATAATGGTATTAAGTTTTTTTCAGCTGACGGCAGTAAGTTAGATGATGCGCTTGAATTAGAAATAGAGCATGAACTTACCAAAGACTTAGTTTGTGTTGAGTCTCATTTATTGGGCAAAGCGGCAAGAATTGATGATGCAGCAGGGCGCTACATTGAATATTGTAAAGGTCATTTCCCTGCTGAGCTGACTTTAGCTGGGCTTAAAATTGTGGTTGATTGCGCTCACGGCGCAACATATCACATTGCTCCTAGTGTTTTTAAAGAGCTTGGCGCAGAAGTGATCACCATTGGTGATAAACCTAATGGATTAAATATTAATGACAATGTTGGCGCGACATCCATGGCGTCAATATGCGAGCAAGTGCTGCTAGAACAGGCTGATGTCGGCATTGCCTTAGATGGCGATGGTGATAGGATCATGATGGTGGATCACCAAGGTAATGTGATTGATGGCGATCAAATTCTTTATGTGCTTGCCGCTAATGCACTTAATAATGGCACTTTGAAGGGCGGGGTTGTAGGCACCTTGATGTCAAATTTAGGCTTGGAGTTGGCATTTAAGAGATTGAATATCCCCTTTATGCGCTCAAAAGTAGGTGACCGTTATGTCATGGCGTTGATGCGTCAACACCACTGGCGTATTGGCGGCGAAAGCTCTGGACATATACTCGATTTAGATCACGGCACGACAGGGGACGGTATCGTGGCGGGAATTTTAGTGTTAGCGGCAATGCAGCAGCAACAATTATCGTTAGCACAGTTGGTTAAACCGCTAAAAATGTTGCCTCAAGTATTAATTAATGTCACTTTTAATAGTGAGACTGATCCATTATCAGCGTCAGCGGTCATCACTACCCTGCAGCATGTAGAGCAGCTATTAGGTAAAACCGGTCGAGTTTTACTGAGGAAATCCGGCACTGAGCCCTTAATAAGGGTGATGGTTGAAGGTGAAGATGTGGCATTGGTCACATCTTTTGCACAACAGATTGCTGATGCAGTGCAACGCGTTAGTAAATTCTAAATGTTATATATTAATTGTTTATTTATTAATACTTAATCGTACCGAGTAAAAAAACAACACTCTGACACGTTATAGTAATTATTCCTAACTTAGGTATTGTAACTTGTTTGGTGGTTCGTTATTATTCACGCCGCTTTGAAAGGAGACAGTAATGGCACTCAGACGTCCTATGGTAGCTGGCAACTGGAAAATGAATGGCAGTTCGGCTTTAGCCCAAGAGTTATTCAGCAAGTTCGCTACAAAGCTCCAAAATGATTCTGCTGAAGTAGTTTTGTGTCCACCTTCAATTTACCTTGAAAGTGTAAGACAACTACTTGAAGCAAATAAGCAAACCTTAGATGGCGCGCTTGTAAGAATGGGCGCACAAAACCTTAGTCAGCATGACTTTGGAGCCTACACTGGTGAAGTTTCCGGTAAAATGCTAAAAGATTCAGGATGTCGATATGTGATTATCGGCCATTCCGAACGCCGTCGTATGTATGGCGAAACAAGTAATATCGTTGCAGAGAAATTTGCTGCAGCACAGAAACATGGTTTAACGCCGATTCTTTGTGTTGGTGAATCTGGTCCAGCTCGTGAAGCAAGACGTACTTTTGAAGTGATTGCCGAAGAGTTAGATATTGTGATTGAAAAGAATGGCACCATGGCTTTTGATAATGCCATTATTGCTTACGAGCCTTTATGGGCTGTAGGTACTGGTAAGAGTGCAACTCCAGAGCAGGCACAAGAAGTCCATGCGTTTATTCGTCAAAGACTTTCTGAAGTGTCACCGTTCATCGGAGAAAATATTCGTATTTTGTACGGTGGTAGTGTTACGCCTTCAAATGCAGCCGATATTTTTGCACAGCCAGATGTTGATGGTGGACTGATTGGCGGTGCTAGCTTAAACTCTAGCGAGTTTTTAAGTTTATGTTCCATAGCGATGAGCGCTTAATATTATGTATGAAGTTTTAATTGTAGTTTACTTGGTTGTTGCGATTGGTCTTGTTGGCCTAATCCTTCTTCAGCAAGGTAAAGGTGCTGATATGGGGTCTTCTTTTGGTGCTGGTGCATCAGGAACTCTATTTGGCTCAGGCGGTTCAGGTAATTTCCTGACACGTAGCACAGCTGTGCTAGCGATTGGTTTTTTCACTTTAAGCCTAGTATTAGGTAACTTAAGTGCTAACCATTCAAAGCAAGATGATGCATGGAATGATTTAGGTTCTGCAGTAGAGCAAGTTGAACAAGCTCCTACTCAAACTGAAACAAAGATTCCAGACTAAACAACAAATTGAGGCAACATAGTTTTTTGCTTCGATTAAGTCTTGTCTCTATTAGCTAAGTTAAGTTTCCCTCTCTCAAACTTAACCTCAGATTAGCTAATAGAAAATAGTAACAGTTACATATGCGGATGTGGCGGAATTGGTAGACGCGCCATCTTGAGGGGGTGGTGAGCTATGCTCGTGTGGGTTCAAGTCCCACCATCCGCACCAAATTTGATTAATCAAAGTTAATTGGATTAATCATTGCAAGAGAAGACGTAAGTTAATATAATTGCGCAAGTTGACGCGGGGTGGAGCAGTTTGGTAGCTCGTCGGGCTCATAACCCGAAGGTCGTCGGTTCAAATCCGGCCCCCGCAACCAGCTTATTGTCGATTGATTTTTCGAAATTGCGTAAAACATTCTTCAATTAAAAGGTTCTATATTAAGACCTCGTCATTACGGGGTTTTTTGTTATATGGAGCTTGGTAACTCCGTGATTATACGGACTTTTTTGGGGCTTATGCCCTTTTTTTCGTTTTTGGGGGTCATTTTTGGCAACATTAGAAACTAAACTGACAGAAATGCTGACAGTACCTGTTGAGGCTATTGGTTTTCAACTTTGGGGTATTGAGTTTGTCCATGCTGGGCGTCATTCAATATTACGTGTATTTATTGATGGTGAAAGTGGTGTCAATATCGAAGATTGTGCCGAAGCCAGCCGTCAAGTTAGTGCTGTTCTAGATGTTGAAGACCCAATCTCGACAGAATACACATTAGAAGTTTCTTCGCCTGGGGTTGATAGACCTTTATTTACTGCAGCGCAATACGCTGCATATATTGGCGAAGATGCAAAAGTACAATTGACGATGCCAGTAGCGGGTAGTCGTAATTTAAAAGGTGTCATCACGGCAATCGAAGGGCAAATGCTAACGATAAACGTAGATGGTGAAGATTTGATAGTGGCTTTAGATAATGTACGCAAAGGCAACATTATTGCGAAGTTTTGATAGTTTCAAGGTGAACGAGGCAAGACATAATGAATAAAGAGATTCTGCTAGTCGCAGAGGCGGTATCAAATGAAAAAGCCGTCCCGCGTGAAAAAATATTCGAAGCGCTAGAAATTGCTCTAGCCACTGCAACTAAGAAAAAGTATGAAGGCGAAATTGAAGTTCGCGTTGCTATCGACCGTAAAACTGGCCACTACGACACCTTCCGTCGTTGGATGGTTGTCGATGATCAAGGTGAAGCTTTAGAAAACCCTTACAGCGAAATCACACTTGAAGCTGCGCGATATGAAAATCCAGAAATTCAACCTGGTGAGTTCATCGAAGATGAAATCGATTCAGTTGTGTTTGACCGTATTACGACGCAAACCGCGAAGCAAGTTATCGTACAAAAAGTACGTGAAGCTGAACGCGCTCAAATCGTTGAACAGTTCATTGAACGTGAAGGCGAGATTGTTACTGGTGTCGTTAAGAAAAGCACCCGTGAAAGCGTTGTTGTTGATCTAGGTAATAATGCTGATGGTGTTATTTACAAAGAAGACATCATTAGCCGTGAATCATTCCGTCCTGGTGACCGTGTACGTGCTTTACTTTATGCAGTTCGCCCAGAAGCTCGCGGTGCGCAGTTATTTTTAACGCGTAGCAAGCCTGAAATGATCATTGAGTTATTCAGAGTAGAAGTACCTGAAATCTTAGATGAAGTGATTGAAATCATGGGTGCAGCACGTGACCCAGGCGCTCGCGCTAAAATCGCCGTGAAAACCAATGACAAACGTATCGATCCTATCGGTGCTTGTGTTGGTATGCGTGGCGCACGTGTTCAAGCTGTTTCAAATGAGTTAAGTGGTGAGCGTGTTGATATCGTTATGTGGGATGACAATCCAGCACAATACGTTATTAACGCAATGGCACCTGCTGATGTTGCTTCAATTATTGTTGATGAAGACAACCACTCAATGGACATTGCTGTTGAAGCAGACAGCCTAGCACAAGCGATTGGTCGTAATGGTCAAAACGTACGTTTAGCGACTCAGTTAACAGGCTGGGAATTAAACGTAATGACTGTTGAAGACCTTAACAAGAAGCATCAGGCTGAAAGCGCTAAAATCGTTAACTTATTTGTTGAAACACTTGAAGTTGACGAAGATTTTGCAACAGTACTTGCAGAAGAAGGCTTTACGTCTTTAGAAGAAATTGTTTACGTACCTGAAACAGAATTATTAGACATTGATGGTTTTGACGAAGACATCGTAACTGCGCTACGCGAACGTGCAAAAGCGGCGATTTCAACTAGAGCATTAGCGTCAGAAGAAGCACTTGATGGTGCTGAACCGGCTGCAGATTTATTAGCGTTAGATGGTTTAGAAAAGCATTTAGCATATGTTCTTGCAAGTAAGGGTGTAATTACCTTAGAAGACTTAGCGGAACAAGGCATTGACGATTTAATTGATATTGAAGAATTGACAGAAGAAAAAGCAGGTGAGCTCATCATGGCTGCCCGTAATATCTGTTGGTTTGGCGAAGAAGCATAAGTCGATCAACAGGGGGATTTAATTGATGGCAGATACAAGTATAGATAAATTGGCCGCGGAAGTGGGCAAAAATGTAGACAGACTGATTGAACAGTTTGCCGACGCAGGGATCAAGAAAACCAAAGCTGATTCAGTTTCAGAAGCTGAAAAGCAAACATTGCTTGATCACTTGAAAAAGCAACACGGTGGCGATCAAGCGCCGCAAAAAATGACATTACAACGCAAAACCGTTTCAACACTCAGTGTTAATGCCGGTGGCGGGCAATCTAAAGACGTTAAAGTTGAAGTACGTAAAAAACGTACTTTTGTTAAACGTGACGATAGCGATGCAGCGAAAGAAGCTGAACTAGCAGCACAAAAGCAGCAAGAAGCAGAAGCTGCGGCGAAAGCTGCTGCAGAAGCTAAGGCTAAAGCGGACGCAGAAGCGAAAGCGAAAAAAGATGCAGAAGCTAAAGCGAAGAAAGAAGCTGAAGCGGCTAAAGCCAAAGCAGCTAAAGCTGAAGATCCTGAGTCTGCTGCTGCGCAAGTAGAAGCTGATCGCCTTAAAGCGGTTCAAGAAGCGACATTAAAGAAAAAGCAAGAAGAAGAAGCGGCATTAGCTGCTGAAACTGCTCGCAAGTTAGCTGAAGAAAACTCAAAGCGTTGGGCTGAAGAAGAGCGTCAACGTATTGAAGCTGAAAAGAACGGTGATCACCATGTGACTACCTCTAAAGCGGCGCGTGCTGCTGAAGATACTTCAGATGCTAACGATGAAAAACGTGGCCGTCGTGCACGTAACAAGAATGCTAACAAGAAACGTGGTGGCAAAGGCGGTCGTGATAACCGTAGCAATGCTGCACGTAACAAGAGCACTGCTCCTGAATCTATGGCACATGGTTTCAACAAACCTGTTGCTGTGGTTAAAGGCGAAGTACGTATCGGTGAAACAGTATCTGTTGCTGAACTTGCTCAACGTATGTCTCTTAAAGCCACTGAAATCATCAAGCAGATGATGAAAATGGGCTCTATGGTTACCATTAACCAAATCTTAGACCAAGAAACAGCACAAATGGTTGCTGAAGAAATGGGTCATAAGGTTATTCTTCTTCGTGAAAACGAATTAGAGCATCAAGTACTTGGTGATCGTGATGAAGAAAATGTGGTACTAGAGACTCGTGCTCCAGTCGTTACCATCATGGGTCACGTTGACCACGGTAAGACTTCATTACTTGATTACATTCGTCGTGCCAAAGTTGCTGACGGTGAAGCCGGTGGTATTACCCAGCATATTGGTGCATACCATGTAGAAACTGAAAATGGCATGATCACTTTCTTAGATACTCCTGGTCACGCGGCGTTTACGTCAATGCGTGCTCGTGGTGCTAAAGCAACTGATATTGTTATTTTGGTTGTGGCTGCAGACGATGGTGCTATGCCGCAAACTATCGAAGCGATTCAACATGCTAAAGCTGGTAACGTGCCGTTAATCGTTGCAGTGAACAAAATGGATAAGCCAGAAGCTGACCCAGAGCGTGTTAAGAGTGAATTAGCTCAACACGGTGTTATGTCTGAAGATTGGGGCGGCGAACACATGTTCGTAAACGTTTCGGCTAAAGCGGGTACCGGTATTGACGAATTACTTGAAGGCATTTTACTTCAGTCTGAAGTATTAGAGCTTAAAGCTGACCGTTCAGGTATGGCTGCTGGTGTTGTTATTGAATCTAAATTGGATAAAGGTCGTGGCCCAGTTGCTACTGTACTTGTTCAAGAAGGTACTTTACGCCAAGGCGATATCGTTCTATGTGGTCTTGAGTACGGTAAAATCCGTGCAATGAAAGACGAGAACGGTAAAGCAATTACTGAAGCTGGTCCATCAATCCCTGTAGAGATCTTAGGTCTTTCAGGTGTACCTTCAGCTGGTGATGAAGCAACAGTTGTTCGTGATGAGCGTAAAGCACGTGAAGTTGCACTTTATCGTCAAGGTAAATTCCGTGATGTTAAACTAGCACGTCAGCAAAAATCTAAGCTTGAAAACATGTTCGCGAACATGACCGAAGGCGAAGTGCAAGAACTTAACATCGTTCTTAAAGCAGACGTTCAAGGCTCACTTGAAGCAATTTGTGAATCATTAGCTAAACTGTCTACTGATGAAGTTAAAGTTAATATCATCGCTCGTGGCGTTGGTGCATTAACTGAAACTGATGCTACGCTAGCTGCAGCTTCAAATGCCATCATGGTTGGTTTCAACGTGCGTGCTGATGCACAAGCGCGTAAGACTATCGATTCTGAAAGTGTTGATTTACGCTACTACAGTGTTATCTACGACTTGATTGATGAAGTTAAAGCGGCGATGACGGGCATGCTTGCTCCTGAATTCAAGCAACAAATCATTGGTCTGGCAGAAGTTCGTGATGTATTTAAGTCGCCTAAGATTGGTGCAATTGCCGGTTGTATGGTTACCGAAGGTACCATCAAGCGTAGCGCTCCTATCCGTGTACTACGTGACAACGTGGTTATCTACGAAGGTGAGCTAGAATCATTACGACGCTTTAAAGATGACGTTGCTGATGTTCGTAACGGCATGGAATGTGGTATCGGTGTGAAGAACTACAATGACGTCCGAGTGGGCGATCAGATTGAAGTCTTCGAGACGGTCGAAGTGGCCCGAACGCTGTAACACAGAAAGGGCGGCGTAAGCCGCCTTTTTTATTTATATAAGGCTATGGTAACAATATTATGGCAAAAGAATTTAGTCGTACTCGTCGAATCGCGCAGCAGCTGCAACAAGAGCTTGCTATGGTGTTACAGCGCGATATGAAAGACCCTCGCATCGGTTTTGTTACAGTAAACGATGTTGATGTGTCACGAGATTTAAGCTACGCAAAAGTATTTGTGACCTTCTTTGAAGAAGATCGTGAATTAGTCGATCAAAAAGTCGAAGCACTTGCTGCAGCAGCTCCTTACATCAGAACACTAATTGCTGGCCGCATGAAGCTACGTGTTATGCCTGAACTACGTTTTGTCTATGACAGTTCATTAGTTGAAGGTATGCGTATGTCTAACTTAGTAAGCCAAGTGATTACGAGTGATAAGGCAAAGCAAGAAAAGTTTGGTTCTGAAGAATCAACTGACGCTGAAGAAAATACAGAAGGAAAAGACTAATGGCTCGTCGTCGCAAAGGGCGTTTTATTGATGGCATCGTGCTATTAGATAAAGGAACTGGCATCAGTTCTAACCATGCTTTGCAACGTGTCAAACGTCTCTACCAAGCTAACAAAGCCGGCCATACTGGCGCTTTGGATCCATTGGCAACCGGGATGCTACCTATTTGTTTAGGTGAAGCAACCAAGTTTTCTCAACATTTACTTGATGCTGATAAACGTTATTTAGTGACGGCCAAGTTAGGTGAAAGAACTGATACCAGTGATTCTGACGGTGAAGTTGTGCAGATAAGACCTGTAAATTTTACCCAAGAAAAGCTTGAAGTGTCACTTGAACACTTTCGTGGTAAAACCATGCAAGTTCCTTCTATGTATTCGGCATTAAAGTATCAAGGTCAGCCTTTATACAAATATGCACGTGAAGGCATTGAAGTCCCCCGTGAAGCCCGACCAATTAATGTGTTTGAGTTGCTATACGTCGGCTTAGAAGGTGATGAGTTAACCTTAGACATTCATTGTTCTAAAGGTACTTATATTCGCACCATCGTTGATGATTTAGGGGAAATGCTAGGCTGTGGGGCTCATGTCATTATGCTTAGACGTACTCAAGTTGCTGACTATCCATATGAAAAAATGGTGACCTTAGAGCAATTGATGGCGATGGTAGATGAGGCTGAAAAGTCTGAAATACCTTCAAGTAATGTATTAGACCCATTACTATTACCAATGGATACCGCGGTCGCGAACTTTGCTGAAGTAAATTTACCTGAGACCAGTGCTCAGTATATTTTACAAGGCCAACCTGTTCAGGCTGAAGGTGTGCTAGATGATCAACTTCTACGGATCACTTTAGGTGAGTCAAGAAAGTTTATTGGCATTGGCTTTAAAAATGATGATGGCTTACTCGCACCCAAAAGATTAGTGGTTGACCACAGTCAAGAGTAGTGGCTCTAACTTGTTAGTTTAATCTATATCAATCTGTATATTTTACTGTGGCAAGATTGCCGCAGTCGGATATGCAGATTTTTTATTGCGGTAAGCTGCGCTTTCGGTTAATATATCGCGCCCTCAGGCTGAGTTAGTGATCGGCTTGAGATAATTTAATTTTTTCTGGAGATATTTATGTCACTAAGTAATGAACAAAAAGCTAAAATCGTAGCTGAATTCGCACGTTGTGAAAACGACACTGGTTCAACTGAAGTACAAGTAGCTTTATTGACTGCACAGATTAACCATCTACAAGGTCATTTCAAAGAGCACATCCATGATCACCATTCACGTCGTGGTCTACTACGTATGGTTAGCGCACGTCGTAAGCTTACTGCTTACCTTAAGCGTACTGACGTAGCTCGTTATACTGCTCTAATCCAGAAGTTAGGTTTACGTCGTTAATAACGACGTTTAATTTGCTTATTGCTTGCGGTAAGTAGATCAAACCGTAAAAAAGGAGGCTATGCCTCCTTTTTTATTGGCTAAAATAAATGTAGTTTAACTAGCATTCTTGCTTACGCCTGCTCTACCTTTACCTGCTGCTCACCAAAATAGCGCGCTTCAAACTCGTCTTGTGGTAAAGGTTTACTAAATAGAAACCCCTGACCAACTTGGCAATGATGTTGTTGTAGCCATGCCAGCTGCGCTTGGTTTTCAATCCCTTCTGCAACAATATCCAGATTTAGCTGTTGCCCTAGCATTAGAATAGTGGAGGCGATGGCGCCATCATGGGGTAAGTCAGAGACAAAGCAGCGGTCGATTTTCATTGTGGTAATAGGCAAACGGCGTAAATAAGACAAAGATGAATAGCCGGTACCAAAATCATCCACGGCAATACCAAAACCGGCACTTTTAAGTTGTTCGAGTTTAGCGATGGCTTGAGTGATATCATTCATCAGTGATGTTTCGGTTATTTCGATTTCCAATAACTCGGGGCGAATTTGATAACGTAGCGCCAATTGTTTGATATCGGATACCAAGCTTGCATCAGCAAACTGCTGTGAAGCGACATTTACCGCAATGGGAATGACGCGGTTGTATTTTTTCTCCCACTCACGGAGCAGCTTACAACTTTGCTCAATAACCCATCTGCCGATGGGAATGATAATGCCAGTTTCTTCAGCGATAGGAATAAACGCCATGGGTGGCACAAGTTTGCCGTCTTTTTGCCAGCGGATTAAGGCTTCACAGCCGACAATTTCATTAGTTTTAAGATCTAATTTGGGCTGAAAATAAAGCCTAAATTCATTTCGCTTAAGCGCATTGTGTAAAGAGGCCTCGGTTTTTAATCTAAGTGCGGCATGTTCGGTCATTTGCTGCTTGAAAAAGGCCCACTGGTTTGAACCCGCGGCTTTAGCGCTATACATGGCAATATCGGCGTGCCGGATAAGCTCCTCAGCGCCTTGGCCATCTTCAGGGTATATCGCAATACCAATCGAGGCCGCAGGGTGAATCGTATGCTCATTCAGCTGTATTGGCATATTGAGTTGCTTTAACAGCTGTTCAACGAAATCAGCGGCGTGTTGCGGGGTTTTTATATCATCTGCAACGATAACAAACTCATCACCTCCTAGGCGGGCCACGCTGCCTTTATCAGCGATGCCCGATTCTAAAATTCGGGCTATTCTTACAAGGAATTGATCACCGATAGTATGCCCTAAAGAGTCATTTACATTTTTAAATCTATCGAGGTCAATAAATAATAGTGCGAATTGGCGTTTGTGAACGCGCGCACGTTGTATGGTGACACTTAATGTTTCAAGTAATAGGGTTCTATTGGGCAAATTAGTGAGAGGATCTCGGGTGGCCATTTTTCGTAATTTGTTTTGAGCCTGACTGAACTGCAATAAGATTTGATTTAATTTTGTGGAGACAAGTCCAAGCTCGTCATCTTTATGGGCACAGGTTATGGGAATGAGGTTTTCATCCGGTAATTCAGGATCAATGTTATCAATGGCTTCGCTGATCTGCGCGATTGGCTGAGTGAGGAATCGGTGAAACACAATCGTGAGCACTAAAGTGAGCAATAAGGCTCTGGCTAAGGTGGCGATAAAACTTAACTGAAGTCGGTTAAACAAATTATTGGTCATTGCTTGAATATCGTAATGGATAGATAAGGTGCCAATTTGTTGCTGTTTTTTATCGCCCTCAAAATAGTGCGGTCGATACAAAGGTCGTGAGATTTCCTTTAACTCATCAAAGAGCAAGTAACTCAAACTGTCATAGTAAGTTGGATATCGTTTGGCCTGATGACTTGCTTCAACATACAAGGAATTGTCATCTAAGGTGATGATAGCAGAACGAATATCATCAATTTTTATAATACCTTCTAAGTTTTGCTGGGTCTGTTTGTCATCTAAAGCCCACACCACATTAGATATGGTTTGTTCAACAGAATTGACGAGTTCTTGCTGGGAGGCCTTGATTTGCTGTTTGGTGGTAATAACAACCAGTGCAAGCTCGACAATAAAAATAGCAATAGCAAAAAATAATGCTGTGAACACCACTAAATTTGTTTGCTTCCATGTCAAAGACTTAAACTGTGGCGGCATTATTTTATTTCCATTTGCAATAACGTTGAGCTTACTTTTGTTGGCGGGCTAACAAAATCTTAAATTACCTAAAAACCTGCTTGTTATTGTTAGGTATTTTCTACTTTTCACTTTAGATAAATTTGTTCAAAAAGTCATTAAGTATAGCGTTTAGCCCAAGGATTAAAGCCTATTTTTCGGCCAGGGCATTGTTATTATCATTTTATATTGCCATGAGATATGAATTCATATAACCATATCGACCTTAAAAGGCAAAATATAAATTATTTTTTAGACTGATATGGCGATGACCTTTAACTATTATAAAAAATTGAAGTATACTTATGCGCGTAATTTAAAGGTCAATAATTAAGGAATGGGTCACGTGAATCCAATTGTAAAGAGTTTTGAGTATGGTCAACATACTGTCACCTTAGAAACAGGTGTTATTGCACGTCAAGCTGATGCTGCAGTACTAGCGAGCATGGGCGATACAACTGTCCTTGTTACTGTAGTTGGTAAAAAAGTTGCGGATTTAAGCCGTGATTTCTTCCCACTAACAGTTAACTACCAAGAGAAGACTTACGCTGCTGGTAAGATCCCTGGTGGTTTCTTTAAGCGTGAAGGTCGTCCAAATGAAGACGAAACGCTTATTGCTCGTTTAATCGACCGTCCAATTCGTCCTTTATTTCCTAACGGTTTTAAAAACGAAGTCCAAGTCATTATTACTGTTGTTTCTGTAGACCAACAAATTGAGCCAGACATTGTGGCTATGATTGGTACTTCAGCAGCGCTGGCTATTTCTGGTATTCCATTCAATGGACCATTAGGTGCTGCACGTGTTGGTTATATCAACGGTGAATACTTACTTAACCCATCAGTAGATCAAGTTGCTGAAAGCGACTTAAATCTTGTTGTTGCAGGTACTAAAAGCGCTGTATTGATGGTTGAATCTGAAGCTAAGTCACTTGCTGAAGAAATCATGCTAGGCGCGGTAACTTACGGTCACGATCAACAACAAGTTGTGGTTGATGCGATTGCTGAGTTTAAAGCTGAAGCGGGCAAGCCTACTTGGGATTGGACTGCTCCTGTTCAAGATCAAGACTTAGTTGCTAAAATTAAAGATTTAGCTGAAGTTGGCATGACTGAAGCTTACCAAATTGAAGTTAAGCAAGATCGTTATGCGCAAGTTGGTGTTGTTAAAGCAGCAGCAAAAGCGGCATTAGTTGCTGAAAACGCAGATGTTGATCAACGTGAAGTTGATAACTTACTTGGTAGCTTAGAGAAGAACATTGTTCGTGGTCGTATTATCAGTGGCAAGCCACGTATCGACGGTCGTGAACCAGATATGATCCGCGCATTGAATGTACTTGCTGGTGTACTTCCACGTACTCACGGTAGCTCATTATTCACTCGTGGTGAAACTCAAGCGTTAGTTACTTGTACTTTAGGTACAGAACGTGATGCACAGAAAATTGATAGCATCATGGGCGAGCGTACTAACCGCTTCATGCTTCATTACAACTTCCCTCCATACTCAGTTGGTGAAACTGGCATGGTAGGTTCACCTAAGCGTCGCGAAATCGGTCACGGTAAGCTAGCTTGGCGTGGTATGAATGCCGTTATGCCTTCAGCTGAAGAATTCCCATACAGCATCCGCGTTGTTTCAGAAATTACTGAATCAAACGGCTCAAGCTCTATGGCTTCTGTTTGTGGTACTTCATTAGCATTAATGGATGCGGGTGTACCAATCAAGAGTTCAGTTGCTGGTATCGCAATGGGTCTAGTTAAAGAAGGCGACGACTTTGTTGTTCTTTCTGACATTTTAGGTGATGAAGATCACTTAGGTGACATGGACTTTAAAGTAGCTGGTACCCGTGATGGTATTACTGCTCTGCAGATGGATATCAAGATTGAAGGTATCACTCAAGAGATCATGGATATCGCTCTGCAACAAGCATACGGCGCTCGTGTTCATATTCTTAACGTGATGGACCAAGCAATTGGTGGCGCACGTGAAGATATCTCTGATCACGCTCCACGTATTACGACTATCAAGATTAATCCTGAAAAAATTCGTGACGTTATCGGTAAAGGTGGTGCAACTATTCGTGCACTTACTGAAGAAACCGGTACAACAATTGAATTAGATGACAACGGTACTGTTAAAATTGCTTCTTCAAATGGTGAAGCAACTAAAGAAGCTATCCGTCGCATCGAAGAGATTACTGCTGAAGTTGAAGTCGGCCGTATCTACAAAGGTAAAGTTATCCGTATCGTTGATTTTGGCGCATTCGTTAACATCTTACCTGGTAAAGATGGCTTAGTTCATATTTCTCAAATCAGTGAAGAGCGTGTTGCTAACGTTTCTGACCACCTTGAGATGAACCAAGAAGTTGACGTTAAAGTGATGGAAGTTGACCGTCAAGGTCGTGTAAGACTTTCTATCAAAGAAGCTGTTACTAAAGCAGAACCTGCTGCAGAATAGTTGTTAGATTAACTCAGTTAATCTAATCGATAAAGGAGAGCTAAGGCTCTCCTTTTTTATTGGCAAAATTTAGCCAATGATAAATTTATCTTTAACTGCGTAGCCCTTGGCGCTATTGGTTGATATGATGCAAACTAACTATAGAACCTGATAAGGTATTTAAATGGAACATAAATTACGGACCACTGTGGTAGCATTATGTGTCGGTGCCAGTATGTTATTGTCAGGTTGTGCTTCACTTTCAGGCAATGATAATAGCGCAGCGTCAGGCAAAGTGATGGTTTCTCCCAAAGTGCCTGATTACAAGTTAGAAGTCACTTTAGCTAAGCTCAATGACATTTTAGCCTCTATGGAATTAACCACTGAGCAACGAGCACGCTTTCATTATGACCGTGGTGTTATCTACGATAGTGTTGGCCTACGACTACTAGCTAAAATTGATTTTCACCAAGCGATAAAATTACAACCTAATCTTGCTGATGCATATAATTTCTTAGGGATTTATTACACCCAAGAAGGCGAGTTTGAACCTGCTTATGAGTCTTTTGATGGGGTCTTAGAGTTATCCCCCCAATACGATTATGCTTATCTCAACCGTGGTATTGCTTTGTATTACGGTGAACGCTATGAGTTAGCCACTGAAGATATGCGCACATTTTTGGCCCAAGCACCTGCTGATGGTTATCGTGCTTTGTGGTTATACCTAGTGCAAGTGCCGACAGATCAGCAAGCAGCGCAAGCCGAGCTATTAACTAACCGCCAATCGCTTAACGATCAGGCGTGGTCTTCAGTCATCATTGATTATTACCTTGGTAAGCTGACTAAAGAGCAAGTTTTTGATGCAGCTAAAGTCAACCTGACTCAACCTCAGGAGTATGCTGAGCGTCTGTGTGAAGCCTATTTCTACCTAGCTAAAAAAGCGGTGGAGCAAAAAGATTATCAACTGGCAGCGGATTATTATCGCTTAAGCTTGGCAACAAATATTTATGATTTTGTTGAACATCGTTATGCCAGAATAGAGCTAGCCCAAGCGCTGCAAATACTTGAACAATCTACAGTCGCTAATTAATAATAATTGTTAGCTCAGCACAAAGGCTAATGCATCGGCATTAGCCTTTTGGGTTTTTGAGTTTTTTAAACCATCACCATTTGGGTTTAAGTGAGTTTACCTAGCCAACCTAGATGGGAAACGCTATAATTTGCGCCTTTTTATTATGCTAGGGCAAGTAAACCATGTCAGTTCAAACAGTAGAGGTCGATAAACGTCGTACCTTCGCGATTATTTCGCATCCTGATGCCGGTAAGACCACTATTACTGAGAAAGTACTTTTATTCGGACAAGCAATTCAAACTGCAGGTACCGTTAAAGGTCGTGGCTCTAAACAGCATGCAAAATCTGACTGGATGGAAATGGAAAAAGACCGTGGTATTTCTATTACTACTTCGGTAATGCAATTTCCTTACAGTGATTGCCTAGTAAACCTACTTGATACTCCAGGTCACGAAGACTTCTCTGAAGATACTTACCGTACCTTAACCGCTGTTGACTCATGTCTTATGGTGATCGACGCGGCCAAAGGTGTCGAAGACCGAACCCGTAAACTAATGGAAGTTACCCGTTTACGTGACACACCAATCGTGACATTCATGAATAAATGTGACCGTGATATTCGCGATCCTATGGAAGTGATGGACGAAGTTGAAACTGAGCTAAAAATCGCATGTGCGCCAATCACTTGGCCGATTGGCTGTGGTAAGTCGTTTAAAGGTGTTTATCATATCCATCGCGACGAAGCAATTTTATACCAGTCAGGTTTAGGGCATAAAATTCAAGAAGTGCGTACAGTGAAAGGCCTTGATAATCCTGAACTTGATGTAGCAATTGGTGCTGAACTTGCTGAGTTATTACGTGAAGAATTAGAACTTGTGATCGGTGCATCACATGAGTTCGATTTAGAGGCGTTTCTAGCCGGTAAACTTTCACCTGTCTATTTTGGTACCGCATTAGGTAACTTTGGTGTTGATCATATACTTGACGGTTTAACTGAGTGGGCACCTAAGCCTCAACCTCGCGCCACTGAAGTACGTGATATTCATGCTGAAGAAGAAAAGTTCTCTGGCTTTATCTTTAAAATCCAAGCGAACATGGATCCTAAGCATCGTGACCGCGTCGCATTTATGCGTATTGTGTCTGGTAAGTACGAGAAAGGCATGAAAATGCATCATGTACGTGTCGGTAAAGATGTGCGTATTTCTGATGCGTTAACCTTCGTTGCTGGTGATCGTGAGCAAGTTGAAGAAGCCTACCCAGGTGATATTATCGGTTTACATAACCATGGCACCATTCAAATTGGTGATACTTTCAGCCAAGGTGAAAAAGTTAAGTTTACTGGTATTCCTAACTTTGCCCCTGAAATGTTCCGCCGTATTCGCTTAAAAGATCCGTTAAAGCAAAAGCAATTGCTTAAAGGTCTCGTACAGCTTGCCGAAGAAGGCGCTGTTCAAGTCTTTAGACCGCTAGATACCAACGACTTAATTGTGGGCGCAGTTGGCGTACTGCAGTTTGAAGTGGTTGTTGGACGCCTTAAGAGTGAATATAACGTCGAAGCGATTTATGAAGGCATTAGTGTTTCAACCGCCCGCTGGGTTTACTGTAAAGATGAGCGTAAACTCGAAGAGTTCCGTCGTAAGTGCAGCAGCAATTTAGCCTTAGATGGTGGTAATAACCTAACTTATATTGCACCGACTATGGTAAATCTGAATTTATCCATGGAACGTTACCCTGATGTAGAGTTCGCTAAAACTCGCGAAAACTAATCACTGGGGTGTTTGATGTTAAAAGGCGGTCTAACCGCCTTTTTTATTGGCTGTGATTTAAGCTTGAGGCTAATTTTATTCTATAGTGGCAAGATGAGTAACGTAAAAAGTGCTAAACAGGTTTGCTGCATTAGCTGTGATTTGCAGTAAAGTTATTTGTTTGAGGGAAAGTGATGATAGATACCCATGCCCACCTTGATCTTGTGGATTTTGACCACGATAGAGCTGCTTTGTTTGCAAAGATGCGCGCAAACGGGATCGACAACGTCATTATTCCAGGGGTGAGTGAGTCATCTTGGGCTAAACAGCTAGAGGTTACCAGCGAGTTTGACTGCTATTTTGCCTTAGGTATCCACCCTTGGTATGTACCTGCTGACATTTCTCAAGCAGTGGCGGCGTTAAATAATCTCATCGCTAAACATAGGCCTAATCCAAGGTTTGTTGCCCTGGGGGAATGTGGTTTAGATAAGCTTCGACATTGGTCTCAATCACAGTTGGATTTACTCGAGGCTCAATTAGCATCAGCAATTGATTGGCAATTACCGGTGATTTTACATGCCGTAAAAGCTCATCCACAGCTATTAGCCATGTTGAAAAAATACCCTAACCCTAAAGGTGGGGTTATTCATGGCTTTTATGGCGCCCCAGAGTTGGCAAAATCTTATATTGAACTGGGCTATAAACTGGGAATAGGTGGGTTAATCATGAACCCTAGCGCCAAAAAGTTACAAAAAACGGTTACAGAAGTTGATATTAAACACTTCCTAATAGAAACCGACTCTCCCAGCATGGCGCCCTATAATTCACCAGATAAACGAAATACTCCGCTTCAGATAATAAGTTTTGTTGAACAGATAGCAAAATTACAAAAAAAAACCACTGTTTTAATTATGGAACAGTTGGGGTTAAATGCTCGACAACTGTTTGAGCTGTAATTCTTTTTTTTTAAACACCGTGGTTGATGGGCGTTGCTGTGGGATAAGATCCTGAAATTAAACTCTAAAACTATGAACTAATCCACGATTTTCATCTGCTCGTCAGTTATAATCACTAACTGAAAATAGGTGAGTTAACAACAATTATACATATCGTTAACAAATTAAAAAAGGGTCGTGATTAATGGATATACTAATGAGTCTAGTAGGTGTGGTTACCATACTAGCAATCGGTTATGCACTATCAAATAACAGAAAAGCAATTAATGTGCGTACTGTTGGTGGTGCTTTAGCTATTCAAGCATTCTTTGCAGGTTTCGTTTTATACGTACCAGTGGGGAAAGATATCTTACAAGGTATGTCAGATGCCGTATCTAGTGTAATTAGTTATGCACAATCGGGCATTAACTTCGTATTTGGCGATTTAGCTCAATTCAAAGTTGGCTTTATTTTCGCGGTAAATGTTTTACCCGTTATCGTGTTCTTCTCTTCATTAATCGCAGTGCTTTACTACTTAGGCATTATGCAGTGGATCATCCGTCTCATCGGTGGTGGCTTGCAAAAAGCATTAGGTACTAGCCGTACTGAGTCTATGTCAGCGACAGCGAATATTTTCGTTGGTCAAACTGAAGCGCCACTAGTTGTTCGTCCATTTATTGCGACTATGACTAACTCTGAATTATTCGCAATCATGGTTGGTGGTTTAGCATCAATCGCGGGTTCAGTATTAGCCGGTTACGCGCAAATGGGTGTACCAATTGAATACTTGGTTGCAGCATCATTCATGGCGGCTCCTGGTGGTTTGATGATGGCTAAACTAATGCATCCTGAAACTGAAGAAGCTAAAAATGACATGTCAGATCTTCCTGAAGATCCTGATAAACCAGCTAACGTATTAGACGCTGCTGCTGGCGGTGCTTCATCTGGTATGCATTTAGCACTAAACGTGGGTGCAATGTTAATTGCCTTCGTTGGTTTAATTGCAATGGTCAACGGTATCATCGGTGGTGTAACTGGTTGGTTTGGTCTTGAAGGTATTACTTTAGAACTTATTCTTGGTTACATTTTCATGCCATTAGCATTCTTAATCGGTGTACCTTGGAACGAAGCGCTTGTAGCGGGTTCATTCATCGGGCAAAAGATTGTTGTAAACGAATTTGTTGCTTATCTTAACTTTGCTCCTTACTTACTTGATGCGTCTGCAGAAGGTTTCAAAGTAGTTGCTGAGACTGGCATGATGATGTCTGATAGAACCAAAGCTATCATTTCATTCGCATTATGTGGATTCGCTAACTTATCGTCTATTGCTATTCTATTAGGTGGTTTAGGTTCAATGGCGCCTAGTCGTCGCCATGACCTTGCTAAGCTTGGTATCCGTGCTGTTATTGCTGGTTCACTAGCTAACTTAATGAGTGCAACATTAGCGGGTCTATTCTTAGCGATTTAATATTCGCTATGGTTTAAACCTAGTTAATAAAAAGGCCGTTATTATTTATTAATAGCGGCCTTTTTTGTGTCTAAAAATAGTGGTTATCCTTGCATTGGCATTATGTGGCGCTGCTCACTTATCCGCTATGGCTATGGCTATGGCTATGGCTATGGCTATGGCTATGGCTATGCTAATAGCTGGATTAGCTGGATTAGCTGGATTAGCTGGATTAGCTGGTTCAATGGTTCCTACTGGTCACCATGAACTTGCTAAGTTTGATATACGTGCCGTTATTGATAGCTCGCTTGTTAACTTCTTAAGTTCAACATTTACGGGTCAATTTTTAGCGATGTTATAACTCCCATGATGTAAACATTACCAATAAAAAGGTCGTTATCATTTAGTAACTACGGCTTTTTTTTGTCTTTAAAAACAGGCATTCTCAGTGAATTTTACTTAATCAACTTTTGCTACAGCTGTTTATGGTATGTTACTTGCTAGGGTTTTATATGATGACATTGGGCATATAAATAGTTTTATAGATTATTTAATTATTGGTTGTTAGTTAAAAGTAGCGACATTGTTCACGTTTTGGGATTAAGTATTCGTATTTTGTCTTTTTTGTATTGAGCTTTTGGCCGAAATAGGTACAATGCGAACGTTTATAAAAAACGCCATCCATGTAGGTGGTTAAAAACAAATATCAATGGGGTTGATAATGAAAAACGTTAAAACTTTAGCTTTAGCTGCAACAACTGTTGCTGCAATGTCTGCACCAGCAATGGCTGCTGACCGTACCGATTTACGTTCTGGCGATTACAGCTGGATGCAGTTCAACGCAATGTACGCAGTAAATGAGCTTCCACGCGATGGTTCTACTGATAATGGCCATGACTACTTAGAAATGGAATTTGGTGGTCGCGCTGGTATTGTTGATCTGTATGGCTACGTGGATGTTTTTAACATCACTAACCAGAATTATGGCGACAAAGGCGCTGGTGCTAGCAAGATGTTCATGAAGTTTGCTCCACGTTTTTCTCTTGATGCAATCACTGGCAAAGACCTTTCTTTTGGCCCAGTTCAAGAAGTTTACATCTCAACTTTGTTCAACTTCGGTGGCGGCGCTATCTCAGGTACTGATAAAAATGGCAACGTTTACGACGGTGACGTAAACAACGCTTCAGTTGGTATCGGTGCTGACGTTATGGTTCCATGGTTAGGTAAAACTGGCATGAACTTATACGGTTTCTACGACCTAAATGCCAAAGAGTGGAACGGTTACCAGTTCTCTATGAACTGGTTTAAGCCTGTGGTTAACTTTGATAACGGTACTTTTATTTCTTTCCAGGGCTATGTTGATTACCAGTTCGGTGCAGATGAAGTTAATGCGTATGATGACGATGGTTCATTCTACAACACTACTTTCACCTCTAACGGTGGCGCGGCATATTTCGGTTTACATTGGCATTCAGACAACTACGCACTAGGTTACGGCTTAAAGGGCTTTAAAGACGTTTACCTTCTTAAAGATGAAGGTACATTCGGTCTAGAAACTACCGGTTTCGCACATTACTTCACAGCAACTTACAAGTTCTAAGATTGCTTGAAAGTATAGAGCCACACTTGTGTGGCTCTATTTTTTTATTAATTTATGTTAGTATTTACTTAAATATATCGTAGAATTTGCTAAAGTGTATTTAGATAAATATTAAGGTCCAAATAAGTGATATTAGCTTGTCATTAATTTGGATTGATTTGCGCGCTAAAACGGATTTTTCGCGGAATGGATGAAACAATAATCTTTGTTTCACCTCTTCCGGTCTTCAAGGATTCAAGTCGTGGTACTCGTTATCAGATTGAATACTTAGTTCAGTAATTTATGAATTTATTTACTGGCAATGCTCGAAGGCCCGGCCCCATCAACACCCTAATGCCAGCTTAATTGCATTGCCATAACAAGATTAATTTATTTTTTGTTTTGGAGAGCACACATGAGTGATTTAAAAAAAGCAGCACAACTTGGCATTTCATTAATGGATTTAACCACATTAAATGATGACGATACTGACCAAAAGGTCATTGATTTATGTCATAAAGCGAATACTGCTGCTGGACATACCGCTGCAATTTGTATTTACCCTCGTTTTATCCCTATCGCTCGTAAAACCTTAAACGAACTTGATTGTGAAGACATCAAAATCGCCACAGTGACTAACTTCCCACACGGTAATGACGATATTGCTATCGCAGTATTAGAAACCCGTGCCGCTGTAGCTTACGGCGCAGACGAAGTTGATGTGGTATTTCCATACCGCTCATTAATGGCTGGCAACGAAAGCTTAGGTTTTGAGCTAGTAAAAGCGTGTAAAGAAGCCTGTGGCGATCAAGCTATCTTAAAAGTGATTATCGAATCAGGTGAGTTAAAAGATGCAGCGTTAATTCGTAAAGCATCTGAGCTTTCAATTGATGCAGGTGCTGACTTTATCAAAACATCAACCGGTAAAGTACCGGTTAATGCCACACTTGAAGCGGCTGAAATCATGTTAACCGTGATTAGCGAAAAGAACACCAATGTTGGTTTTAAACCAGCCGGTGGTGTACGTGACGCGGCTAAAACTGCCGAGTTTTTAGGTTTAGCTGAACGCATTCTAGGTGCTGACTGGGTTACTCCTGCACACTTTAGATTCGGCGCTTCAAGCTTATTAACTAGCTTACTTCATACTCTTGAGTTAGCCGATGCGCCTGCTGGTGCACAAGGTTACTAATCAAAGTTAGTATTGTACGGTTTTGACATAACGATTTAGCATGCACCGAATGGATCATTTTAGCCCATTCGGTGCCTTATTGTTGTAGCAAGATGGCTCAATAAATTCATCTTGCTGGAGGAAGTAGCATGTTTCTCGCTCAAGAAATTATTCGTAAAAAACGTAATGGTGATGCATTAAGCGCAGCTGAAATTCAATTTTTTGTTGATGGCATTACTCAAAATACCGTTTCAGAAGGCCAAATAGCCGCTTTTGGTATGGCAGTTTATTTTCAAGATATGAACATGGATGAACGTATTGCCTTAACCACAGGTATGCGTGACTCAGGTACTGTATTAAACTGGGATGCACTGTCACTTGACGGCCCCATTATTGATAAGCACAGCACCGGCGGTGTTGGTGATGTCATTAGCCTGATGCTTGGCCCAATGGCGGCGGCATGTGGTGGTTATGTCCCGATGATTTCGGGTCGCGGTCTTGGTCATACTGGCGGCACCTTAGATAAATTTGATGCCATTCCTGGTTACCAAACCGAGCCATCAAGTGAGTTGTTTCGCAAAGTAGTTAAAGAAGCTGGCGTTGCCATTATTGGCCAAACCGGTGATTTAGTCCCAGCCGATAAGCGTTTCTATTCAATCCGTGATAATACCGCAACCGTTGAGTCTATCTCGTTAATTACCGCTTCAATTCTTTCTAAAAAGCTCGCAGCTGGGCTAGATGCTTTAGCAATGGACGTCAAAGTCGGTAGCGGCGCATTCATGCCTACTTATGAAGCCTCTGAAGAACTTGCTCGCAGTATTACAGCAGTGGCAAACGGTGCTGGCACTAAAACTACCGCTTTATTAACTGACATGAACCAAGTATTGGCATCATGTGCCGGTAACGCGGTTGAAGTGCGTGAAGCGATTAACTTTTTAACTGGCGCTTACCGTAACCCACGTCTTTACGAAGTCACTATGGGCTTATGTGCTGAAATGCTCGTACTTGGCGGCATTGCGCAAAATGATGCTGACGCACGTACAAAATTAAATACTGTTTTAAATAATGGTAAAGCGGCTGAAATTTTTGGCCGTATGGTATCAGGCCTTGGCGGGCCAGCAGATTTTGTTGAGTCTTATGACAAATATTTGCCACAGGCGAAAATTATTCGTCCTGTGTATGCCAACAAACAGGGTTTTGCTCATAGCATGGATACCCGAGAGTTAGGTTTAGCGGTAGTGACCTTAGGTGGTGGCCGCAGAAAGCCTGGCGACGCATTAGATTATAGCGTTGGATTAACAGAAGTATGTGCATTAGGTGATGAGATATCAGCTGATAAGCCTATCGCCATGGTACATGCTCAATCTGAAGCCGCTTTCGAAGAAGCCTCTGCTGCCGTTCAGCAGGCGATTAACATTGAAGATTCTGCGCCAGAAAAGACGCCTGAAATCTACCGTTATATCCGCGCTTCAGATTTATAATGGAGTAAAAATTATGAAACGTACATTTATTTTAATGTTGGATTCTTTTGGTGTTGGTGCTGCCACTGATGCTGAAAAATTCGGAGATACAGGTTCAGATACCTTTGGTCATATTGCTAAAGCCTGTGCTGAAGGCCGAGCCGATATTGGCCGAAAAGGACCATTAACACTGCCAAACCTGGCAAAGCTCGGTCTAGGCCATTTAGGTTTTGAAAGTACGGGTAAATTCGCCGATGGTTTCGCTGATAATATCGACGTGATTGGCGCTTATGGCCATGCGGATGAATTAAGCTCAGGTAAAGATACGCCTAGTGGACACTGGGAAATGGCTGGCGTGCCAGTATTGTATGAATGGGGTTACTTTTCTGATTTAACCAACTCTTTTCCAAAAGAGCTTACGGATAAAATCCTCAAACGTGCGGGCTTAACCGACTTTTTGGGTAATTGCCATGCTTCAGGTACAACAATTTTAGAAGAACTTGGCGAAGAACACATGCGCAGCGGTAAGCCAATTTTTTATACTTCAGCTGATTCAGTTTTTCAAATTGCCTGTCATGAAGAATCATTTGGTTTAGAAAACCTATACCGTTTGTGCGAAATTACCCGTGAAGAGCTAGAGCCTTACAATATTGGCCGCGTGATTGCGCGTCCATTTGTGGGCTCGGGTCCTGAAGATTTTGCCCGTACAGGTAATCGACATGATTATGCGGTATTACCGCCAGCGCCAACGGTATTAGATAAGCTTAAAGATGCCGGTGGTGAAGTGGTGAGTATTGGTAAAATTGCCGATATTTATGCTAACAGCGGTATTACCCAGAAATTTAAGGCAACAGGTCTTGAAGAGTTATTCGATGCAACCCTTGAGCAAATCAAGCGTGCAGAAGATAACACCATTGTATTTACTAACTTTGTTGACTTTGATTCCCACTACGGACACCGTCGTGATATTGCCGGTTACGCCAAAGCTTTAGAATACTTTGACCAACGTTTGCCAGAGTTATTAGCCTTACTTAACCCTGATGACTTGTTATTACTGACAGCCGATCATGGTTGCGATCCAAGCTGGGTTGGCACCGAGCATACCCGCGAACGTGTTCCTGTGATTGCTTTAGGCGCGGGGTTAGCTGCCGGTTCATTAGGCCGTAGAAACAGTTTTGCCGACATTGGGCAGTCTATTGCGACGTATTTTAAGCTTGAACCTATGGATTATGGCGAATCATTCATAAATTGATGATTCAAATGCTATCTACTAAGGTTAATCTGTTAATAAATATAGTAGAATCACGTCCGGCAGCGAAGGGGATGACTTTGCTGCCCACATATAAAGATATACGATAAAAATATAGGGGTTTTTCCATGGCTACACCACATATTAATGCTGTTGACGGTGCATTTGCTGAAACAGTTTTATTCCCAGGCGATCCATTACGTGCAAAATATATTGCTGAAACATTTTTAGAAAATGTAGAGCAAGTTACTGATGTACGTAACATGCTTGGTTTTACTGGAGCATATAAAGGTACTCGCGTATCTGTAATGGGTTCTGGTATGGGTATTCCATCATGTTCTATTTATGCGCATGAGCTTATTTCTGATTACGGCGTTAAAAACCTAATCCGTGTGGGTTCTTGTGGCGCAATTAGCACTGACGTAAAAGTGCGTGATGTGATTATCGGAATGGGCGCTTGTACTGACTCGCAAGCAAACCGTTTACGTTTTAAAGGTCAAGATTTTGCTGCGATTGCAGATTATGGCTTAATGAACGCAGTGATCGAATCAGCTAAAACGCACGAAACTAAAGTGCGTGTAGGTAACGTTTTCTCTGCTGATTTATTCTACACTCCAGATCCTTCTATGTTCGATACCATGGAAAAAATGGGTGTACTTGGGGTCGAAATGGAAGCGGCAGGCCTTTACGGTGTTGCACACGAACTTGGCGCTAAAGCATTATGCGTAGTGACAGTTTCTGACCACATCAGAACCGGAGAAAAAACCACTTCTGATGAACGTCAAAATACTTTCAACGAAATGATTATCATGACATTAGATGCAGTAGTTACTCTGTAATTTAACGTTTATTATTTCGTAAAAAAGCGTAACTGATTTATCAGTTACGCTTTTTTTTAATGGTTAACTGGGTTTACTTTTATCATCAAGTCTGAGGTTTTCGGCTTCTAGTATCTCTTGTTTAAAAGTCATATTTTCATCGCTATCAGACTCTGTTATCAGTGATGATTTTGGGTTAGCGCTTTGGTCATCCACATCTGTCGGTTCAGTCCGGCTATCTTCAAGTTGATGCATTTCTTCAGACAAGCTTTTTTGCACTAATTGGCTATTTTTACGTCCTTGTTTGGCGCGAGTTTTACGTCGGTCGAAATCTGCGCGTTTAAACGAAAAGACCCGCGACAGCAGCAAACCAATAATACCTGCAATAATCAGCATAATTTGTTGTTGCTTCATATTTTCTTGATAGTGGCTTTTTAATTCATCAAAGAAAATATGTAAGTTTAACCTCACCTCGATATAGCCTAAGTTATTGTCACCTTGAAGCACGTTTTCAATTAAAGGTGGGTAGGGCGATAACATCTCAGTTAGTACTTTATCATCGGCGTCAAATTCGATGTCTGATACGCTTTGGGCAAACGCCAGCCTTACCCCTTGAGTACTGTACATGTTCACTGACATCACTTTTGGGTCGAGCACGAGCGCATTGGCTAGCCATTGTAGTTGCTCATCATTTTGTAGATGCATTGCTGGGGCTGCGCCATTGGCCACTTGTTGAGCTAATAAGCGCGCCATGATTTGGGTTTGCGAACTCAGCAGTTGCTGACCGTTATTAAGGCTCGACTTCCATAAATGCACTAAAGCAAATAATAAAATTACAGCAATGCTGATTTGAATTAATCTGCTGATTTTTTGGCTTTTTTTAAGACCTTTAACAAAAATCACTTTAATCCTTGGTCATTTTTCTATTTAATTAATACTAATCGAAATAATTCATTGTAGATAGTCGAAATCATTGGGGAAATGCAGTCCATGGAAACTCAGGTAAATATTCAGCCATTAACGTGGTTATTCTCAACATTTGATGCGACGTATAGCCATAATCATGTCACTTTAACTCGTTATTTTGAAGACGAGTATCTTAACAATGTTCAGGTTAAGTACCCTTATCGTTTTAGAGTGGTATTTGAAGCGCAATCTTTTGGGGCCATTAATGACTGGCTGGCAAAGTTAACCCAAGACTGCGCGATTACGCCTTTGATGAGACATAACGATTTACAAGGTTTTGAACTTGCCTCAACCTCAGCTTTAGGGACACTGATGAGTCAATTTCCGCTGCAGGTAAAAGCAGAACTTCTCAATATAACCGCGCCGCTAGCGAGCTTATTTAAACCGGGTCTATTAGTGATGGATATGGACTCCACCGCGATTCAAATAGAATGTATTGATGAATTAGCTGTGATGGCTGGCGTGGGTGAGGCGGTATCAGAAGTCACCGAAAGGGCCATGCAAGGGGAATTAGACTTTGAAGAGAGTTTACGCTTAAGAGTCAGTAAGCTTGCAGGCGCCAATGAGAGTATTATCAGCACTTTATGTGAGCAACTTCCTTTGATGCCAGGACTTAAAAGCCTAGTGGCAGAGCTAAAGTCTAACGAGTGGAAGTTAGTGTTAGCCTCGGGCGGATTCACCCCATTTGTGGGCTATTTAAAAGATTTACTGGATTTAGATGCCGCTTACGCCAATGAGCTGGTCATTGAAGCGGGTAAGTTAACCGGTGAAGTAACAGGTGATGTGGTTGATGCCCAATATAAAGCCAATGTGATTGATAAGTGCAGTGCCACTTGGCAAATTGCTGCAGGGCAACGGCTGGCCATTGGCGATGGCGCCAACGATATTCCTATGGTTAATGCTGCTGATTTTGGTATTGCCTTCCATGCTAAGCCGAAACTGCTTGCTGCAGCCGATGCGAGTATCAATAACTTGGATTTACGCTGCTTAGTGTATTACTTGCAAGCCTAAAAACACTGCAAGCATAATGTTAAATGACGGTTTAACCTAAGTAACTAAAAGCTGCCGATACCAGTATCAATAACTTGGATTTACGCTGCTTTGTTTATTACTTTGTGTATTACTTGCAAGCCTAAAAACACTGCAAGGGTAAAGAGCTGCAAGCATCAATGGCATCGACTCTTAGCTGTTTAGATATTGGCTGAGAGCACTTTTAAATGGTTCACTTTAAGTGAGCCATTTTTTATCTTGATTAGGCTCATTACTCTAATTAACTTGTAATTAACATTTACACTGATTACCGTATTAAGTTCATACACTCAAAATAGTCATATTCATTCCCATGCAGCAGTCACATTTTATTCCCTATCGAAATGGTCGCCTTCATATTCGGCATATCAAAGCAAACCCTAGCTTGGCTAAAGGCATGCCAATTTTGATGTTACATGGCGCAATGTCAAATGGACGGGTATTTTACAGTGCCTCGGGCAAAGGCTTAGGTTGCTATCTTGCTAGGCAAGGTTTTGATGTGTATATACTCGATACGGCAGGCAGAGGCTTAAGTGAGCCTAAAATCAGCGCGGCCTATTCCTTAGGTCAAACCGAAGTGATTTTAGAGCAGCTGCCCCTTGCCAATGAGTTTATTTTATCGCATTCATCAGCAAGTAAAGTGCATTGGTGCGCGCACTCATGGGGCGGGGTGTTAATGGCGAGCTGTTATGTTCGCTTAGCTAAGGTGCGTACTCAAGTGGCTTCATTTGTCACCTTTGGTAGTAAAAGAACCATCAAAATTAAATCTCTGCGTAAAACCATGATGGTGGATTTATTTTGGAATCGGTTGGCGCCATTTTTGTCAAAAGTGGATGGCTATTTAGCGGCAGATAAATATCGAATGGGTATGGACAATGAAAGCCGGCAATCATTAAGGCAAACCATAGATTGGGTAAAAGGTGATTGGGTAGATTGCCATGATAACTTTGATTATGCCGCTGCAGCTAGGCAGGTGACTTGGCCGCCTTGTTGGTTTTTAGCCGCTAAAAAGGACCGCGTGTTAGGTAACCCTTCAGATGTGCAAGATATGATGGGTGAGTGTCAGATGGTGGCAGCTGAGTATACTTTACTGGCTAAACATCGCGGCTTTAAGCGGGACTACACCCATGCAGGCATGTTAACCGACAAATCCGCAGTAGATGATCATTTCCCGTTAGTGAAAAGCTGGTATGACAGTTTGGCTAAGTAGCAACTTAAAAATAAACTGCAGCGATAAGCGCTAGCTGAAGTAATACAAACCAAGTGATTGCAATATATACTCTATTAGCGCTGTCGAGATTAGTGTATCAATTTGGTTTAGCATTAGCGCACTTAGGCTAGGAGCCTTCAAGTTTTGAGCAACTCAGGTTTTGAGTCATTCAGATTTGGGGTATTTAGACTTGGTGTAACTCTGGATATCTCATTTCAACTTCAGCACTAATCTCTAACAGTTCTCCGGCTCCTAAAACCCGCCATAACAGGGCTTCAAGCTGTTTTGCTCTGTGGGAAGCATGGGTGGCAATATATTCCATTTCGCGGCGAATATAGCTCATGTCTGGCTTTTCAGTTGCGCCATAATAAACTCGTAATGCCACAAAGCGGCCAACAGTTTTAGCGTGGCGCACAAAGGCAATTTGAGCATCTCGGCTAGCGAAGTCGTTGACTAACTGAGATTGAATGTTAATTGCTCCTCTACCTTGACGAGACACCTGCAGGAATATCTCTATATATTTCAGGCCATCAATGGGCTTCATTGCTCGAACTGGATTAATAATTAGCTGCTTAAACTGGCTTTCATTAAATAATGGCGTCAAATTATAATTTAATGGTTTAGTGGAGCCAGCGGCAAATAGATGGCTAATAGCATCAGTTTTAACGCCGATCCCTAAGCATGATAGTTGCGCCGATTTTTGCGTTTTTTCTACAAAAAAGGGCACATTAGCCAGCTGTCTTAGGAGTAAGTTTTTCATGCCATCGGCTAGCTCTTTTAACTCGCCTTCACTATCTGATAATTGCTCAAGTTTATCCCGATTATGATTAATGAGTTTATTGATAAACTCAACTCCAGCATGGGGTTCGTGACCAATGTTGGCCGACAAATGCAGGGTTTGGTCATGATTACGGCTGCGGATCAATCGATATGGCAAGTTTGACAGTGATGTCTTGCCTGCAATTTGCTGCAGTTTAGGGAAACTAAGTAACACATCTGTAGGCTTTTTGAGGTTAAGATTATCTTCTAAAGCAAGCTGCAGCCCACGGGTGGATATATCATGGCTTATCCCACGGGTTTTATGGTTGTTGTGCTCAATATCTACCAAGGTTTTAAAGGCATAGCGCGCTTCTCGTCGTCGCTCGCTAAAGGGCATTGATAGACGTTTTATGCTGTTTTGTTTGAGCTTAGTTTGGTTAAACTTTTTAAGCTTATTGACGTTATCACTTGGGTTAAACCAGGTTTGATAATCGGATTGAACCTGCTCATTGGTTAAATCGATTAACTGCAGCACGTAGCTAAAGCCTGCCAGTTGTTGCTCTACTAGCGCTGAGTAGTGGGTTTCATCCCCTGGTAGCGTCGAGGTTTTATAATTCAGTTTATGGTCAATGCTTTGTTGGCTTACTTTGAACACTCGCCAACTAGTTTTGCTTGCGCCAAAGCCAAGGAATAACCCTAAGGCATCATGTTGCTTTAACTCATAAAGCGAGGCTGAAAAGTATTGGATTGTGTCGTTTGCTTGGTAGGTGAAGCAAAAAAATAAACTATGGTCACTGTCTTGTGGGTGCTTAATGAGATTGACTAAGCGATTATTGGTCAGTAAACCGGGTAGCTGATTAATCTCTTGCTCATCTTGAAAATATTGTAATGAAGCTTGGTTGCCTTGACTTAATAGCAAATGGCTAATGGTCGGTTTACCGTCATTTAAACTGATATAAATGGGGAGGTGAGCTAATAGTGGTAAATAATGGCGTTCAAACCCAAGCCCGGTTGCATTGACAATCACATCGTTGACATCCACTTTATAGCGAAAGCGGTAACTGCGGATCAGCTGGGTTAATAAGTTATCGAGCTCGTTACTTTCTCCAATACGGCATAGGCGCAATATGGCACTATCATCTTTGTGTTGTATATCGACGATTTTATAGTCGATGCCTTTTTGGAGATCGTCAAAAAAATACTCTTCGTTTAATTCAAGTAATTTAATACGCAGCGGCTTATCTTGATCAAAGCGAATGTCAGCAGGTAAGCGAACTCTCGCGCCACCGACAGATAAATCTAAGCTGGCGCCATTAACTTCGGGGCCACCTGTTTGTGAGGCTGAAATACGAATACTGTAATTCATTCGCTCTTCGCTACGATTAAAATAGCTGCCTAAAACCACCCCAGGCACAATTAACTGGGAGGTTTGTGCTACGGGTTGCTGATTGTTTTGGCGGGCTTTTTCTTTGCGTAATTTGTGCTGGTTGAGTACATGCTCATAAACGCCAACGATATACTTATTGCGATACAGCTGCAGTGCCTCTAGCAAGGAAAGCTTTGCTGGCTCATCGAGAAAATGACGTAGTTTTCCAACCTGAACCTCTTCACATTCAAGATCGCTTTTATCACGTAAATCAATGATCCGAGTACAAATCACCGCAATGCGATTTAATTCCATTTTCAATAAAAATCGAGTCGAGTTTGATTCGTCAGCCGTAAACATTTCAAAGGCATCCTTAAAATCAGGTTCCATTAAAAGTGGCTTTAATTGCTCTATAAGCTGACTGTGCTCTTCTAAACTCATGGCTTCTTTTCTATTGAGGGCTCAGATAAAGGTGATAATTGCAGGCTCGACTGGTAATCTTATCGGCTAGCATCAGGCTTACTTTATACAAAATTAGTCTAGGTGTCTGTTAAAGCTAAGGTAATAATGCGATTTTGGCGCCATTAGCTTAACAATTGAGCTGTGTAAATTTAATAAATTAATAAGTGCTTAAATCCCATAAGCAGCAATCTGACAAAAGTGATCTATGGCAAAAAATAAAACAGCGTATGTGTGTAATGAGTGCGGACAAGATTTTCCTCGCTGGCAAGGACAGTGCAATGCCTGCCAAGAGTGGAATACCATATCAGAAGTGCGCATTTCTGCGGTTAAATCGTCGACCAATTCGGTAGCTGGTTATGCAGGCTCTGTCGGCGGCGGCTCAAAAAAACTTCATGAAGTGGAAGAGTTTGAAGCCCAAAAAATGCTTACCGGCATTGGTGAACTTGATAGGGTCTTATGCGGTGGCTTAACCACAGGCTCAGTGAATATTATTTCAGGCGATCCTGGTGCAGGTAAAACTACTTTACTGTCAGATTTAATTGCCCGCATGTCGCAAGTTATGCCTTCATTATATTGTACTGCTGAAGAGTCACTATCGCAGTTCAAAAATCGTGTTAACCGCTTAAAGCTCAGTTATAACGAAGAGAACCTATATTTAATGGCTGAAACCAGCGTTGAGGCGATTATTGCTGAGCTGGACGCTAAACAGGTAAAGTTTGCTGTTATCGACTCAATCCAAGCGGTGGTGTCTGAAAGCGCCAATGGCAGCCCTGGCTCGCCTTCACAAGTCAAAAGCTGCGCGCAGGCATTAACCCAGTATTGTAAGCAAAATAATGTCACCATGTTTTTAGTGGCGCACGTTAATAAAAACAATGAAACTGCCGGCCCGCAAACGCTTATTCACATTGTCGATTGTCTGACCCATATTGAATGCAATGACGGCCAAATTAGAACTCTAAGAGCCAATAAAAACCGTTTTGGTGATGTGGATACCGTGGGCATTTTTAAGATGACCGAGCGCGGTATGATAAGTGTTGATAATCCCAGTGAGATATTTCTCTCTGGCTCCACCACTGAATCACCTGGCGCGGCCATTACCTGTATCCGTAAAGGCAACCGTAACTTATTGCTAGAAATTCAATGTCTAACCACTGAGACTGAAGGCGAGTTTCCGCAGCGAGTTTGTGTGGGGTTAAACATGAACCGGATTAAAATGCTCACGGGGATATTACGCAAGCATACTCGCACCAAGATTTATCATGATACTTATTTTAATTTGGTGGGTGGTTTGAAGATTGATGAATCAGAAACCTGTATTGATTTAGCCTTGGTGACGGCATTACTCAGCAGTTTAAATGACTTTGTGGTGCCTAGAACCACCTGCATTATGGGGGAGCTTAGTTTAAATGGTGATGTAAGACCGATTGATAGTGGTGTGCCGAGAGTAAAAGAAGCGGTGCAACATGGTTTTACCGAGGTGTATATTCCCCATCGTAACTACCATAAATCAATGGAAGGGCTAGGCGCTAAAATCCATCCGATTAAAACCATTCATGAGTTATTAGAACTGATTAACTAAATTGATTAATAAATGGATTAACAAAACTTGTTAAGTATTAAAAAAGGAGCCAGTGGCTCCTTTTTTGTATTTACTTTATGACTCGAATCAAGCGACTAAATCAGTAAGTGTCCGCAAAGGGCGATAACCGGTAATGTCACTAAGGTACGCAAAATGAAAATCACAAACAACTCGAAGAAGTTAACTGGGATTTTACTGCCAATAAGTAATGCGCCGACTTCACTCATATAAATTAATTGGGTTACTGATAGGGCTGCAATCACAAAGCGAGTTAAGTCTGACTCAATTGAGCTGGCTAAAATTGAAGGCAAGAACATATCAGCAAAGCCAACCACAATCGTTGTCGATGCAACATCGGCTTCTGGTATTTGCAGTAATTCGAGCAGTGGAATAAATGGCATACCTAGATAATTAAAAATCGGCGTATTTTCAGCTAATACCAATGCGATGGTACCAATGGCCATAACCACAGGAATAATACCAAACACCATATCAACCACGTTCTTAACGCCTTCAGTTAATAGCTGTTTAACCCCACCAGCGCGCGAAGCTTTATTCATCGCTTGCTCAAAGCCCCAAGACATTACGCCATGACCTTGTGGGATCATTTCATCATCTGGGTGACGTGGGGTGTTGTCGATATATAAATCTTTTTTCCATGATAGCGGTGGTAATTTAGGCACTATGATAGCGGCAACAAAACCAGCGAGACAAACGGTTAAGTAAAATGGCACAAATAAATGCTCAAGTTTGACTTGAGAAATAACCACTAAACTAAAAGTAATAGATACTGCTGAGAAGGTAGTACCAATTACGGCCGCCTCACGCTCGGTATAAAGACGGGTTTCATACTGCTTGTTGGTCATTAAAATACCAACACTGCCATCACCTAACCATGATGCCATACAGTCAATGGCACTTCTTCCTGGAAGGTTGAAGATTGGACGCATTAATTTGGTCAGCATGGTACCGAAAAATTCTAATAGACCGAAGTTAAGCAGTAACGGCAGCAGCATGCCTGCAAAAATGAACACTGACAGTAGTACTGGTAATAGGTCATTGAGTACCAAGGCTCCGGTATCAGCTGAGTAAATCACTTCTGAACCGATCTCTAAGTAGGTTAATACAATGAATATTGCCCCTAAGACGCGTACTAATAACCAAAATGGTGAAACATTCAGCAGCGAATGCAAAAACGGGCTCTTACGAACTAACTTTGGGTTTATTAGTTTAGTAAGCACCGACACGATTGCCATAAAGACTACGATACAGGTTACGATTAAAGGTAATATATCGGCGAATTGGTTTTGTACAAATTTTGATACGATAGCAATCGGAATGGTGATTGAGCCGTCGTAGCTAATAGGTGTCATAAACAATAACAATCCGATAAGTGACGGAATGATAAAGGTAAGTATCGTTTTGAGATTATATTTTGGTTTTTCTTGAGTCACTTTGTCTATGCCTTACCAATTAACTAAATAATCATGGTTGAGTTAATCAAACCGTCTTATGGGAAATGCTGTATGTCCATTCATAGGATATCTAAGCGAGGCAAGGTTACCTGCTTATCTATTCTAAGTAAAACTATTCACTAAAACGAATAGTTATGGGCTTTTTATGCTTATCTATATTGTATCGTTTCCCAACCGAATTGCACGGATTATTTTGTTTGTAATCATGGTGTTATGCAGTTGTTGTTACTGTGATGTTTTGTTATTACAATGGGTGAGTGGATCGTTGTAAGGTTGTTTGGGTCGTGCCCTCTATATTGACGTGGTTAATTGACTGAATACTAAACATTAGATGTCGATAGCGTTTTTATCAAAGGCGATTAAGTATGATAGAGCCTAATTTACAAGGAACAAGATACGCTGTGATAATAAGTAAAACGGAAAAAATTGCTCGATTAGCTTACCTGTTTGGTTTATTAGGCTTGATAGGGCTTTTTATCGGCATAGGTTTATCTGTGTTTATTGAGCATATGCAGCATGGTGATAAGTATAGTTTACTGCAATTTTCAATCAGTGAACTGGGGACTTACAACCGCTCTTCTTCTGCCTTATTGATTAATGGCGGGCTATTTTTTGGTAGCTTAAGCCTGACGATGAGTGCTTTATTTGGCCTACAAATAAACCGTACCATTACTGGTCGGTTATTTGGGCTGGCTCTTATCGTGACTTTTCTTGCCCTAGCTGCCACAGGGCTGTTTCCCCTTAATGTTTACCATTTACATATTCAAGCCGTGTCTATTTTTATTTACTTTGGCTTAATCAGTGCGCTACTGGGACTGGTTAACGGGATCATTATGCGCCAAGCCCAATATATGCTGCCATTGGTGTTTGCTGGTTTGATTGCGGTGATCCACGGCGCGATTTTAACTTGGCCATATTGGGGTGGGAGTTTAGGTGAGAACCCGCTCTCTGAAGGACTACTATTTCAAGCCATTGTGTCGCAGTCTCCTAAGCCACAAACTTGGTGGTTATCCATCTTATTTTGGCTAAGCATCATAACTACATGGCTGTGGGTTTTGAGCATTTGCCGCTGCTATTTTCTGCCCCAGGGGCAAAGTAAAGCAGATAAGCCTAAGCCAAAGATATGACTCTTGGGCAATTGTAAGTAAGAGCCTTGTAAGTAAGAGCCTTGTCAGTAGGAGACTTGTTATAAGAGCCTTGTAAGTAAAAAGACTTGTAAGCAAAGAGGCTAAAGCTTACAGCGTTATTCACTGCCTTGCATTAGCCCCGATTACTAAGGTGTTAACTAGATTTTTTGTAAACCAGCGCCGCCGAACCAATAGCCATTACAGGATTTTGTGTTAGCAAACTCGCGAGTTTTCATCGCCATATCATCTTGAGTCTCATCACTGTTTGCTAAGCGCTTTGTGAGTTCATCTGCAAGCTCAATACAGGCTAATTGGCTAGGTGATACTCTAAAGTAGTTCACTCCCATTTGCTGCATTTGCATCATTTCAGCGGTTAAATCAACAAATGAAGCAGATTGAGTTTGGATGCCATTTAATCTCAGTAAATCCTGATGCTCTTGAGTTTGCACCAAAATCCCCTTTGGGTGTTGCTGACAAATGGTCTCACAATTGTCTTTACTCAAATTAAAGTGTTTGGCAGTAAAGCAGCGCGCCGAATGTGCCAGTGGCATATAACCATGGCCCATGACTTCCACTTCAAATTGCGGCGTGTTTTCGCCCTCACCAATCACGGTTTTAAGCCATGACTTTGATAATTCAAATGGCATAGCAAAGCGTTGCATACCCATTTTATGCAAAATATCTAAGCTGGCTCTATTGTAGTTATTAATGGTTGGGCCACAAATGAACGGCAGTTTGGCCTCAGAGGCCAATTGCACGCCTGCCATATCATTGGCTTCAATAATAAACTCGCCATTATCGATATACTTTTTAAGTTCGCCAAGCTCAGATTGTGCCTCGATTAATGCCATGGTTGAAAGCACCACATTTTTGCCAGACTGCTTGAGCATAGTGGCAATGTCGAAGTAATCTTTAAATTTCATTAATCGACGTCTGCTGCAGACGGTTTCACCTAAATAAATAGTATCAACTTGGCTTTGCGCTGCCCGATGATAAAATTGTTCCGTGGTGTCTTTGTCCCAGCAATAGCTAATGGCGCCCAGTGAGATTTTCATATTGTTATTTACTGCCATTGCCGCTCGTATGCTCCTAATGTGGTGACTTGTCCTTCAGATACCTTGGCTAAGGTATGATTCCATCTGGCTTGCTCTTTAAAGGCGCTAGGATTGTTTTGATAGCTATCAATCGCTTCACGCCAAACCCGCGTTACTTGCTCTACATATGCAGGGCTGCGTTGACGGCCTTCTATTTTTAGCGATTTGATCCCAGCTTGGGCAAGTTGAGGTAATAGGCTTAAGGTATTTAAGCTGGTGGGCGACTCTAACAGGTAATCGGCTTTGGTATCCGCTTCGGCAATGTAGCGGCCTTTACAGACCACGGGGTAGCCAAGTTGTTGGTCAATACCTGTGGTATCAATCAGCACGTCATTTAGCCTAGTTAGGCATTGGTTGCCTTGCTCTTGCCATCTCACATCTTTTGCTGGCGAGCAAGACCCGCCTGTATTAGGTGATTGGCCAGTGACATAAGACGATAAATGACAACGTCCTTCAGCCATAATACACAAGCTACCAAAGGCAAATACTTCTAACTCTACCGAGCTGCATTTGGCTAGGTCACGCACTTGCTTCATTGATAACACTCTAGGTAATACCGCGCGTTCAATATTAAAATTTTGCTGATAGAAATCGAGTGCGGCTTGATTGGTGGCCGAAGCTTGCACTGAAAGGTGCAATGGCAAATGTGGATAACGGTTGCTGGCATAATGAAGCAGGGATATATCAGCGGTAATAAGTGCATCCATTTGCAGCTGGGCGGCTAAATCTATTGCCTGATACCAGCGGCTTTCCTCTCCAGGTTTTGGATAAGTATTTAAGGTTAAAAATACTTTTCTGCCTTGGGCATGGGCAAGCTTGGTGGCTTGTTTTAGTTGTTCTGGGGTGAAGTTTAAACCTGCAAATGAACGGGCATTAGTATCATCCTTTAAACCTAGATAAACGGCGTCAGCGCCCGCTCTAAAAGCGGCTTTTAATGAGGCTAAATTTCCTGCAGGGCACAAGAGTTCCATATTCTCTCTCTCAAATTTCGATTGAAAGTGAGTGTAAAGTTGAATGACATCACATGATTTGATTTGAAACAGGTTTCAATTGATAAAATGTGAGTAAACTAGCTTAAATTGGAATCTTGTCAGTGTAGGAGTATGAATGTCTTTCGGTTTTTCAGGAAAGGTTGCTAAAAATTTGCTTAATATCGCCCCTAAAGTCGCCACCCAGTCTCTTGCTGTTGTCCCTGAAAAGGTAAAGTTGGATATTCTGGCTAAGATGTTGTCACTTTCGTTAAGTGAACAAATTAAATTTGGTGAGTTAGATTTTCTGCAAGGTAAGTGGGTTGCTATTTGTGTGCAAGACATCGCGCTCAACTTTGAAATTAGTTACGATCAACAGTTATTATTACGTCCTTTGACGCAAGCCGATGTAACTTTTACTGCCAATGTGCCTGAGTTATTACTGGTTGCTGCGGCCAAAGAAGATCCTGACACGTTATTTTTTCAACGTAAGCTGCGTATTGAAGGCGATACCGAACTCGGCCTTGAAGTGAAAAACTTATTGCTCGGTATTGAGCTTGATACGTTACCAGCAGCGGTAAAGCTTAGCATTGAAAAGTTAGCTATTACGCTACAAACGTTACAAGGCTATGCTAATGAGCAGGCAGCCGCAACGGCGTAATATTCAGTCATAATGACTCAGATGAAGAGCGTTAGACATGGGATGAATATAAACATCAAAAAAGGCGCTAATTAGCGCCTTTTTTGTCATGTAGTTTAAGGGTTAAACCTTACCTGTAATGACTTCATATTTATATTGCAGCTCAGCTGGGGTTTCTGCGTGGCTGGGATCAGGATCAATGCAATCAATAGGGCAAACCGAAACACAGGTCGGTTTAGCATAGTGGCCTACGCATTCGGTACATAGCGCAGGATCAATTTCATAGATCTCTTCACCCATGGTGATGGCCTCATTAGGGCACTCAGGCTCACACATGTCGCAGTTAATGCAGCTATCGTCGATTAGTAATGCCATCTAGTTCATATACCTTATAAAATTCATCTGTAACAATTGCTTATGTATATTCCATATAATGGTAAAAATTACCCTGTCCCGACGTTCAATGATTCATACAGCGGATTTTCATGCACTTAACCATGAATAATGACCTGAATGAAGACAAAGACTTAATAAGCGTTGAATGACTGCGCTGATCTAATGCGTTTTAACACGCTATAAATCTTTCAATCGATGATTATATCACACAGAGATAGCCCGCCTAGGGTTAAGCGAGAAATTCACCGGCTAGCGCATGTTTTGCAGTGGAGATTATCGCGACCACTGCTAATTCAATGAAAGGATTCATTTTTGAAGGGTTTGACCCTCTATTCCAGATTATGAAGTGAATGAGTTCGCTACTATTATGTAGCAATTATCATTTAGCTACTATGATTTAACTAAGCCCTCAGAACCACTTTTTGCTGACTTATCGAGAATAAAAAATGGAAGATAAAAGCCCAACCCAGCAACAGTATGATGATGTTTTATCATTTTCAGATCGATTACATCAATCAGGGTGCGCACCATACTCAGTGGCGAAATATACTCAGTCTTATGCGGCTCATCACCAGATAGATATCGCCATTGATGTTACCCCAACTAAAATTGTGACCATTTTCGAGCAACCCACTCAAAAAATGGTGATGCAAACTAAAAATCCACCGTCAGTCAATTTACGCAATTTGGTGGCAACCCTAAAGGCAATACACTCAAAAGAAAACTATCAAGGGGTGCCGAGTTACTCGAATTTTACTTTAGGCATTGCCAACCTATTACTGCCGCCTTGCTATTTGATGCTGGTGGGGAGCACGTATCTTGCGGCAATGATTTCGGTTTTTTTAGGGTTAATCGCCTGGTTAGCTCAACTAATGTGCACCGGGCAGCGAGCAATGCTGGTTGAGTTCATTGTGGCGTTTATTGCCAGTTTTGTGGTGGGGATATTAGCCGCTCAATTTCCTGAGTTACCGGTGTTAGCTTTATGCATCTCATCCATTGTACTGTTTATTCCAGGACTCACTGTCACCAATGGTTTAGCTAGTCTTGCCTTAAATGACTTTCGCTCAGGCATAGAGTTATTGGCCCAAAGTAGTTTGGTGGTAATAAAAATATTCATTGGCGTGGTGATGGGCTTAGGCTTATCAAGCTTGCTTGTCGGCCATGTAGCAGCTGCGCCATTTATTAATGAAATCCCTTTAGGTTTGCATATTCTGGCGTTAATTGGCATATCGGTTGCGATTGGACTGATTTTTAATGCCAGTTGGCAAGACATTATTATTGGCCTGCCCGCTGCTGCAGTTGGCATGTGGGGGCCACATTGGTTTACCTCTGATTGGGTTATCGGCACTTGGATTAGCACCATGATTATCACTCTTTATGGGCTGTTAGCCGGTAAAGTACGTAAAGTGCCTGCGTTAGTGTATATTATCCAAGGCGTGATCATTTTAGTGCCAGGAAGCCGGATCATCGTTGGTGCCAGTGAGTCATTCTTTGCCACTGCAATATTGCCTATCCCCAGTATTGGTATGTCAGCATTATTGATGTTTTGTTCGATTATGGCAGGGCAGATCATGGTTTATTCTATTTTCAATGACCGCTTTTTGTTTAACCATAAACGCAACTAATCGATATTAATTGAGAAAAACTAAACACATGAAAAAAGCGCCTAATGGCGCTTTTTCGTTGTCATGTTTTATCGAGGTTGTTTATCGATTAGACTGTCACATCGCGACGTATGGCTCTGCCAGGCTTAGCATCCATAAGCAATTGTCCCTTATCAATAATCGATTGGCCATTGACTAGTACATGCTGCATACCCACTGAAAGCTTATTGGGCTCAGTAAATGAGGCCATATCTTTAAAGCTATTGAGATCAAATACCACTATGTCAGCATCTTTACCCACTTGCATACGGCCTTTGTTACGCATTTGCGGCACAGCATCTTCGATGATATGACACGCATTGAGGCTGGTGCGCTTCATTGCCTCGACTAAATTGACTTCTTTATACTCAACCACGTATTTATTTACAAAGCGGGCAAAACACCCTACCGAGCGGGGGTGAGCAAAAGCATCGTTAGGCAATGGCCATACATCACCTTCAATCAATTTACCTTTGCTGTCCATCCACGGCATGGCATCAGAGGCAATAGCGGCGTTAGGAAACAACACCGAACGCTTCATCATGCGTAAGTCTTCTTTACTGTCGTCAGGCTTTAAGAAGTGAATAACGATCACTTCACCAGGGTTGGTTTTTCGTAGTTCATCGATTTTGGTTTGGGTCATAGGTACGCCATTGGCTTCCATGTAACTTGCATCGGGAACGCCAAAGCGGTCAATCCATTCTGGGCCAGCAAATAAGGCCGCGCCCACAGGTGTTGAGCCTGCGCCATAGGGGTAAGCTTCAGTGGTAATCGGCAAACCAGAATCAACAGCTTCTTGCACTAGGTCGGCGCAATCATCAATGTCTCGCACCGAGGTACTGTTGAGGTGACAAATATGCATATGTGCCCCAGTGGTGGCGGCTAAACTGATTAACTCTTGATAGGCTTCAAAGCTTGATCTGGGCTCCATGCCGTTGGCATAACGTACATGGGTGAAGGTCGGTACATCAAAACTTTTGGCCAGTTTAGCTAAGCCGTAATACTCTTTATGGCCATAGGCGGGAGCATAACCGCCATTAATACCAATCCCTAAACCACCTTCTTTTAAGCCTTGTTCAACATCAGACAATATCGTATTTAGCTGTGCGTCGGTGGCGAGATCATTTTGCCAATTTTTTAAACTAAAGGCATTCTGAAACCAAGTAATGGTGCCATCTGCGGGCGAAATTTCACTTTCAATTGCCATAATGCGGGCATAGGTCCAAGCTACTGAGGCGCCGTAGTTAATTGGGCGACCTTCTTTAGCGGTGTCATCATAATACTTACCAATGGGTAATAGGCCTGATTCCAACTCAAGGGCGGTGGTGACACCATCGAAGGCTTGAGCTCTGGCTGCGGGTAATTGTTGTCCATGGGCGTGAAGGTCGATAAAGCCAGGGGCAACCACAAGCCCGCTGGCATCAATGACTTTTTTACCTGTGAGCTTTTCTGTCGATATAGCGGCAATTTTGTCGTCTTTAATGCCTACATTGCGTACGGCATCTAAACCCGTTTCGGCATCAATGACACGGCCATTAGTAATCACTACATCAAACGGGCCTGTTTGATTTGGCATTAACTGTGGCTTTTGTGGACCCTTGTTAGTTTCTGCTGTGGCAGTCGATGAAAGTGTTATTGCAGCGGCGCCAATAGCCAGTTTTTTCATGGTATCGCGCTTGGTTTGATCAACTTCAGCGGTTAATTTGTCATCTTGATTTAACTCGGACATCATTTACTCCTTTCTCGCCAGTATCCTTGATTATCATGCTATTAATTATCAGCCAAGCATTTACAGCTTGTCATTAACAGCTTTAGTGGGCCGTTTACTGCATAGTCGTTTTATATTTAAACCACTAAGCTAGCTAACTTTTCACGCATTATTTTTTCGTCCATGCCACCTTTGGGGGCAATAAAGACTAAACGGGTTGCTCTTGCTTCATCGTGTTCCCACGGCTCGCCAACAGTGACATTGGCGCGTTGGCCAGTACATTGAAATATACAGCGATGATCAGGTCGATCAGATAAATTTAAAATACCTTTCATGCGGTAGGCATCGACTGAAAACTGCTGTAATAGCGGATAGAGGCTTTGTAAAGACAGCGGCTTGTCGGTTTCGAAGCTAAAAGTATCAAAGCTGTGGTTTACATGGTCATGATGGTTGCATTGGCTGTGGTCATGGTCTGCACCTTGGTGCTGACAAGTATGCTCATGGCTAAGTTTTACTAACCGCTCAGGTACATCAAATAAAATCGGTAGTGCGACGTTTCCAAACTCCATTTCAACCAGTTTGGCAAAAGGGGCTTGGGTTTGGCACCATGCTTTAACTTTTTCCAGCTGCTCAGTTGCCACTAAATCAACTTTATTAACTAACACGATATCGGCGACTTGTATTTGTTGCTCTGACAAGCTGGCCATTGAACCTTCTAAACTTAAAATATTCTCAGCATCGATAGTGGTGATAATCGCGTTCAATGGCGCGTGTGCTTGTAGTTCAGGATCTTCAAATTGCAATGCCACTTCTTTAGGTTCGGCAATACCTGAGGTTTCAACAATAATATGATCAGGGCGCTCTTCAAGTGCCAGTATGCGCATCACTGAGACCACTAAACCTTCGGCAAGATTGCAACACACACAGCCATTTTCGAGGCTAATCATATTGTCGCTTTGGGATTTTACTAGCTCTGCATCGACATTAATTGAACCAAAGTCATTTACGATAACGGCCATACGCATGCCATCGGCATTGGTTAGGATATGGTTTAACAGGGTGGTTTTCCCGGCACCTAAAAAACCCGCTAAAATGGTCACTGGAATAGGTTTTTTATTCATTGACGTTTCTCTATATGATTTACTTTTTAACGAAAAAGCTCGGTATTACCCGAGCTTTATGATTTTAGGCATAATGGTTATGCAACCACTGGATTACGAACTGCTAAGCCAGGATTTACATCTAAATGCAATTCACCATTTTCGATAATAGGTGTACCATTTACGATCACATGATGCATCCCTTCTGAGAGTGCATTAGGCGCATCAAAGGTCGCTAGCACTTTGATTTCGTCAAGTTTAAATAAGACTAAATCAGCATCTTTACCCACTTGAATACGGCCTTTGTTTTTCATTTGAGGAACACTGTTTTCTAATATTCGACACGCATTTAAGCTCGTACGCTCCATCGCTTCGAGTAGTGTAACTGCTTTGTATTCATTGAGGTATTTACTGATAAAGCGAGTAAAACAAGCAAGCGATCTTGGATGAGCAATAGCATCACTTGGTAATGGCCATACATTACCTTCGATTAATTGCCCCTTAGGATTCATCCATGGCATTGCATCGGATGCAATGGCTGCGCCTGGAAATAATACTGAGCGGTCCATTTTATGGCGATCGGATTTACTTTCATCAGGTTTTAAAAAGTGCATTACTACCACTGTACCTGGCGCATTTGCTTGAAGCTCAGTGACTTTTTCTTGTGTTAAGGCTTTACCATTTGCTTCCATGTAGCTTGCACTTGGCACTCCCCAGCGCTCTAGCCAGTCATCACCGCGGAAAACTTCTGCGCCGATCACTGATGAACCAGCACCGTAAGGATAAGCTTCTGTTGTCACCGATAAGCCTGCATCAACCGCATCTTGAACTAAATCAGCACAATCTTCGATATCTTGCACTGAGGTACTGTTAAGGTGACAAACATGCATGTGTGCACCGGTGGTTGCCGATAAACTGATCAGTTCTTGGTAGGCTTCAAAGCTTGATTTAGGCTCTGCGCTATTTAAGTAACGCACATGCGTATAAGTAGGCATTTCATAGCGTTTAGCTAGCTTTGCTAATTCGTAGTACTCTTTATGGCCATAACCTGGTGCATAGCCAGCGTTAATACCAATGCCCAAACCTCCCTCTTTAAGGCCTTGCTCAACATAGTTTAAAATGGATTTAAGCTCATCTTTTGTCGCAAGGGTGTTTTGCCAGTTATTTTTAGAAAATGCTTGTTGAAACCAAACAATCGTACCGTCTGCTGGTGGCATTGTGGGCTCTTTTGCCGTGATACGAGCATAAGTCCATGCAACAGAGGCGCCGTAGTTAATAGGGCGGCCCTCTTTGGCTGTGTCATCATAGAATTTAGCAATAGGTAGCAACCCCGACTCCATTTCAAGAGCGGTGGTTACACCATCAAATGCTTGTGCTCGTGCAGCCGGAAGCTGTTGACCATGCGCGTGCATATCAATAAAGCCCGGCGCAACCACTAAGCCTGTGGCATCAATGACTTTTTTGCCTTGTAATTTATCTGTTGAAATGGCGGCAATACGATTGCCTTTAAGGCCGACGTTACGAATGGCATCTAATTTAGTTTCAGGGTCAATGACCCGGCCATTTTCAATAACAATATCAAATGGGCCCTTTTCATTGGCCATTAGCTTAATTTGCTGCTCAGTGAGTTTGTCTGATGCGGCTTGCAAAACTGAGGCAAATGGAAGCGCTGCAGTACCAACAGCACCCGCTGCAAGCTTAGTTAGCGTAGTACGCTTTGACTGGTCGACATTGTTAGTGGTTAAATCATTTAGGTTGGTATCGTCTTTCATTTTTTATCCTCATTTATTCATGCAATAAAAATAGTAAAAACTGGCAACATGTGAAACGGCAAGCACCATAAAAGCTACTTTAAACAGCTTTGCTCTAAATTTGGATAATGTAAAGCACACTTTGATACTTTTGTTGCGCATGCGTGTCTTTGGGTGCGAATAATAAATATCTCAGGGCTTAGGGTTACGGCTTTGTTAGCTTCGGTTGCTCGTATCGCTTTGAGTTTGTTGCTGATGTTGCGTCAATGATAAAATTTTGCCGCTGTAAAACTTATTACTGATATTAATTAATAGCATAGATTAGAGGAACTCACATTTGAAGGATCTAACCCTTCAAGTTTTGACCAACCTTGGCCAATAATAAATAAATGATAGGTGATAACTGACTAAATGATAGGTCATGAGTTTTTATATGTAGTAGGCTGGATCTTGAGTGGGCGATAGAGTTGGGTAGGTGATAGAGTTGGGTAGGTGATAGAGTTGAGTAGGTGATAGAAGTTGAGTAGGTGATAGAAGTTGAGTGAAAGGAAGAGATTGAGTGAAAGGTAGAGATTGAGTCAAAGTGGTGGCTTGTATTGCATTGGCGGGTAAACACTTTCTCAACAGTCACAGTTATGGCCTAAAAGGCAATAACTGCAACAGCTGAAAACGGATAACCATCCCCTGGTTAGACTGACTTATGTAGCAGGTCTAGGTAACGGGTTCAATCGCTTGATGTGGATTGCGGCTATCTTGCCCTTGAGGCAGATTGCGCATTAAAATTGCTTTATCCAGCTCGACTTCTGCCGGCACAGCTAAGAATACAAAGTGCCCTGAACCTAACCCGGCTTCTACTGATTCACCTTTGCGATTAACTAATTCTGAAATGGTTAAGGTGATATTGCCTTGCGGGGTCATCAATTCAACACTGTCACCGACAGAGAACTTGTTCTTAACGTCAATTTCAGCTGCGCCGGCATCATTGCGTTTACCGGTAAATTCACCAACAAATTGTTGGGTATCACTGATTGAGTAGCCGTAATCATAGTTCTGGTATTCGTCATGAACGTGACGACGTAAGAAGCCTTCGGTATAACCACGATGCGCCAAGCCTTCAAGGTTATGCATTAGCGTGCGGTCAAAATCTTTACCTGCCACAGCATCCTCAATGGCTTGACGATATAACTGTGCGGTTCTCGCTACGTAATAAAAAGATTTAGTACGGCCTTCAATTTTTAATGAGTCGACACCCATTTTGGTTAAACGCTCAACGTGTTGAATGGCACGTAAATCTTTTGAGTTCATAATATAAGTACCATGCTCATCTTCATAAGCAGGCATATATTCGCCTGGGCGTCCTGGTTCTTGCAATAACACCACTTCACTTGATGGCTGACCTGCGCCCAATGTTGGCGGCGTCTCTAACTGCACACCATGTTGGTCAACAAGCCCTTGTGGGTTTACCGCAATAATGTCACCGGTTTCAGTTTGCTTTGCTTCATGGACATCGTACTTCCAACGACAAGCATTGGTGCAAGTGCCTTGGTTAGGGTCGCGCTTATTGATGTAACCAGAGAGTAAGCAACGGCCTGAGTAAGCCATACATAATGCGCCATGGACAAATACTTCTAATTCAATATCAGGGCATTGCTGACGAATTTCTTCAATTTCATCTAACGACAATTCTCGAGATAAAATAACGCGTTTAATACCTTGTTGCTGCCAAAACTTCACCGAAGCCCAGTTAATGGCATTGGCTTGTACTGATAAATGCACTACTTGATCAGGAAAGGCTTCACGTACCATCATGATAAGGCCTGGATCTGACATGATTATGGCGTCAGGTTTCATCGCCACGACAGGTTCCATATCACGAATGTAGGTTTTTAGCTTGGCATTGTGGGGCGCAATGTTGCTGACCACATATAATTTTTTATTGAGCGCATGGGCTTCCTGGATCCCCATGGCGAGGTTTTCCATTTTGAAGTCATTATTACGAACTCGAAGGCTATAACGAGGCTGACCGGCATATACAGCATCTGCACCGTAGGCAAATGCGTAGCGCATATTTTTAAGGGTTCCAGCTGGAGACAATAGCTCTGGTCTAAACATAATAACTCTCAATTTGATGAAAACTCGCACACAGCGCGGGGGCGGCATTTTACTGAAGTATGGCTGCTGAATGCAAATTTTTCCTCTGTGATTGCGGTTACAGTCAAATTTGATCATCTTTAATGGAATAAAATCCCCATAGTCGTTCTTTTTCTTTATTCAAATAAGCCACATAACTGGTACAATTGCTTACAAAGCGATAATAATAATACAACGGGCTGAATTGATGACGACTGAACACCAACTCCTAGTGGGTTTACTGAAAAAGCTTAAAGATGACGCATTGGTACTGCCAACGCTTCCTGAAGTTGCCATGAGAGTGCAAGAGGTGGTATCAAACCCTAATAGCAGCTTGAAGCAAGTGGGTGATATTATTGGCCAAGATGCGGCGATTTCGGCGCGCATTATTAAGGTGGCAAATAGTGCATTGTATAGCCGTGGTAAAAAAGCTGAAAATATCAGTGCTGCGGTTAATCGAATTGGCTTAGTGCAGATTAAAACCATTGTCACTTCAGTGGCGTTAGAGCAACTTTTTATCTCAACCAATGAAATGGTATGGGAGGTGATGGATGAAGTATGGCAAACCTCCATTGAAGTGACAGCAGCGGCAGGGGCATTACTTGCAATTTATAATAAGCGCAACCCCAGTAAAAGGTTAGATGCTGAAACATTGACCTTGGCTGGCTTAGTGCACAATATTGGCGCGCTACCTGTGTTATCAGAAGCTGAAACAAGGCCTGATACCTTTACCAGTATTGAACAATTACGCGGTCTCGTACGTAAAATGCAAGGGCCAATAGGTCGAGCTATTTTAAAAACGTGGGACTTTGCCCCTGAAGTGATGGAAGTGGTTGAGCGCTGGGCTGATTTGCATTACATCTCTGAGCAGGTCACTTATTTAGACTTTATTCGCTCAGCGGCCTATTACTCTGGTGAGTTAAGAGCAGGTCCCGAGCTTGAGCAGCGGTTAGCATTATTTGCCACAAGAGGCTTACCAGTTACCCCTGAAGATTTAGAGAGTGATGAGTTTTTAGATGTTTATCATTCGATAAAACAGAGTTATCAATAAGCATAAATTCAAGCCCGATGGCTATTGAGTTAACGCTAATAAGGCTAACGCTAATAAAGCAAGATAATAGAGGCACTCGGTTGTGTTAACTGTTGAAATAATGATCATTGTGTTTATTGGCTTAGTTTTGCTGCTCGGTATTGTACTGGGTGGCTATTTTCAGCAAGGGCGCTTTATTAATGAGTTAACCCAAACCCTTGATGTCAATAGTAGCAATAAACTACCGTTAAGTTTCAAACATACCCCTCGGGCTTTTAAACCCCTTATTCGCAATCTAAATCAACTACACAAAAATAATCCTGTTAATCTTGATCGTGACAAACTAACAGGACTGTCCAATCGAGTGGGCTTTAAACGCAAAATGTTTGCCAAAATGCCAGCGACCGAAGGTATGTTGATTTTGGTCGATATTCAACAGTTTAGATTTGTGAATGACTTATTTGGCTTTGTTTTTGGCGATCAATTATTGCAAGCATTTGCAGTGAGGATTAAAGGCTTAACTACCCCCCCTGCGTTTGTATCGCGAATGAATGGTAATGAGTTTTTGCTTTTTTATCCAAATTCATTATTGAGCCAGGATTTACAGGATATGAAGCAGCATTTACAACGACCATTTGAAATTGCTCAAACGCCAATCTGTATTAAAGTTCAACTAGGTGTATTGGAGTTAAATAAACACCATGCTGATGTCAGTTTAATGCTAAGAAGGCTGGATTTAGCCCTTAAAAAAGCTAAGCGCAGCAGTGGCTCTGTTGCTTTTTATAATCAAGATGATGATAAAGCCCAATATCGTGAATTATTAATTATCAATAGCTTACCAAAAGGTTTAAAGCAGAATCAATTGTACATGGTATATCAACCAAAGCTGGACATGAACTCAGGTGCTTGTCATCAAGTTGAAGCACTCATTCGTTGGAAACATGCTGGTCTTGGTGACATTTCTCCTTCGGAGTTTATTCCATTAGCTGAGCATACTGGCATTATCGATTTAGTTAGCCATTGGGCGCTGGATGAAGTGTTAAAACAACAGGTTAAGTGGATTAACAAAGGTTTAAATATCAAAGTGGCAGTGAATTTGTCCACCAAAGATTTAGAGAATAAACAGCTTCCGATCATCATAAGCAGTAAGTTGCTGCAATATAAAGTGCCTGCGCAAAACTTGACCATAGAAATTACTGAAAGCGCCTTGATGATTGATTTGAACAGCACCATAGAAACGCTAAATACCCTCAGAGACATCGGCGTCTCCATCGCCATTGATGATTTTGGCACCGGCCACTCTTCTCTTGCTTACCTGCGCCATCTTCCAGTGGATGAGGTAAAGATTGATAAAGCATTTTTGGACGATTTTAATTGTGATTTACAAGCTAACAAAATTGTCAAAACCAGCATAGATTTAGCTAGCAGCTTAGGGTTTAATGTCACGGTTGAAGGGGTCGAAACAAAGGCGGTATTTGATACCTTGATTGGATTTGGCGCCAATACCATCCAAGGGGATTATTTTAGTAAACCCCTTCGGCCTAGTGAGTTAGAGCATTGTTTAGCTCAGTTAATTAATCCGGTTAGCGCGACGTAATTTATTGCTAAATAGCTAATCTTGACCAAATTGTGATCGTAACTGTGCGATCAGCTCAACTGGCATCGGCGCCATTTGTCGTTGTTGATTCATACAAACCATTTCTATGGTCGCTGTCACAGCAGGCTTGTTAGCATTAGGTCGCCAAATTTCCTGTTGCCACACAGTACGATATTTACTTTCAAAATAATATCGAGTGCGAACATCAACAATATCTGCAAACTCAACCCCATCATGACAAAGCATATCGGTGCGATACACTGCAAATCCCAATTGTTGTAGCTGCCATAAGCTATTTAGTACATCGGCCCCAATAACATGCTCTCTGGCTCTTTCGAAATACTTTAAAAAGTTAGGATGATACACAACCCCAGAAAAGTCGGTGTCTTCATAATAGATTTGCACCGGAAAGTGAAATATTGGGCTATATGCTATTGTTTTTGTGCTCATTCGCTACTCAGTTAGGCTGATTTGGTTATTAAGGTAAAACGGATGCTTATTGTCACCTATTTAAACCACTTTAAACAGACTCTTGCTGTTGATATACCTAAGTTACATACTGCTCAGACCTGCAACGATATTGCATTGTGAGTAGCTTTAAGCATCACAGTCAAACTGATGCTTAATTTTTAGCTGACCTTTTGCTGCATAGACAATGGCAGTAATTGTGTTTCCCCAGTAAGCATTTGGTAAGCGCTTTGCGCGTTGACCGCTGGGCTGAAGATATAACCTTGGCCTACATGACATTGATACTGAATTAACTTTAATAATTGCAGCTCGGTTTCAATACCTTCGGCAACAATTTGCATATTCAAGTCCTTACCGAGATTAATAATGTTTTTAAGTACATTACCAGCCGCTTTGTTATCGATAAAGTTATCGATAAAGCCTTTATCAATCTTTAAGGTATCTAGCGGGAAATGGGTCAGGTAATTCAATGAAGAATAGCCTTTGCCAAAGTCATCTAAACTAATCCTGATATGCAGTTGATGCAGCTGGTTAAGTACTTTTTCAGCGACTTCCACGTTTTCAATTAATAATGATTCGGTAATCTCGAGCTCCAGTTTCTCGGCAGGAAAACCTGTTTCAACTAAAATCGCTTCAATTTGCTGGCAAATATCCGGCTGTGATAGTTGCACTGGCGAAATATTGACTGAAATATTGCCACTTAATAGCCCTTGCTGATGCCATTGATTGCCGGTTATGCAGGCTTGTCTTAATACCCAGTAGCCGATCTCAATAATTTGACCGTTACTTTCAGCTTCTGGAATAAAGCGATTAGGCGGGATCATGCCTTCTTTAGGGTGAAACCAACGCAGTAATGCTTCAAAGGAGCTGATCTCACCGCTGACTAAACAGACTTTCGGTTGATAAAATAACTCAAATTCACCATTCTCTAATGCCAGTTGCAGTTGCTGTTTGATAGTGATTTTTTCTTGCAGGGCGATGGAGAGCGCCTCATTAAAAAAGTATGCACTATTACGGCCTGCATGCTTGGCGGCATACATTGCCGTGTCGGCGTGCTTTAGCAAGGTCTTAGCATCTTGGCCATCTTCAGGGTAACAGGCGACCCCAATACTCGCTGAAGTACTGATCCAATGCTGTTGTACCTGGTAACCGCAATTAATGGTTGCTCTTATCCGTTCAACAATAGTCACTAATTGAGCCAACTCACCAGGATTTCGAATGATAATGGCAAATTCATCGCCACCTAATCGAGCTAATAAGTCATCCCTTTTTATATTGGCTTTTAAACGCTGACTGACCTGAATAATAAGCTCATCACCAATGTCATGGCCCATGGTGTCATTCACTTCTTTGAAATAATCAAGGTCGATAAAAACAATGGCTGCGTGAGTATTTTTAATGCTAATGGACGCTTCAAGTTTGCTATTAAATTGGAAGCGATTCGATAACCCCGTTAACGCATCAAAGTTCGCTCTTTTTCTAAGTTCAGTAATTTTTTGATGGCGAGTTAATAGGTATAAAAACAGTAATAAGGCACATATTATCAGCAAGCTAATAATGGCGTAATGCCACCAAGCTTGGTTTATTTTAAAAGCAAATATGGCTTGATGAGGGCTCCATAGGCCGTCGCTATTACTCCCTTGTACGATGAAGTTATATTCACCGGCACTGAGGTTAGTATATGTGGCAGTGTTGGTGTTACCGACATAGGTCCACTCTTTATCAAACCCTTGCAGCATATAGCGATACTGGTTTTTAGTGGGGGCACTGAAGTCTAATGAGGCAAAGGTAAACTGGACCATATTTTTTTGATAATCTAGGCTTAACTTAGCGAGCTGATTATTACTATTAGGGCCAATATATTCTTGGTTAGCAACAAGTGCCGAAGTAATATGCACTTGAGGCTGAAAGTCATTTCTTGTTAGCTGCTGGGTGTCAATTTTAAAGGCACCATGATTAGTGCCAATAAGTAACTCGTGGTTTCTTATTGCTATTGCACCATCTGAAAATGAACTGTCTTTTTGAGTGATGGCACTGGGGTATTGGGTGATTTTATTGGTTTTTGTATCCATGTGCGCAAATTTAGCTTGCGAGGTGATCCATAAATTTCCTTTACCATCACCCACCACGCCCTTGAGGGTATTGCTGGTAAACCCATGCTCTTTGGTGAAGTACTGGATGTTTAATTCATCACTCCATTTCTCGCCAATCTCAATTTTAGCCAGCCCTAACCCTTGAGTGGCAACCCAAATAATATTATCTTCATCTTGGTAAATTTTGACGGTGCGAATATTTTCAACCTCACTGCCTAGAGGCAAGTGTTTCACTTCATCAGTTTCAGGGTTAATTCGGAAAATAGCATTGGTTGTGGCCATCCATAATTCGCCGTTATGAATGATTTTCTTATCAAAGGCAAAGTTACCTCCAGAGCGATATGCATTATCGTAGTGCTCGAAATAGCGCTTTAAAATGCCTTTATCAGGATTGAACAGTATTAAACCCACGTCTAAATAACCGCTTATCCAAACATTGCCTTTGTTGTCAGGTATGGCGAGGTAAAACTCATTACTGGGGAATCCATGGGGGTTGTCAGAGCTATTACTAAAATGCCTTAAAGTATCATTATCAATATTATACTGTGATAAGCCATTGGCACCCGCTATCCATAAATTGTTTTGTTCATCAACAATGGTGCTATAGGGTTCATTGATCACAGCATCTGTTATTGGCGCTATGGTAATTGTTTCTGTGCCAGCGTTAATCTTATCGATACCTTTATCAGTGGCTATCCATATATTATTTTGTTTATCGGTATCAAACCAATAAACGAAATTACCTGATAACTCGGGTTTAAAAGGGTGAGGGCGATATAATCGAGAGCCTTGTTTAAAGCTTGAGTAGCGCGATACACCATTGCCAGTGCCGAACCAAATACCGTTTGAATAATCGATTAAGATGCTTGCAACGTAATCATCAGCAAGTGAATTATCATTATAATCTTGATGTTTGATATGGCTGAAGGTCATGGTATCGAGTTGTAATCTTGTGGCACCATGATCGTGCGCAATCCACAGGGTATTGTTATCTTCTGCGGTAATGTAAAAAATTTGATTTGAAGCGAGCTGCTGGGAGGAGGGATTATCCCCTTGATGTTGAAATACCTCAGTAGCCAGTGTTTCAGGGTTAAACTTGATTAAGCCTGTTTGATAAGTGCCAATCCACACAAGGCCATCTTCAGCCTGAAACACGGTCGATAAGCTTCCGTCAAAGATCTCTTGGGTGCGCTTATCGTTAAAATTGACTAATTCCAGTTTCTGCTTCAGCCGATTTACCTTGGCCAAGCCAAAGTCTGAGGTTACCCAAATGTTATGGTTACTATCGTAAAAAAAGCCTGCGATAGAGGTATCATATGCTTTATCCGTTTCAACTTCATAGAGGAAGTAGGGGGTAAAGGTTTGAGTGTCTATATTATAGTGACTGACACCAGAGCCGGTGCCAAACCATAGATCGTTATTATCATCTTCAAATATATCTATTATCCAACTGGAACCTAAGCCATTACTTGATGATTTCATATCATGAATAATAATCTGATTATCTGTGGTTAACTGATTTAGACCATCTTCGGTTGCTATCCATATATCACCATTTGTATCCTCGTGGATTTTAGTGACGTAATTGTTTGATATATGGTGTTTATCATTTAATGAAAATTGGAAATTGGTGAAGTTAACCCCATCATAGCGACTGGCACCCGCATCGGTACCAAACCAGATAAAGCCATTTTTTTGTTGATAAAGGGTAGTAATACTCGAAGAAGGTAGACCGTCACTGATGGTCAGGGTTTCTAATCGAAATTGTTCGCCATAGCTTTGAGGCGTAAAAAAAACAGTGACGCAGGCGCAAGTGATTAACAATACAAACTGCTTTAACGCTCCAAACATCGACTAGCCTCAATTATTATTATTTTTTATTAATGAAGTTCGCTAGTAATTCTACATAAATTTAGAAGTGATGTAATGCGGATAAACAGCACAATATGGGAAGTGAGCACTGTGACCATATAGGAAAGCCTAGTTAGTTGTTTATATTGGTATTTTAAAACATACTAGCCAGCTTATATGTGTGTGTATATTTGTTTACACTAAGCCGAAGAGTGATGAAAAATGTGACAGTTAAAGTAGCAAGTCATGGTTAATCGCGATATGGCTGCCAGTGACATCAAGCAGTGACTTTGCTGTTAAAGGCGCAACGCTGATCACTTGGGTATTACAGCCATATTTTTGTGCCACTTTGGCAAGCAATAAATCAAAGTCACCATCGCCAGACAATAAAATTACCTTATCGACATGCTCGGCAATATCAAGAATATCTATGGTAATTCCTACATCCCAGTCGCCTTTGGCACTGCCATCACTGCGCTGAATATAAGGTTTGAGTTTGACTTCAAAACCTATGTGTTTTAATGCATCTTGAAACTTTCTCTGACCGTCGTCAGCAGGGGCAATGGCATAAGCAATAGCATGTTCAATGTGATATTGCTGACTCAGTAATTTATATAAAGCGCGGTAATTGAATGAGCGCCCAAAAGCTTGCTTACAGGTGTAATAAATGTTTTGTACATCAACAAAAATAGCCACTTTTTCCATTTTTACACCTGTATTAAAGTCATTAAGTTAAGGTCGTTGTTTTTGCGCCTCAATAGCATCATTGAGTTGTTGTTCAACATATCCGGGTGAATGCGTTGCCCCTGAAATGAGTCGATACATGGCAGGAATAACTAATAAGGTCACTAGAGTAGCAAATGCCATCCCAAAGAACACTACTGTACCCACAGCTATTCGACTTTCCGAGCCTGCACCTGTTGACATAATGAGTGGAATTGCGCCGATTAGAGTGGTAAAAGCAGTCATTAAAATCGGTCTTAAACGACGAGCTGAGGCGTCGATAATGGCTTGCTCTATTTCAAGGCCTTTATCTCGCAGCTGGTTGGCAAACTCAACAATCAAAATACCATTCTTAGTCACCATACCAATGAGCATTATCATGCCTATCTGGCTATAAATATTTAACCCCTGACCGGTTAAATAAAGCCCTAAGAAGCCGCCAAAGATCCCCATTGGTACGGTAAACATCACCACTAATGGGTTGATGAAACTCTCGAACTGCGCCGCCAGAACTAAATAGGCAACCAATAGCGCTAAACCAAATACGATAAATACGCTGCTCTGGTTTTCTTTAAAATCCTTCGACTCACCGGTATAGGACACATTTATATCACTGGGGAGCATCTCAATGGCTTTTTGGTCCAGAAAATCTAATGCTTCACCGAGTGTATAACCCGCGCCTAAATTCGCCTTTAAGGTTATCGATTTTTGTTTATTTAAATGGCTTAGTTTTTGCGCTGAAGCCACTTCATCAATCTTGGTAATGGTATCAAGGGTGATAAGTTCACCGGTTTTAGTGCGCATATATATCTGACTCAAATCAGCCACGCTATTAAAACTATTTTCATCACCACGTAAGTAAACATCGTATTCTTCACCGCGTTCGATGAAGGTGGTTTCACTTTTGCCGCCCAGCATAATTTCTAAGGTGTCGGCTACTTCTGAGACACTGACGCCCAGCTCTGCAGCGCGTTGCCTATCAACACTCACCAGTAATTCGGGGGTGGTTTCTGCATAATCAAGATCAGCGCCTTCTAGAAGTGGGCTATGATCCGCTTCAAGTTGCAGTGCCTGTGCCCATTTAAATAGCTCCTGATAATTAGAACCACCTAAGACAAATTGTACCGGCTCACTGGATTGGCCTCTAAAGCCAGGCAACATTGGCCGAACCATAACGTCAGCAATGCCATCAAGTGCTTTAGCGATAATGCCTAAAGATTGCTGGGCATTAATATCACGGTCTTGCCACTCTTCTAATTGGATAATCACAAAGCCGGTCTGGTCGCCTGCGCGGCCACCAAAAGCAGGCGCTTGAATACTAAATGACTTAATAACACCATCGCCTAACATGGGCAGTAGTCGCTGCTCGACAATATCCATGTTGGCCGCCATGCGGTTATAGCTGGTGCCTTCAGCGCCTTTAACAAAAGCAAACACGACACCGCGATCTTCTTGTGGTGCTAGCTGTGCTGGTACTTGGTTGAGTAACCAGCCACTACCAATCACACAAGCAATAATGATAATAGGCGCGATATAGCGGTATTTCACCGCTTTTGAAACCAGCTTACGGTATTGCTGCTCTAGGCGCTCAAAAAGGTCATCAACCCACAGATTAAATCGATTAGGTTTGACGTTAGCCTTAAGTAATTTACTACCAAGTACTGGGGTTAAGGTTAGGGCAATGAGTGATGAAAACAGCACTGATACAGCCAACATGACTGAGAATTCAGTAAATAGCAGCCCCACCATGCCCTCCATAAAGGAGATAGGTAAAAATACCATGACCAGTACCGCTGTGGTTGCCATTACAGCAAAACCAACCTCATGGGCACCTTTGTACGCGGCAAGTATCGGTGGCTCACCTTTTTCGAGGTGATGGAAAATATTTTCTACTACTACAATGGCGTCATCGACCACTAAACCAATGGCGAGGATCAGTGCCATTAAGGTTAACAAGTTGATTGAAAAGCCAAAGCTATTGGCCGCAATAAAAGCAGAAATTAATGATACCGGAACCGTCACCGCAGGGATCAATGTGGCTCTCACTTGGCCAATAAAAATGTATAGCACCAGTATCACTAAAATAGCAGTGATAATAATAGTGTTATACACCTCATCAATAGAACGAGATATAAACACGGTAGAGTCATAATCTACCGCGAGGGCTGTGCCATCAGGAAGAAACTGTTGAATGTTATCAACCTCTTGATGAACCAATTTAGCGACATCTAAAGGGTTAGCATCTGATTGGGCAATAATGCCTAAACTAAGGTTAGGAACACCATTACTTTTAAAGGTTGAGTTTTCATTCTCTGCACCGATAAATACATCAGCGACGTCTTTTAGATAAATCGGACTGCCATCTTCTGCAGTGCGTACAACCAAATAATCAAAATCATCTGGATTATTATAAAGTCTGGCCGTTCTCACAGTCATAACAGTGGTGTCATTACGGACCTCACCACCTGGGGTTTCAACATTTTCAGTATTTAAAGCAGAGACGATATCATTGGCTGACACGTTACGCCCGGCCATAAGTTCAGGCTTTAACTGAACGTACATGACTTTATATAATCCACCAGTGATTGAAATAGAACTCACTCCGGAAATTAAGTTAAATCTGTCCTCTAGCACCCGTTGGGAGTAATCAGTTAACTGGGTCCTATCCATCGTCGATGAGCTTAAATTGACATAGATTGCCGGCTCCCCAGAGCCATTGTCTTTAGAGACCACAGGATCGTTAGCTTCATCAGGTAAGCGTCTTTGAGCGCGTGCGACAGCATCGCGAACATCACTTACCCCTTCGGTTAAATTCCAGCCTAATAAGAAGGTTACAGTAATGCGCGACATGCCATTGCGGGTTACTGAGGTAATTTCATCAACACCACTGATACCGGTTAATTCATCTTCAATGGTGGTGGTGATCTGGCTTTCCATAATGGTTGCCGAGGCGCCATCATAGGTGGTCATTACAGTTACCACAGGGCTTTCTACATCTGGCATTTCTCTGATTGAAAGCTTAGACAGTGATACCAGCCCAAATACCCCTAAAAGCAGGCTCAGTACGATGGCGACAACAGGGCGTTTTACCGAAACGTCAGAAAGCCACATTAACTTTTCTCCAATTCAGTGGTTAGCATTGCGCTGTCATCTTCTTTAGCGATTTTCTCAGTGGTTGAGTTGGTTTGTAAAATATCGACACTGACACCATCACGCATATTGACAAGTCCCTGAACCACCACATTGTCGCCAATTTTAAGGCCATTTGAGATCAACACTTCATTATCAATACGGGCACCAAGAATGACTTCAGTACGTTTAGCAATGTTGTTCTTTCCAATCAAATAGACAAAGCGTTTAGTACCTGAGTATTCAATAGCCTGTACAGGAATGACTGGCTCAGCAATCGCAGGAAAGTTAAGTGTCGCCGCCATCATCATTCCCGGCTTGAGTTGACTATTGGAGTTATCAAACTGCACTCTAACTCGTAAATTTAAGGTGTCTTGATTAATGCGGGAATCAATGGCGGTAATCTCGCCGCTAAAGACTTGTTCAGGCCAGGCTTTACTTTGTGCCGCTACAGGCATACCAATGGATAACATAGATAAATAATGCTCAGGCACTTGCAGGTCGAGTCTCATACTAGAAAGGTCGTCAAATGCCAGTAACTCGGTGCCGACAGCAATCATTTTACCTACACTGAAATCAACTAAGCCAGCGGTGCCAGAAAAAGGCGCATTTAATGAATGGTAATCAAGTTCTGCTTGGGCAGCGGCTAAACGCGCCTGAGCTATATCTACACTGGCTTGTTGGGCATCGATTTCAGTTTGGGTAATGGCATTACTTTTAACTAATTTTTGGAACTCTTTGAGCTTTCTTTTTTCATCAGCAAGGTAAGCCGCGGCTTCTGCTGTTGCCGCTTTGGCTTTGGCGTCGTCTAATTGAACAATGATTTGCCCAGCTTGAATATCTTGATTGGACTGAATATTAATTTGACCGATTTGCCCAGCCACTTGCGAAGAGATATACACTGATTGTTCAGCGTCGAGCTTACCAATCAAAGACAGTGATTGAGATAATTCATGTTGCTCTACAAGCCCTGTAACAACCGGAATAGATTTTTTGGCTGGGCCTTTTTGAGACGGCGTAGCTTTATTGGCTTGTGAAAAATCACTATAGATGACTGCGGCAGCAACTAAGCTGCAAATGACAATAAGGGGAAGTAATTTTTTCATAATAGAACTCGATGACTCGTTGCTGAATTGCGGTCTATATTAATAAATAATTAGCCATATAAGCGTAAATGAATGTAAAGCAAAGAAGATAAGAGTGTAACTGAACATTCCGATAACAAGCTCATCAACAGTTCGTTGCAACTGTAGGCGATTAGCTGATCATTTTGTAATGAATAGATAACATTAGCTTGGCTTATGTTGTTGGTGACTTTTGGTGTTCGACATTGTTACTGTGACAATTTGCTAGCTTATGATATTAACAACCTGCGGCTTAGTTATTCTTCTCATTAAAATAGCTCATTAAGCTAAATGCACTTAAATAAAAAAGCCACTTAGGTAATACCTAAATGGCTTTTTTTACTCGCAGCTTATAGGGCTATTAGTCGAAGTTTTTTTCATGCTCACTATTAGCGGGTTCAATACCCATAAAGTATTCATAACCTTTATCGGTTAAGCTTTTTTTGGAGGTGGCGTTCGCTTGGTTATTGGTATTAACCTGTTTAGGCTTCATTTTTATAACTTGTTTTTTACTGTCTTTGTTTGGCAAGCTGACTAGGTCATTTTGTCGAGACATATTATTGAAGTTATAGTTAAAAACGCCGTTTCCTTGAATGAACTCAACACTCGATTTATCTTGAGACTGGTATGATGCCAAAATGCCATGTTGCCCTAATGGCACCTCATGAAATAATTCTCGGCCTGTACCGATTTTTACCCCATCAATAAACCAATCAGCAGCGACATTACTCACTAAGGTGATCATGGCTGATTTTAACCCTAGCTTTTCATTAATGAGCGAATCAATTTTACTGTTATAAGAAGGCTTGAAGGCCATCTTGATCTTGTAGTTTAAATTACCACTCATGTTCATGCTGGCATCAATAACATCGTATGAAAGCAACACGCTACGATCATTTAAGAATGGATCCGTTTTAATGGTATTAGTGACAATGTAATTTTCAGAATCTTTAAGACAGTCGTTTATTGATTGGAATTTAGAACATAACGTCGAACCGTCTAAATCAACAGATTGGACTGTATCTGGTTTTGATACATCAGCGATTAGACGTTTGGTTATATCACTTTTTAGCGAAGCTAATTGCTCGTCTTTATCGGTACGTTTAGTATTAATCGCATCGTACTCGGCCATAATAGTCTTGTACTCTCTACGAAGTGATTTGCCGTCAATATCATATTTGGTTTCTAACTGGTCAATTTTAAGCACCAGTTTTTCGATATCTTGGTAATAAGCATTAATGTTTGAGCGCGATAAAATTTTAGCCGGTAGTTTTGAGATAACGTGATCATACTCAGTTTTCTTACTCTTTATTTCAACACTGAGAGCATGATAATCAGATTCTTTTTTCTTATGAGTCGATAACTTGTCATTGGCAGAAATAAGTAAGCTGTCAATGTTGTATTTTTGCTCAATTTCTTCAAGTGCTTTAGTTTCACTGCTGGTAATAATTTCTAAACCAAATGAGCTGCTTGCATAAAAGCATAAAAACATAAATGTTATTCGACTATATCTCACTGATTTCTCCGTTTTTTCTTAATTTTTTTGGTGTATAGCAATTGCGCCATAACAAATGGTCAACAGTAAAACAATCCGTCAATAATTTTATATTACTGAAGTTGGTATGTCTTTACAAATAGATTGTTGTTTTTGAGTATTTTTTACAACATCGCCACAGCTCACGAAAATTAATTCATCTAGGCCATTTTTATACACTAAGGGATAAGTTGTAAATGATTTTTAAGCTGTTGTTAATTAGTAAAAATAGTCCATATGGATGATGAGTTTGGCAAGGGGCGGATAAACATGAACATAACGGCGTCGCTGCAATATGGTTTGGCGAGTTGTTAATATTTCAATTGTTTTTGGATATGAATTAATGGTGTCATTTTTATGACATTAATCAACAAAACTGCAGCTTTAACCTGTTTAGTGAATTTTTTAGTCATGAGATATAAAAATGCTCCTTTAGACTATTTACTTAAATATGGGTAAATAGTCATTAAGGAGCATTTATTAACTTGCATCACCATTGATAGATATCGGCAGTGACGCGATTGTTATTTTGCAATACGTTTGTATTTCAAGCGGTGCGGCTCAATGGCTTCTGCACCTAAGTTTTCTTTCAGCCAAGTGGTATATTCACTGTAGTTACCTTCATAGAAGTTCACTTGCCCTTCATCACGGTAATCAAGAATATGGGTAGCGATTCTGTCTAGGAACCAACGGTCATGGGAAATAACCATGGCACAACCTGGGAACTCTAATAAAGCTTCCTCTAGTGCTCGCAGCGTTTCAACATCCAAGTCATTGGTTGGCTCATCGAGTAATAACACGTTGCCGCCAGCTTGCAGTAGTTTGGCTAAATGAACCCGGTTACGCTCACCACCTGAAAGAGTGCCAATGATTTTTTGCTGATCGCCACCACGGAAATTAAAGCGGCCTACGTATGCACGACTCGGGATCTCAGTATTGTTGATCCGCATGATATCTTGACCGTCTGAAATCTCTTGCCAAACTGTGTTCTTATCATTCATTGAATCGCGGAACTGTTCAACTGAGGCTATTTGCACTGATTCGCCGACTTCAATGCTGCCGCTATCCGGTTGCTCTGCACCTGAAATCATCTTAAATAAGGTTGACTTACCTGCACCGTTAGCGCCGATGATACCAACAATCGCGCCTTTTGGCACAGCGAAGGTGAGGTTATCAATTAATACACGGTCGCCATAAGATTTTGTTAGGTTATTAACCTCAATAACCTTGTCGCCTAAACGAGGCCCCGGCGGGATGAATAACTCATTTGTTTCATTACGCTTTTGGTAGTCATTGGTGTTCAATTCTTCAAAGCGAGCCATACGGGCTTTGCCTTTAGATTGACGACCTTTAGCACCTTGACGTACCCATTCTAATTCTTTTTGAATGGTTTTTTGGCGGGCGCTTTCAGTGGCAGACTCTTGTTGCAGGCGGGCATCTTTTTGCTCAAGCCATGATGAATAGTTGCCTTCCCACGGTATACCTTCACCGCGGTCTAGCTCTAAAATCCAACCTGCGGCATTATCCAAGAAATATCTATCATGGGTAATCGCTACAACGGTGCCAGTGTAATCTTGTAAGAAGCGCTCAAGCCAAGCTACTGATTCAGCATCCAAGTGGTTGGTAGGTTCATCAAGGAGCAACATGTCAGGTTTTTCAAGTAACAAACGACAAATGGCCACACGGCGACGTTCACCACCAGAAAGCACTGCGATTTTTTCATCCCAATCCGGCAAGCGCAGTGCATTAGCGGCGCGCTCTAATACCATATCAAGGTTATGGGCATCTTGAGATTGAATAATGGCTTCAAGTTGACCTTGCTCTTTTGCAAGCGCATCAAAGTCAGCATCAGGTTCTGCGTAAAGTGCATACACTTCATCAAGACGGGTTAGTGCATTTTTAGCTTCACTGACTGCTTCTTCGATCGCTTCACGTACGGTTTGCGATTCATCCAACTTTGGTTCTTGCGGTAGGTAGCCGATTTTTAAATCTTGCATCGGGCGAGCTTCACCTTCGATTTCGGTATCTAAACCGGCCATGATACGAAGTAGCGTTGATTTACCTGAGCCGTTTAAACCCAGTACACCAATCTTGGCGCCAGGGAAAAAACTAAGGGAAATATCTTTAAGGATTTGTTTTTTAGGTGGAACAATTTTGCCCACTCTAAGCATGCTGTATACAAACTGAGCCATTTTTATATCTCTTTGACTGGGGGATCGAACTAGGAATAGCACTAATTCTACTCGAATCGAGCAACAACTTAAAACCGATCTTTTTGCCGTTAGCTGTTTACGGTTTTTTTGAAGGAGACTTATGTTGCTGTAGTGGTCACTAAGCAGGGTTTCTGTCAGCTAATAAAGATGATTTTGTGAAATATTAAGCGGAGTGCTTATTGAGCCGTGACAATCTAATTAATTTGTTGCTAACTCAAGATTATTTCATTGAATCCGCATTTTGCGGGTTAAAAAGTGATATTCGTGACTATTTTCACTGTTCGCGTTGTTATTTTTGTTGATTCATTTTTTAGAAAAGAGTTTTCTTAAAATTGTCACAAGGTTATGAAACTAAGCGTTAATTTGGATTTTTCTATGAAATACAATTGCCGAACAACTCCATACAAGAAAATACAACTAACACAAGTGCAGTTCATGACGAATTGCAACTAATTTCATGTTTCAAATGCTGGGATTGTGATCAATTGCGCTGTATCATACCGCGCAACCCTACTATAAGAATTAACAGCTGGAGTGAGTAATGCTGAAAAAAGCTATGAATATCGCAGATTATGATCCACAACTATTTGCAGCAATTGAAGATGAGACTCGTCGCCAAGAAGAGCACATTGAATTAATCGCATCAGAAAACTATACCAGCCCTCGTGTACTTGAAGCGCAAGGCTCACAGCTAACAAATAAGTATGCTGAAGGTTACCCAGGTAAGCGTTACTACGGTGGTTGTGAACATGTGGATATTGCTGAAGAATTAGCTATTTCTCGTGCTAAAGAATTATTTGGCGCGACATACGCAAACGTTCAGCCTCACTCTGGTTCTCAAGCAAACTCAGCAGTTTTCATGGCGCTTTTAGAAGGCGGTGATACTGTTTTAGGTATGAGCCTTGCTCACGGCGGTCACTTAACTCATGGTTCTCACGTTAGCTTTTCAGGCAAGTTATACAATGCGGTACAGTACGGCATTGATGAAGTAACAGGTAAAATTGACTACGCAGAAGTTGAGCGTTTAGCCGTTGAGCATAAACCCAAAATGATCATTGCTGGTTTTTCTGCTTACTCTGGGATCATAGATTGGGGCAAATTCCGCGAAATCGCTGATAAAGTAGGTGCTTACTTATTTGTCGATATGGCGCACGTTGCCGGTCTTGTGGCTGCAGGTATCTATCCGAATCCGCTACCACACGCACACGTTGTGACAACCACTACCCATAAAACCCTAGCGGGCCCTCGTGGTGGTTTGATTTTATCTGCCATTAACGATGAAGCTATCTATAAAAAACTAAACTCTGCAGTATTCCCAGGTGGCCAAGGTGGCCCATTAATGCACGTTATTGCAGCCAAAGCGGTAGCATTTAAAGAAGCATTAGACCCTGAATTTACCACTTATCAAGAGCAAGTGGTTGCTAATGCGAAAGTGATGGCGAAAACCTTCATTGAGCGTGGCTACAATGTTGTTTCTGGTGGCACCGATAACCACTTATTCTTACTTGATTTAATCAACAAGGATATCACTGGTAAAGACGCAGATGCTGCGCTAGGTCATGCAAATATCACAGTTAACAAAAACTCAGTACCAAATGATCCACGTTCACCGTTTGTGACGTCTGGTTTACGTATTGGCTCTCCTGCTATTACCCGCCGCGGTTTCACTGAAACTGAATCGGTAGAGTTAACTAACTGGATGTGTGATGTGTTAGATGACATCACTAACGAAGCTACTATTGAGCGCGTTAAAAACCAAGTGCTTGAATTATGCGCTAAGTTCCCAGTTTACGGTTAATGTCAACCGAGATTGATTAACATAGACAATGATCTATTTAACTAACGCGGATAATCTTTTCGATAAGGTTAACCTTGTAAAGTAAATAGGATAAACTTCAATGGTCGTAAGTACTCAGTGCTTACGGCCATTTTGTTTTTTATTTCAGGAGCGGATATGCATTGCCCATTTTGTAGCGCGACAGATACGAAAGTTATTGATTCAAGACTCGTGGCTGAAGGTCATCAAGTGCGCCGTCGCCGGGAATGTACTGAGTGCCATGAACGCTTCACCACTTTTGAAGGCGCCGAATTAGTCATGCCGCGGGTGATCAAGCAAGATGGCACTCGCCAACCATTTGATGAAGATAAGCTGCGTGGCGGCATGCTTCGGGCTGTTGAAAAACGCCCAGTTTCAATCGATCAAATTGAGCAAGCGTTAAGTAAGATTAAGTCCACTCTTAGAGCAACAGGTGAGCGTGAAATTGATTCGGCCATGATTGGTAATTTGATGATGGATCAATTGATGATCCTAGATAAAGTTGCCTATATCCGTTTTGCTTCAGTTTATCGCGCCTTTGAAGATGTTTCCCAATTCGGTGAAGCCATCGCCAAGCTGCAAAAATAATCTAGCTTATTTTTATTGCCGTCTTTAATTAATTGCAGTCTTACATTTGTTGGTATTGGCACTTTGTATTCTTGCCAATGATTAACCTTATTTAGCAGTTCTGAATTTTAATGACTGCTTTTTAGTTTCTAGAAGGTCTTTATGTCTCAGTGGTCAAAATGTGATATTGAAATGATGAGCCTTGCTATTTCATTAGCTGAAAAAGGCCGTTATACCACACGTCCAAATCCTAATGTGGGCTGCGTGATTGTCGCCAATGGCGAGATTATTGGTCAAGGCTATCATATTAAAGCGGGTGGCCCCCACGCAGAAATCCACGCCTTAAAAGATGTCGAAAATCGTCAATTACAACAGCTACTCCCTCAAGCTACAGCCTATGTCACCCTTGAACCCTGCAGTCATTATGGCAAAACCCCGCCATGTGCTAAGGCATTAATTGCAGCCAAAGTGAAGCGAGTGGTGATTGCGCAAATGGATGCGAATCCGCAAGTGGCGGGTAATGGCGTTAGCATGCTTGAAGCGGCAGGTATTAAAGTTGATGTGGGTTTGCTAACAGCTGCGGCAAGCCAACTTAATATCGGCTTTATGAAACGCATGACTACGGGATTACCTGAAATCACCATTAAGCTGGCAGCCAGTTTGGATGGTAAAACCGCGCTATCGAATGGGGTATCAAAGTGGATAACCGGCCCCGAAGCCAGAGCCGATGTGCAAAAGCTGCGCGCCCGTCATTGCGCGCTAGTGACTGGCGTTGAAACTGTGTTAGCTGACGACCCCTCTTTGAATGTGCGCTACGAGCAATTGGCTGGTGTACAAAACAGCCTTGCTGAGTCTGACCTTCAACAGCCTTTAAGAGTGGTGCTTGATAGTAAAGCAAGGCTGACTGCCGACTATAAAATGTTTACTATTGAAACGCCGATTTTGCTGGTGTCTTGTGTCGACTATCCAGCAGAAGTAAAACAAGATTTTAAGTCCCATGTTAGCTTTATCACAATAGCGGCTAATAACGATGGACGAGTTGATTTGCATGCTTTATTTACACACTTAGGCCAGCATTGTAACTCAGTATTAGTCGAGGCTGGTGCCAGCGTTGCTGGTAGTGTTATTCAAAGTAAATTAGCTGATACACTTTATTTGTACCAAGCAATGAAAATATTAGGCAGTCATGGACGCAATTTGATGCAATTAGACGACTATCAAACTATGGATCAGATTCCTGATGTACAATTAACGGATTGTCGCAGAATTGGTACAGACCAACGACTGATTTTAAAGCTTAATTCGCCAGCGAATTAACTAATGCAATTTTGTCTATCGGTCGATGCTAAGCGTGGCCCAAAAGATAACAAGTGAGTAAATATGTTTACTGGGATTATTGAAGCACTAGGTACATTAAGAAAAGTTGAGCGTAAAGGCGATGATATTCGTTTGACTGTAGCCAGTGGCAAGCTCGACTTAACCGATGTAAAACTGGGTGACAGTATTGCCACTAATGGGGTGTGTTTAACCGTAGTGCAATGTTTAGCAGATGGTTATGTTGCAGATATTTCTGCTGAAACCGTTGCCTTAACCGGATTTGCTAAATATAACGTCGGTCAAAAAGTAAACCTTGAAAAAGCGGTGACCCCAACGACCCGATTAGGCGGCCATATGGTTAGCGGTCATGTGGATGGTATTGCCACAGTGGAGCAGCGCCTTGTGCGTGGCCAAGCCATTGAGTTTTGGCTGGCAGCTCCCGCTGAGTTATCTCGTTATATTGCTCATAAAGGTTCGATCACCATTGATGGCGTTAGCTTAACGGTAAATGAAGTTGATCAGCACAGATTCAGATTAACCATAGTGCCTCACACTGCAGCTGAAACCACCTTATTAGCTTTACAAGCGGGTCATAGCGTCAACATCGAAGTTGACCTTATTGCACGTTATCTTGAACGCTTAATGAAAGTAGAACAAAAGCCAGCCACTGAAAGTGGTGTCACAATGGAATTGTTGGCAAGTGCTGGATTTATGCGATAACTGATTATTACTGGTAAATATTATTACCGGAGCATATTTACTCTATATCGCTGATATAGACAAAACAATATAAAGGTCTTAGCAATGGCATTACATAGTATAGAAGAGATCATCGAAGACATTCGTCAAGGTAAGATGGTTATCTTGATGGACGATGAAGACAGAGAGAACGAAGGTGATCTTATCATGGCGGCCGATAAGGTGACGCCAGAGGCCATTAATTTTATGGCGACCTTTGGCCGTGGACTGATTTGCCAAACCATGACTAAAGAGCGTTGCCAGCAACTGAACTTGCCGTTAATGGTTACCAACAATAATGCTCAGTTCTCAACAAATTTTACCGTTTCCATTGAAGCGGCAACGGGGGTCACAACGGGCATTTCAGCCCATGATCGCGCTGTAACCGTTCAAGCGGCTGTTGCTAAAGATGCTAAAGCATCAGATTTAGTTCAGCCTGGTCATATTTTTCCACTTATGGCACAAGATGGCGGGGTGTTAATTCGCGCCGGTCACACAGAAGCGGGTTGTGATTTAGCCCGTCTTGCAGGCTGCGAGCCATCTGGCGTGATAGTTGAAATTCTTAATGATGATGGCACTATGGCCCGTTGTCCAGATCTTGAAATCTTTAGTGAAAAGCACGGTATTAAAATGGGCACCATTGCCGATTTAATTGAATACCGCAACACCAAAGAAACCACGGTTGTGCGTGAAGCTGAATGTAAATTGCCAACGCGTTTTGGTGAGTTCAATATGGTGACTTTCAGAGACACCATCGATAATCAGCTACACTATGCCTTATTGAAAGGTGACGTTGAAGAAAACTGCCTAGTACGGGTACATTTACAAAATACCTTTAATGACTTATTCCACTCTGAACGCGATCAAAAACGTAGCTGGCCACTTGAAAACGCCATGGAGCGTATTGCATCAGATGGTGGTGTATTAGTACTGTTGGCGAATCACGAGCATTCAAGTGACATGCTCGCCAAGGTCAAAGCCTTTGAAGCGGAAGATAACGGTCAAGCGCCTACAGCTGCTAAATGGCAAGGAACCTCGCGCCAAGTCGGTGTTGGCTCGCAAATTCTTTCAAATTTAGGTGTGAGCAAAATGCGTTTATTAAGTTCACCCAAGCGTTATCACTCTCTATCAGGGTTCGGTTTAGAAGTAACTGATTATATTGCAGAATAATTCACTAACTTAGTGAAGTTAACATTTATCAATAATTGCACAGGACTCAGGGCATTTGGCTGTGGTATTATACCGCCACTTTTGCCCAGAGCCGGGTGCTTTAGCTAATTTAGGTAAGATAATGATCGTAGTTGAAGGTAATATCGAAGCAAAAAATGCCAAAGTGGCGATCGTAGTATCGCGTTTCAATAGTTTTCTTGTTGAGAGTCTGCTTGATGGCGCATTAGACACACTAAAACGTTTAGGTCAGGTAAATGACGACAACATTACTGTTGTTCGTGTTCCTGGCGCTGTTGAATTACCACTTGCTGCACGTCGAATTGCAGCTAGTGGAAAGTTTGACGGTATTGTTGCACTTGGTGCAGTAATTCGTGGTGGTACTCCGCATTTTGATTTAGTTGCTGGTGAATGTAACAAGGGTCTTGCTCAAGTTGCTTTAGAGTATGATATCCCAGTTTCATTTGGCGTTTTAACCACTGATACCATCGAGCAAGCAATTGAACGCTCTGGTACTAAAGCTGGTAACAAGGGCACTGAAGCTGCACTTGGTTTACTAGAAATGGTTAACGTTCTGCAAGAATTAGAACAACAGTTAGTATAGTAGTAGGAAAAGTAATGAAGCCTTCAGAGCGCCGCAAGGCACGCCGTTTAGCTGTTCAAGCTATTTATTCATGGCAGTTAAGCAAGAACAATGTTGCTGATGTTGAACATGAATTTTTAACTGAACAAAACATTAACGGTGTTGATGTAGCTTATTTTCGTGAATTGCTATCAGGTGTAGCCACGAAAGCAACTCAACTTGATGATCTGCTAAAGCCTCATTTAGATCGTGATATTGAAGATGTATCACCCGTTGAGAAAGCCATTGTGCGTTTAGCAGCTTATGAATTAACTTATCGTAAAGATGTGCCATATAAAGTGGCCATTAACGAAGGTATCGAATTAGCGAAAGCGTTTGGTGCTGACGATAGTCATAAGTTTGTCAATGGTATGCTAGATAAGCTTGTTACTCGTAAGTAATGAATGAAAACGGTATCTTCGGATACCGTTTTTGTATGTAACGCTTTTTTCTACAAAATAATAGGTGGGCGGTTATCCGCACCAGATTATATCGTGAAAGAATTCCAACTTATCGAACAATTTTTCCGTGATAAAGGTCAGCAACGTCGAGATGTGCATTTAGGCATTGGCGATGACTGTGCATTAGTCCAACCGGCGGAAAACACATCTATTGCCATATCTTGCGACACCCTAGTCGAGAATGTCCATTTTTTACCGACAATGCCAGCTTATGAGCTTGGCTATAAATCTGTAGCGGTAAATTTATCCGATCTTGCTGCCATGGGCGCAGATCCGGCGTGGATGACGTTAGCGCTAACCTTGCCAGATGTTGATAATGAGTGGTTAGCGCAATTTAGCCAAGGGCTATTTGAAGCGGCTGAATATTACAGTGTTAGTCTGATCGGTGGTGATACCACCCGCGGGCCTCGCTGCATCAATATTACTATTCATGGTCAAGTGCCAACCGGTAAAGCATTAACCCGTAGTGGCGCGAAAATTGGTGACTGGGTGTATGTTACTGGCACTTTGGGTGACTCTGCCCTTGGGCTTGATATCCTGTTGGGCAAAAAAGAAGTCGCACATCAACATAAAGAATTTTTAATTAACCGTCACTATCATCCAACGCCTAGAATACTAGCGGGTCAAGCGCTACGCTCTTTAGCAACCAGTGCCATTGATTTATCTGACGGTTTATTTTCTGATATTCAGCACGTTTTAAAGGCATCTAATGTGGGTGCGATTATTGATGTGAATGAATTACCGCTATCGGAATCATTACAAGCATCATTGAGCCCTAATGAAGCAACTAGTTATGCGTTAACTGGTGGCGAAGATTATGAGTTGATGTTTACTGTACCAGAATCTCAACGTGGCGCTTTGGATATTGCACTGATCCACGCTGGGGTTAAATTTATTAAAGTAGGTCAAATTTGTGCCGGCGAAAAGTTACGCTTAGTGGCTGATGGCAAACCTTTTGAGCTAGAAAAAAATAGTTTTGAGCATTTCTAATGAAGTTTATTTCAACCGATCCAGCCGTTAAGAAATTAACCTTAACAAACCCTGTACACTTTTTAGCTTTAGGTTTTGGCAGTGGTTTAGCCGCCAAAGCCCCGGGCACCTTTGGTACCCTTGCCGCAGTGCCGATTGTGTACTTGATGAGCTTTTTAAGCCTATCGGCTTTTATTTTTATCACGCTAATTAGCTGCCTTGTTGGTATTTATATTTGTGATAAAGCCGCTAAAGATATGGGCGTTCATGATCATGGCGCAATTGTGTGGGATGAAGTCGCAGGCTTAATGATCACCATGATTGCCGCCCCTGCTGGGGTAATTTGGTTAGTGGTTGGTTTTGCGTTATTTCGTTTTTTCGATATTTTAAAACCGTGGCCAATTCGTTGGCTCGACGCTAAAGTGCATGGCGGTTTTGGGATCATGATTGATGATGTATTAGCGGGGATTTTCTCGTTAATTTGTTTACAGTTGTTGGCTTATTATATTTAACCAATGATACTTTAATCTCTTTAAAGCTAATCCCATTAAACGTTAAGCCCACTTCATAGTGGGCTTTTTAATGGGCGATGATTAATGGATGATGCTTAAAGCTGCAAGATTATTGCAATAGCTCTCTAGCATTCGCTAAGGTATTTTCAGTTATCACATCACCCGCGAGTAGTCTTGCTAGCTCATTGACTCGCTCTTGTTTATCCAATGACTTCATATTCGTCTCAGTGCCGCCACTTTTGGTGAATTTATTCACTAGCATATGTTGGTGACCATTACCTGCAACTTGCGGTAAATGCGTCACACAGAGCACCTGAGTTGATTGACCTAAGCTGCGTAGCATTCTTCCCACAACTGCTGCAGTAGGTCCTGAAATACCTACATCCACTTCATCGAATATCAAGGTTGGTGTTGATACCTTTTTAGCGGTGATAACCTGAATACCAAGCCCAATACGTGACAATTCGCCACCAGAAGCTACTTTGGCAATGGGCTGCATCGGTTGACCGGGGTTGGTGGTAACCAAGAATTCAACTTGATCACAACCAGAAACTGATTGTAGTTCTGGGTTAAAGTTCACCTCAATGCAGAATCTGCCTTTGGGCATATTCAGCTCTTGAATCGATTGGGTGACTAACTTATTAAGCTCTTTGGCATAGCGGTTACGGCTATGGCTGAGTTTTTGGGCGCTAATTACGTAAGCTTTTTTGCTTTCATCTACTTGCTGCTGAATTTCATCAAGCCTTGTGGCATCGTTATTAAGCTCGCTAAGTTCAGCTTTTAAAGCTTGGTGATGCTCAAACAGTTGCTCAGAGCTCACATGGTGTTTTCTTGATAATTGCATCGCCTTTGAAATGCGCTGCTCAAGGTAAGCAAAGTGTTCAGGATCGAGTTCTATTCGGCTTAAATAGTCCTGAACTTCGCTGCTGCTTTCCTGCACTTGAATTAACGCTTCATTGAGCATTTGAGCAATATTACTTAGTTGTGGGTCAAACTCAGTTAGGTTTTCAGCTAAGCCCACGACCCGATTAAGTAAAGATTCAATATTGGCTTCATCGTCATCACACAGTAATTGCAGGCTGGATTGGCAGGTATCAATTAACTCTGTGCCGTTAGCAAGGCGTTTATGCTCTTGCTCAATCTCAATACATTCACCGGCTTTAAGATCAAACTCATCAAGCTCTTCAACTTGATATTGCACTAGCTGTTTTCTGGCTATACGCTCTTGCTGATTTTGTTGTAATTGTTTCAGTTCATTTTCGATTAACTTACAGCGTTGATAGCTTTTGCTTACCCCATCAAGCAATAATTTATGGTTGGCGTAGCTATCAAGAAGGGTCAGTTGATGCTCGCTTTTTAACATTGCATGATGCGCGTGTTGGCCGTGAATACCGACAAATAATTGCCCTAGAGATTTAAGCTGGGCTAACGGAACTGGATTACCATTTATATAGGCACGTGAGCGGCCATCGGCATTAATTGTTCTTCTTAAGATACATTCGTCTTCGACATCAAGGTCATTGTCCTCTAGCCAGCGCTTAGCAAATGGCACATCATCTAAGCTAAAGCGGGCACTCACTTCGGCTTTGGTTGCACCTGGTCTAACGCTATTGGCATCTGAGCGATTACCAAGGCATAAGCCCAGGGCATCAATAGCAATGGATTTACCAGCACCGGTCTCACCAGTAATGCTGGTCATGCCAGCTTTAAAGTCGAGTTCTAGAAAACGTACAATTGCGAAATTATTAATGCTTAATTGGCACAGCATAATCAATCCTTGTGTGAATAACCATCAAACCACTGTATCTGCATACAGTTTACACTGTTTTTATATACAGTAAAGTACTGTATAAAAAATGGTGCTGATTTTTTATACGAGGATTAAACCAAGGCGCTTAAGATTTTTTCAATAATGGGCAAACTAATAAAGGTGGCTGTAGTGCTGATCAATATGCACTTGGCACTTGATAAGGCATAGATTTGGTAACGCTGTGCCAGTAAGTAAACACTTGCTGCTGTCGGCAGTGCCGCCAGAATGACGCCCATAAAAACTAGCTCAGACTCCACCTTAAAATAGCTTAATAAAACATAGGCAAATAACGGCTGGACAATGAGTTTTAAACTATTCAGCAAGCTCATTTCAAGGGCGATATTATGTTTTTTAGGCCCAGCTTTTGCGCCGCGATGCATGGCTTTAGCTAACACCATGCCAATGGCAAATAAGGCGCAGGGGCTAGAGGTGTTTCCGATTAACCGAAACATCATGCTGATACTGTCAGGTAGGTTTATTTTGAGCGCTGATACCAATACCCCTAGGGCGCAACCAATAACGATGGGGTTGGTGATTAATGCGTTGAGCATAATCATAATAGGATGACGTTGTTGGGTTTTATTCACCGCAAGTTCCATGCTCACCAGTGCAAATGCGAACATGATAATGGACAGTAGACTGGCAATGGCTGCGGTGGCGATGGCTTGATTGTTATCAGGATACAAGCTCATCATTAAAGGGATCCCAATAAAGGCGGTATTACCAAAACTGGTGTTTAGGCCTCTAATTGCAGCTAGCGCGGGCTGTTTATTGTCTGCAAGGGTTGAGATGATCACTGTAATACAATATGTGCCCGCCATAGCGAGGCCAAAGGCGAATATAAATCCCCATTGCAGAATATCGTTAATGTCAGTTTCGGCCAGTGCAATAAATAAAATAGCAGGGAAGGCGATATAGTAGACGTATTTATTTAGCGCCGAGTCACTATCTTGGGGGAGTAATTTAAGTTTCTGGACACCAAAGCCAATAACCATGATGCCAAAAACAGCGATAAGTGGGGTTAGGATACTAGGCAAGCTTGATTCCTTTTTAGGGCCTTGAATGACATATCAATAATGTGGGCGTTGGATATCTTACTTTAATGGCGCCAATAAGATATTAGATAAAGGTAAGGTATGAGATGAATCTAAGCTATTCAAATAAGTTAAGTTTTTAAATTAAACTAAGATAAGAAAAACTGCATAGATCTGATACGACAAGGAGGATGTAAATGTTGCCCATCAGGTTGGCATTAGAGTATAAAGCTATCTGTTAGCGGTATCTTTAATAAGGGCATGATGACAGGCCCTTATTAAAGAGTGCTATTGCTAC